>NZ_SBLC01000034.1 GCF_004054105.1 Falsigemmobacter intermedius
CGCTCGGCATACCTGTCACGGAAGCCGTGGGATAAGTCTGTCCGGGGAAAGGGGAACCTCGGCAAACACGCGATTTGCGCAACATGTATAACCGCCCCTTGCGCAAGAGGGTAATTTGGATCTTTTTGACGCGTTGTCGGGTGCTGACATGTATCCGGCCACTGCTGCGGCCATCTTATGCCGCGGGCCACTATGGTGTTCGCAGATCAGGTCCAAATCAGCGCCGCGTGCTCGAGTGGCACATGTTGCGCAACTGGTTTTCCTGATCCTGTCTCGCGACCGTTGCGCCAAACGTCTCCTTGCCCTCTTTCGCTTCGACGTCTCGCGGCCCTCGACGAATTACATCGTTGGTGCCGGAGCCTTGTAGACGCTACCGTGAGCCATCAGGGCCCATACGATCCGCGCCATTTTGTTGGCCAGTGCCACCCGCACCAGCATGGTGGGCTTGCGACCGAGCATCTCGCCCAGCCAACTTCCAGGCTTTGCGCTGGTATGCACATTCCGTTTGATGATTACGCTATTGGCGCCGATGATCAGCAGCCGCCGCAATGATCGCTCTCCCATCTTGGTAGTCGCCCCCAGGCGTTGTTTGCCGCCCGTTGAATGTTGCCGTGGCACGAGGCCTAACCACGCCGCAAAATCGCGGCCTTTGCGGAAGGTCTCGGCAGCAGGCGCAAGTGTTGCAAAGGCCGTAGCGATCAGTGGTCCTATGCCGGGGATTGTCATCAAACGTCTGGCAAGATCATCTTCCTTGGCACGACGCGCGATCTCACCGTCAAGCTTGGTGATCTCTTCCTCCAGATACCGGAGCGACATGATCAAGACCCGCAAGGTAGCGACCGCTTCAGCCGGTAGTCCGCAGGCCGGATCCTCGACAATCTTGATCAACTTGGAAATGTTGTATCGACCCACTGAAAACCTGCTCATGCTACAAGGGAGAACGTAGCAATGAGTTTGACCATGGACGACAGCATCAAGCGCTGGACGGCGAAGCGTAAAACCGCGCTGGTGATCGAGATCATTCAGGGCAAGACGACGGTGGCGGAGGCCAGCCGGTCCTTCGACCTGTCGCCCTCGGAGATTGAAGGGTGGGTTGATGACGCGAAGCGGGGGATGGAGAATTCCCTGCGGGCGAACCCGCTCGACATCCGCGAGCAATACGAGAAGCAGTTGAAGGATCTTCAGGAGGCCTATGGCGAGGCCATGCTGGAGTTGCGCGCGCGAAAAAAATACCAAGCCCTGCTGGATGCACAGGGCGACAAATGATCCAGAGCATTCATCAGGGCCTTCTCGCTGAGGGTATCAAGATTCCGCTGACCAAGCTTTGCGCCTGGTTTGGGGTGCCGCGCCGGACGGTGTATTACCGGCCAACCAAGGCGGTTCCGAAGGTCGATCCGCGGTTCTCTGAGCCGATCAAGGCCATGATCGAGAAGGAACCGTCCTTTGGCTACAGGACGGTGGCCTGGCTGCTCGGCTTCAACAAGAATACCGTGCAACGTGTCTTTCAGCTCAAAGGCTGGCAGGTGCGCAAGCGGCCCATTGGCATGCGTCCCCGCATCGAGGCGATCCCGTCCGTGGCCAAGGCCCCGAACGAGCGCTGGTCGACCGACATGTGCCGGGTCTGGGCAGGGCGGGATGGCTGGGCCACACTGGCTCTGGTCATCGACTGCCACACCCGCGAGCTATTGGGCTGGCATCTGTCACGATCCGGCAAGGCTACGACTGCAGCCAGTGCGCTGGAGCATGCGCTCATCAGCCGCTTCGGAACCCTCGGCCGCGTCAATCACGCGTTCCTGCTGAGGTCGGACAACGGCCTGGTTTTTACCAGCCGCAAGTTCACGGCACTGGTCCGCAACTACGGGTTGAAGCAGGAGTTCATCACACCCCACTGCCCGCAGCAGAATGGCATGGTCGAGCGCGTGATCCGGACGCTGAAGGAGCAATGCGTCCATCGCCAACGCTTCGACAGCATCCAGCACGCAACACGCGCCATCGGCGACTGGATCAGCTTCTACAACAACCGCCGACCTCATCAGGCCCTTGCCATGCGCACGCCGGCAGAGGCATTCAAATTAGCAGCTTAACCTGAGCAGATTCCGCTGGGTCAATACAATGTTAGAGGTGCCCTGCGGCACGATCTGCCCAAACTCCGTGAGATGGCCACGGAACGCATTGATGAGCTGGGTGCGCTGACGGATCAGCACTTCGCGGACCCGAAAAACCATAGCTGAGCCCTGGGTCCGTTCGCTTTTCACCGGCACGAAGCGCATCGTTGGCCTTTGAGCCGCTTCGCAGATGGCCTCAGCATCGGCCGCATCATTTTTCTGCCGCTTCACGAAGGGCTTCACATAAGCCGGCGGGATCAAGCGAACTTCGTGGCCAAGCTTCCCGATCTCACGGCCCCAAAAATGAGCGCCGCCACAGGCTTCCATGGCGACGACGCAGGGTGGGAGCGCTGATAAAAAGACCAGAACCTGATCGCGCCGCAGCTTCTTGCGCAGAACGACCTTTCCAGACCCATCAGCGCCATGAAGCTGGAACACATTCTTTGCCAGATCCAGGCCGAGTGTAATAATCTCCGACATGACCGCCTCCCAAATGGATTATGACGATCCCACCTTGGCACAAAGATGCCGTCGGGGGGCGGTTACAGCATCAGAGCCGGTCATCCCAACCTTCTGTATTCGGCCCGGCCCGCTTCTCAGCGGGCCGAGGGGTATCAGGCCCGCACGACCAGGACGGGGATTGCGGAACGGGTGACAACCTCGGTTGCCTGACTGCCAAGCAACATCCGCTTTAGCCCGCGCCGCCCGTGAGAGGCCATACAGATGAGATCGCAACCAAGTGCCTCGGCGCGCTCTAAGATAGCATCAGCAGGCGTGGCATCGGGCACATGCAGGGCCGTTACAGAAACGCCCGCATGTCTCGCACGCTCTGCGGCGGCCTCAAGGATCCGCTCGGCCGTTTCACGCTGCGCCTGATCATAGCCCTCAAGCACCGCCACCGGCGTGTATGACCCGGCCCCCATCGCCGCTGCTACAATCGGAAAGGGTGGCGTCACTGTCAGGATCGTTACCGCAGCGCCGATGCAGGATGCCAATGTAAGGCCATGCTCAAGGCCAAGGCCCGCGTTCTCAGAGCCATCGGTGGTGATAAGGATGTGCTTATACATGAGAAACCTCTTGAGGTTGGGAGGAGGGATGCGAGGGCGCTTTTCGCGCCGCACCGAGATCATTGCGGATCGGATCAGCAAGGAGCCGTAAGCCGTTTAGGACCACGAGAACGGTGCCCCCCTCATGACCGATGACGGCAAGCGGCAAGGGTAGGTCGAAGAAGAGCGCTGAGATCATCAAAAGCACCATCATCGCCAGAGCAAAGCCAAGGTTCTGCCGGATGATCCGGCGTGTGCGCAAAGCGAGCTTCCGCGCGGCGGCAAGGCGCGTCATGTCCTCGGACAGCAGGGCGACATCCGCGGCCTGCAGCGCCACCTCGCTGCCCGCGACCCCCATAGCGACGCCGACATCCGCCCGGGCAAGGGCTGCGGCATCGTTCACCCCGTCGCCGACGAAGGCCGTTCGGCCTTTTTCCGCAAGCGCGGCAACCAGCCTCACTTTGTCCTCAGGCAAGAGCTCGGCGTTGATTTCCGCATCTGAAAAGCCAAGCTCCCGCCCGATCCGCTCGGCGACCGGGCGGCGATCCCCGGTCATCAGGGCCAGATGCGCCACCCCCGCCGCACGCAGTTGCGAAAGCCCGGCGGCAGAGCTTGGCCGCGGGCGGTCTGCCACCGTAACACCACCGATCAGCTGCGCGCCGCGGCCGATCCAGGTGACGGTTTGGGCAGAGGCCTTCAGCCGCTGAGCCCCGGCGGTATCGGCACGTGCCCCCATCCGCTCCAGCATCCGCTGGTTTCCGGCCCAGATCGGCCCCTCTTCGTCGATCCCGGTGATGCCTTCACTCGGATGGGTCACCACATCCCGAATGGCGGCGGGGGCAAGCCCCTCGGCCTCTGCCCGGCGCCGGATCGCGGCGGCGATCGGATGCTCGGACTGCGCCTCCAAACCCGAGAGCAGCGCCAGCATGCGCCCCTCGGGGGTCTCTGAGGTGAGGTCGGTGACCTCTGCAACTCCGGTGGTCAGGGTGCCGGTTTTGTCAAAGGAAAAGCTCTTCACTTCTGCCAAGGCTTCAAGCGCCGCGCCACCTTTGAACAACACGCCGCCCCGTGCCGCAGCCGCCAGCGCCGACAGCATGGCGGCGGGCACCGAGATCACCACGGCGCAAGGGCTTGCCGCCACCAACAGCACCGCAGCGCGGTAGAGGGCGTCGGAGGCGGAAGCCCCCATCCCCCAGAGAACAACAAAGGCCAGCGTGGCCCCCAAAAGCACGGCCACGGTGTAGCGCTGCCCGAACCAGGCGCTGAAGGTCTCGGACGGCGCGCGGGCGGCTTGGGCCTCGGTCACCATGTCGATCATCCGCGCAACGGTGCTGCTTTCGACGGTGGCGCTTGCGCGCATGGTCAGCACGGAATTGAGGTTGACCGTCGCCTCGAAAAGCTTCGCGCCGGGCGCCTTCGAGACGGGCATCGACTCTCCGGTGATCGTCGCCTCGTCGACCGTGCCTTCGCCGGTGACAAGCACGCCATCCACGGGCACGCGCGAGCCCGGACGCAGGACAAGCAAATCCCCCTCGCGAAGCGCCACGACGGGGATTTCCTCTGTCGCGCCCGTGGCGCTCAGCCGCAGCGCAGTCTCGGGGCGCAGCGCCATCAGCGCCTCGATCGCGCGGCGGGCGCGGCCCATAGCGCGATGCTCCAGCGTGCCCGATATGCTGAAGAGCGTGAGGAGAACCGCCCCCTCCAGTGGGGCGCCTACCGCAAGCGCGGCCAAAGCCGCGATGATCATCAACAGGTCGATGTCGAGCACGTGGTCCTTGAAAAGCGAACCAAGCGCGCGAAGCCCCGTTGGAAGCCCAGCCGCAAGATAGACAAGTGCCAGCCCTGCCGTGAGCCAGATCCCCGGCAGCACGAAGGTGCCGAAGAAGGCGGCCGCCATGCCGAAACTCGTCACGAGCGTGAGGGGAAGCATGAGGCGTTCTTCAAGGCTTGCTGGGGCAGTGCTGGGCATAGGAAGCTTCCTGTGTTGACACGCATGGGGCGGGCTCAGCGCATGACGAGCCGATAATTCATTCCGTCGAACGTCGGCCATGACCTAGATCAATTGCAATGATCTGGTTCACCCTACATTGTTACCGGAAATGTAAGGAAGTCGATGGCCTCGTCAGCGTTTCGATCCATCGAGCGCGGATGAGCGGTGAAGCCTTGGCGCGGCCTGGAACCTGCAGGGTCAGGTCGACAGTATGAAATTGGAGCGGGACGGCCATGACCTATCAGTCAGCCCATGAAGAAGTGCATTTCGTCAACCGCAGCGGTTGGTTGCGGGCCGCGGTGCTCGGCGCCAACGATGGGATCGTCTCGATCTCGGCGCTCATCGTGGGGGTGGCGGTCGCCAATCCTTCCGCAGAGGCGGTGTTGATTGCAGGCGCCGCGGGATTGGCCGCCGGGGCGATGTCGATGGCGGCGGGGGAATATGTCTCGGTCAGCTCACAATCGGATATTGAAGGTGCTGACATCGCCCGTGAGGCGCAGGCTCTGCGCGAGACACCCGCGGAGGAGGAGGCGGAACTGGCTTCTATCTGGGAGAGCCGAGGGCTCTCGCCCGCGACGGCAGCGCTTGTCGCGCGCGAGTTGACGGAAGCTGACGCGCTTGGTGCCCATGTGCGCGATGAACTCGGCCTCTCTGAGGTGCATAGCGCCAATCCCTTACAGGCTGCCTTTGCCTCTGGACTCACGTTCACTTTGGCCGGGGCCGTGCCGATGGTCGCTGCGCTCGTCTCACCCGCAGAAACTGTCGCCGTCGTGGTTACTGTGACGACGCTGCTGGCACTTGCCGTTCTCGGGGCTCTCGGGGCTTGGGCCGGCGGAGCCAAGTTGTTGCGACCAACACTGCGTGTGGTCTTCTGGGGCGGTGCCGCGATGGCAGTGACCGCCGCTATCGGGAAACTCTTTGGGGTCGCGGTCTAGGCAGACAGGGGGGCTATCCCCCCTTCTTGGGGATCTGGGGAAAGGTATTTTAGAGTTCAAAAGGGCCCGGCTTAACGGCTCTGGCATTGTCGAAGATTTGGCTGATGAAACGGCTGCCTCTCTGTCAGCGGCGGAGGTTTGGGGGATCGCCAGCCTGCACAAGCCCAGAGCTGAGGCCCTTGCCAATCCGGTGCGCGAGGGCTGACCAATTGTGGGCCTGATCGATTGTGAGGTTAGCAGCCAGCACTTTATCAAAGAGGTCCAGCCATATTGGAAACATCTCGGCGCGTATGTCTCCTGCCTTTTTGTGAACGAACATGGGGTTTCCATCGTAGCCCTGTTCGCGCAGGATCGCGTTACGCCAGAAAGACATGATCCTGCTTTCATGCTCTGACCAATCCGTGACGTGCCGTGCAAATACTGGCCCAAGAACTGGATGGTGGCGAATGTCTGCGTAAAAGCGCGCGACCACCACTCCGATTTCTTCGGCGGTAATCTCAAACCTACGCGCATTCATGCTGGCCCCCTTTCACCTGCCTCTGTGTCACGAGTGTTTCCTCTGCGCATGGCTTCTAACGTGACCCGGCCATCATAAGATTTATGAACTCACATCAGAGAGTGCCAGATCCGTTTATCAGATCTTGGCGGCCCGACGTGTAGCGGAATTTTCGCTAGATGAAATTGATCTGCGTCATATCTATAGTTTCGGATCCGTATGATCGTGCGCCTATGTCCCCGTCCTCGCCATAAGAGCACCCGGGGTCGGGAGGGTATTGTATGTCCAGCGTATCACGGCCCGCTGGTAGCGTCGGCATCGTGGTAGCTTTCCTTTAGGCGTTACCTGTTGCCGAGCATTCAGGCCGCTGAAGTGCTGGCGCGGGCGAGCCGCCCCGGCTTGATCATAAAGGAGTGAAAGGAGCTCTTCATGTCCAACACGCAGCGTTTTGAAGGTAAAGTTATCCTCATCACCGGCGCCGCCTCGGGTCTTGGGCTTGCGACCGCTCAGCGCTTGGCGACCGAGGGTGCCAAACTAGCACTCGTTGATCTGACGCCCGAAGGCCTGGCAGCCGCCGTGCGCTCGCTTCCTGCGGGATCCGAGACTGTGACTGTCGCCGCCGATGTGGCGCAGCTCTCACAGGTTCAAGCCTATGTCGCGCAGACCCTGCAGCGCTTCGGTCGCATCGACGGATTTTTCAACAATGCCGGCATCGAAGGCCGCCAAAACCTGACCGAAGATTTCGGGGCCGAGGAATTCCATCGGGTGATCTCGGTTAACCTCGACGGCGTGTTCTTCGGTATGGCCGAGGTGTTGAAGGTGATGCGTCGTCAGGGCCATGGCGCCATCGTGAATTGCGCCTCGGTTGGCGGCATTCGCGGGGTGGGGCATCAGTCGGGCTATGCTGCAAGCAAACATGGCGTCGTCGGGCTGACACGCAACAGCGCCGTCGAATACGGCCAGTTTGGCATTCAGATCAATGCAATCGCGCCAGGGGCGATTATGACACCCATGGTTGAGGCCTCGTTGCGGCAAATGGGGGGCGAAGATTGGGAAAGCGTGGGCAAGACGTTCGTAGAGCCGAACCCGATGCGCCGGTTCGGTAAGCCGGAGGAAGTCGCCGCGCTGACCGCGTTTTTGCTGTCGGGCGAGGCGCAGTTCATCAATGGAACCGTGATTGAGATCGATGGCGGGCAGTCTAACAAATATTGATCCGCAAGCGCGCCGCCGAGACTGAGCGGGGGCGATAGGCGGCGCCACTTAGCCCAGACCGGCCAGCGCGGGGTTACGCGCGGCAAGGCGAGCTGCCAAAGGGTCGGAGACCAAAGGACAAATGGAGAGCGATATGAAGTGGACTTTGAGTGTCGGCTTGGGCGCAGCGGGGCTGGCCGTGCTGGCAGCCTGCGCGCCGCTACCCCAGAACAATCGGGCCGAGTCCGATTTCGCGACGTATTGCGCAGGCTGTCATGGCGCGGATGGAGCGGGCATCGCGGGGGGCAAGGCCACCAATCTGACTACGCTGTCGAGCAAGAATGGCGGCACCTTCCCGCGTCTTCAGGTGATGGGCAAGATTTACGGCTATACGATGGGCCGATCCGCTTCGGACATGCCCGAATTCGGCCAGTTGCTTGAAGGTGAAAGTGTTCCTTTTGATGCAGGTGATGGCACAATTACCCCCACCCCCAAACGCTTGGTTGAGCTAACGCGCTATCTAGAATCCATCCAGCAATAGGGCCCACGCCCCTACGGACCGATATCTGTGCGGCCTTCTCGGCATCGCTGACCTCATCGAAGTCGGCCGCACCGATAGTGTCAGAGCCATTTATAGTGCCTAGGGTCAGGAATCATAACCAGAACAATACGGTAGCTGCGAGGATAATTGCCTTTAGCAGGATGCTGAAGAAGTCGGACGCCAAGAAAAATCTTACTGCCTTGCCGTCTAGATTTTGAAGTATGCGAACTAGCCAGTCGGAGGTAGCCAGGACTGCCTGATCGGTTAGCAGGAAATTCAAACTAGTAATCGGTGCCTTCAACGACCTTTGGGCCCGAATAATAAGCCAAAATCACCTTATTTTATTGAATTTCTGCATATAATTTACCAGTTCCAAGTCCATCATCGCAAGTGGCCGGATGGTGATATTGTAGCAGCATACTTTGCACGGGTGAGTTCGACGCAATCTGGCGCAACAGTAAAAATATTCTACTGGCCTGACTATTTCAGCAGCCTGTTAAGACAGCAGGGTTAGCCCTATGCCTCCGAGTGCCGCGATCATCACGACCAACCAAGGCGCGGCTTTCCACGCCACCAGAGCGACGAAGCATGTCAGCGCAAGGGCCAGGTCCCCCATATTGCCAATGGCGCTGGTGAAGACGGGCGAATAAAGCGCGGCCCCCAGAATGCCAACACCTGTTGATTTCCGTCGAGACGTGACCGGGTCACGTCTCGACGGAAATCAACAAAGTGCTTGATGAGAGCCCCGATGACTATCGACGCCTATCCAATCTATAATCACTTGGGTGGTGTGCTGGATGATGCATAAATGGTGGTGGCGATCGGCCTTTCTCGGATCAGATGCGGGAAAATAATGCCTCAAAACACTAATATTTAAGTTCCATCAATCGCTCCCGAGGCCAGAGGTTTCTGAATGTCACATTCTGCACTGAATATGGCGCAATTTTAGCCCGCCGGATGGCTGCCCCGACGACGTTAGGGCTTTGCCCCGTTTCCTCCGCCAGCATCCCGACCGTTGTAAATTTGGCTCGAAAATCACGGATGTCGTCTTTCTTTACGCGCCATTGCCTCTTGCGGCTCAATGGATTCACCACCTCAGTGGCTGAAATAATCCCTAAACTTATCAAGGCTGTAAGATCGGACATTTCGCGTATACCAACTGCACGTCCAAACTCGGCCAGGGATAAGGAGGCTGCCATGAGCTGGCCCTCCTCCGTATTCAGCCTTACCTCGGCAATCCATTTGTCGACCGACGCAGTCAGGGCCCTGATCGCATGAAAACCGACCTCGCCCTCAATGAGGCCAATTTGAATGGCACCCGACAACGCCGCCCCGACGAGGTTCGATAAAGTTACTCGCTTTGACACTGTAATACTGACCAGTCTTGCCCATGCATCATCCGCAGGATCAACGCCGGGCACGGCAATATCGTAGAGCTTCTCGACGAATTCCTGACCGTCCCTAATCAACCAAGGCTGGCGCAGCTCTTTTATCTGCGTGCGTGGTCGTAGGAGGCCTTCTCGCACCAATATTTCAAATTCTTTCCTAGTTGCGCCGATAGCTTGGCGCATAGCGGATTGGCCGACTAGGTTTGCCACATCTTCCAAGAAGGGAGCAAATTTTTCGGCACTGAACAGTTGCCGCCCCAAAGGACGTGGATCATCTGCTTCAATGGCACCGGCTTCCACGAGCAATGCAGCCATCTTGTCGGCACGAATGTTCACCTGCACAGCAGCGGTCGTAACCGAGTGTGTATAACGCTTCTCAAACCGGGTGCCGAGGATGACTTCTCCCTCTGGAAACGGCCAACTTCCCATGATTACGGCTCGCATTATATCCCGGAACGGATCAAAGCTTGGCTGCCCCCCCAGATCGTGCCCAAGTCTCGTATAAAGATCACCATAAACGCTGCGGAGTTCACCCGCTGCTGATGCCTTGCCTGCGGCAAGTTGCTCAAGAGCTGCTCGAAACCCGTCCGGCCCAGCCTGCAATGTAGAGAAGCCAGCGACTAAAGCTGTTCTGAGCAATCCGACGTCTTGCTTCAAATCGGTTAAGCTGTGTCCGATTATCTTGGCTCCGAGCAATCGCGAAACCGTCGTCACGGTATCGATCGAGAATTCGTCGATCCAGTTCTGATCCTTTTGCCCCATCAGACGAGCTTCAAGCCAATGATCATATGGAGCGAGGGCTATGCGCGGCATATCCAATTCTTGGCTCTGGATCCGCTGCGCCAATTGTTGAAACTGCGCCGCGGAGTCCAACCGCACCTTTACGATATCGTGGCTCCAGAGCGGAACAAGAAGATGCCCGTGTTCTATGCAGGTCACGCAGTCACGGAATTGCCAGTGACCTCGTAGTGCCATGAGCTCAGCCGCTGTGCCATCAACCGACATATCCTGCCGCAAACAGACAGGGCAGCCGCGGACGGTTGGCGAGCGTAAAGAACGGGACCCAAATGTTTCACCGCGATAAGTGATCTTGATGTCGCCGCTGCGTATGCCTGTCCAAGAGAGCATCTCGTCCATTTGGGGGACCGAGAGGTTTGCCCATTTCAACAGCCCCTCGCGCATCACGTCAGGAAGTTCCAAGATGTTTCTAAACTGCACACCTAAGTCGCGCGTGTATTCCAGCACCGAAACGCCCCGCGATGCGGCGACCCGCCCCAAGAATGATGGGAACGTCTCGCGTGGTTTCGGGGTCACAAACGAGGTCAAACTTTGTCCTCTCACGGGAATTGGCGGGCTGGAATCTGCGAAGTGGTTAGGATCGCCCAAGCTTGCAGGCGATGCGCGGGGAACTCAAGTTGATCCTGGAAGACGGGGCAAAGGTTGATCGGCTGCCTGATGGCATGCCCTTCCATCAAACCTGCACGGCCTATTGGAACCAGCTTCCATTCTACGGGGTAAGCCGCTTCTTTCCGTCGGAGCAAAGTTGCATTGACCGGGTGCGTGATGTCCGGTGGCCCGCAGGGCCTTGCTGCCTGCGCTGCGGGAGTGCGGTGCTCACATGGGTTGCCTCACGATGCCTTTTCCAATGCGCAGACTGCCGTCATCAGTTTTCGGTCAAAACAGATACTGTTCTGCATCGCAGCCGCCTGCCGCTGAGAACGTGGTTCCTCGCCACTGAGATAGTGATCGAAAGCTATCGCTTCATCAGCAGCCGTGATTACGTCACCGCCAAACACCTTGGTCGAACATTCGGCATTTCCTACGAGACGGCATGGCGTTTGAGGCAGACGGTGCTGAATGATCTCAAGAGGCGCGACAGCCTGCTCGCAGCCGTCGTCTGCACTGGGCCGCACCCCTACTGAATGGTTGGATTAAGCCTCATTGGCGCTTGCCTGGTCCAGCAGAATTCATCTTTGTCTTCGCAGCTGTCTTAAGCCGATAACTTCTCCACAGATTACGACCGAGCCCCCTCTCCCCGATGAGAGCGGGGTGCGCTAATTTATCTCGTGTAGCCTGCAGACGAGGTTTTCGAATGAATGAAATCGACTAAGCGTCTGAACTCAAATCAGGGTTCAGAACGGGTAAGCCGGAAAAAAGATAAAGGTGTCTTTTTTCCGTAAGTAGCTGAAATATTTTGATATTGACTCCCCTTTGCGGGTCGTCATCTAGGCCCCTTTGGCTGCGCTGTGCCTCGGCACTGCATGGCCTTTTGCATCAAAAAAGCGCGCCGCATGTCGCGGCGCGCTGTAAAGGCGGGACGAAGATCGTCCGATATCTGTCGCCACAATAGAGCCCGATAACGGGCCGTGGCAACTGGTCTTTGTCCCGCAGCAACACAAAAACTCCGCCGTTTCGGCAGGGGATGGAGAAGGCATGTCTGAAGGGATCAAAGATCACGACGAATGGGCCTATGGCTTGCCCAAGCTGGAGCGCGCGCCCGTAATCGAGCTCCCAGAGCTGGGGCATATCTTGCCTTTTGATGGTGTGCGTAATCCGAGCGGGCGGAGCGCCTCGTCACATAAGTCGTTTTTCACCTACCGCACTGAGGCGAATGGATGGGTGCCCCGGCTCGGGATGACCGAGAGCGCAGCTGAGCTTGCTGTTGCCCTTGAGGCGCTGTTGGACCCCAACCTCTACGATTTGAAGTTTCAGCCGCTGACTGTCACCTATCTGGATGAGAATGGGGTGTCGCGTCGCTATACCCATGACTTGCTGCTCGTCTTTCGGGATGGGCATCGCAGGCTCGTTTTTGTGCGCAATGAGGCCAGCCTCCTGAAGCCGCTTACCGAGCGTGCCATCGAGGCAATCGCGGCTGCCACGCCTAACCACGCAGCAGATGACCTGATCATCGTAAATGCCAGCGACTATACGCGGCAGCGGCGCGAAAACCTGTTTCGCCTTCATCACATTTCTTGGGAAAGGGATGCGGAGGCCGATCAGGTCGTGATGGACATCCTTGAGTTCCGGCAAGGCGACGTATTCATCGCCGAGCTGATCCGTTCAGCTGCTACGATCTCTCCCGACAGGGCATTTCGCGCCTGTCTTCGGGCGATCGCGCGTGGCGAGCTGCTGGCAAACCTCGACAACGTCATCTCGGAACTCAGCAAAGTGCAGAGGGCCTAGATGGCACAGGAGCTTAAATATCATTTTGCTGCTGGGACTGCCCTGACGCTGAATGGTCGAGAGCAGATCGTCACGAGCACCGGGGAAAGGGGTTATAAGCTCTGGGATCCTGAAAACGGACAGGAAGACTTTTGCCCGTTCCCTGTGCTTGTCGAGCAGTTGAAGCTCCCTGGAGTGCGGATTACCCCGCCTGTAGATGAACGCTCCAGCAGCCTTCGGTTGAAGAGCGTCACTTCGCATGTGGCCTGCAGTGATTACCAGCAGAGCCTTGCTAAATTCCACCTTGCGCTATGCCGTGCAGCACATGAGTTTCAGGCGCGGCAGCGGCGCGAGCTTGGGAAACCGTCCTACCGAGCGTCGGAGGCGGAACTGGATAAACCGGCAGCCCGTGCGTTCATTGCGGATGCAGCCAGCAGGCTCCTTGGCGAGAAAGTTCATGCCACTAAGCCGCGGGGTGGGAAGCATCAGGGTTGGGTCCTCTATGCCGGCCGGACGATCCGTAAATATCTCTCGACTTACGAAGAGCTGGGGCCGAACGACGATCCCTTGGACGCTTTGGTGCCCCTCGACCATTTGAAAGGACGTCGTGAGAACAGGCTGCCGCATAGGCTGTATGAGCTCATGCAGCAGGCGTGGGAAGAAGTCGGACTGAAATCCACCAAGCCGTCCGTTGCCACGGTGTTGAAACACCTGCAGCTCCTTGTTCACCGCGAGAACATGGTGCGTCAGCGCAATGAGATGCCGCCGCTGATCATGCCCTCGTCCGCGACCCTTAAGGCGTTTCGCAATGACCTTCTTACCCCTGCCGCGGTTGCGATTGCCGAGGGCGGTGCAAAGCACGCGCGCAACAAACTGGGACGCGGCAGCACGGATATCCGTGCGATCTTCCCTGGTGAATACGTTGAAATCGATGAGTGCAAAGCCTCGCTGATCGTCTCTTCGAAAGCCAAGGGGCATTGGGAAAAGCTTACCCCTGCGCAGCGCAAAACACTTGAAGAACTGGACGAAGAGGTCAGGTCTCGCTTCCATATCCTCGTGATGATCGATGTTGCGACGCGGATGCCGTTGGCTTGGGTCATCAGTGACCAACCTAAGGCTGAGGCAACCATCGAGCTGATCCGGATGGCGACCCGCAGCAAGCAATATGAGGCTGACCTTTACGGATGCGAGTTGTCAGGTGCTCCGGCGATGGGTCTTGGTCATATCCGCAACGACAACGGCACTGGGCTCCGCAATCGACAGACCGTCGAAGCCATGGTGCGCCTTGGAGCCACGAATACGATCACCCGCGCCTACAACTCGACCGATCGCCCTTATATCGAGCGCATGTTCGGCACGTTGGAATCCACTCTTCTGAATACGCTCCATGGATATACCGGGCGTCGGGCGGGTCACCTGACTGGATATGATGCCCAAGCCTCAGGCGTGATCAATGTTTCTGAACTCTACGGTATCTTGAGCCGTTTCTTCATCGATGAATATCCCCGCATGCGTCATTATGGTGTCGGCATGCACGGCCGGCGGCCTGTCGATGTGCTGAACTCGCTTGTCCACACGCGGGGTCTCTTCACGCCGATTGATCCGGTTCGCCGCCGCATGGTGCTGGGCGCCCAGCAGGTGGTCACGCCGACCGATGAGGGTGTTTGCGTCTTCGGGGCTCTCCGGTTCAACTCAGACGAATTCCAGCGCTTGAGGGACAGTTATCAGTTCCCGCGCAAGGTCAGCGTATTCGTCGATCCGGATGATCTGAACGTCGCCACCATCGTCTTCGAAGGGGCTGAGTATCCGGTGGACGTCCGCCTCCAGATGACTGAGCTCGCCGACTTGAACCTCAAACAGGTTGTCGATCTGCTGCAAGTCTGGCGCAAAGAAGACCCCCGCGCGACGCAAATTCACGAGGATCGTCTTTGCCAGCTCCGGAAGGACCGGCACGAGATGCTCCAAAAGATGGAGCTCGAGCGCAACGTGCCTCGGAGTTACTTCACGATCGAGGAGCTCAGGAAAAAGTCCGAGGCGGTCATTGCAGGGGCTGCGGTCCTGCCCTCAGCTGCCCGGAATGCTCAGTCCCCTAACTGGACTGCACCTGGAACGGTCACTCAGGTCGGCGCACCGCGCGGCATGGTCTTCGACATCTCCGGCGGCAACCGTCCTTTGGACATGTCGGCTGCCGACCCTGACGCTGCTGAGGACTTCAGCCTGATCCGTGGTGAGGCTGCCCATACGTCCAAACGCACCCAGGGCAAAAGCGCCCCTAAGACGCGGCGCAAGGCCGAGCCCGACGAGGATATCTATCGGCCCATTGTCCCGCCCAAGATCACCGAGGAGTTGAAGTAATGACGTTCATCAATATGGCTGTCGTCGAGGCGGCTCAGCCCCTGAAGAGTGCTCACTATCGGTTTCCGCGGGCGGAGCTCCTGCGGCGCATGCTGAGCGAATGCCTGACTGATTATTATCTTAAGGCCTCCATCGGACAGCCTTTCGAAGCGCGCGGCCTCTTGGTGACGGGCAAATCACGGGTAGGGAAGACCCGCGAGCTGGAACGGATGATCACCGAGTTCAATGAGACGAAGACTGCGATGCCGAACGGCAAGCCTGCGAGCATCGTTCAGTCCCGCCTCAGCGGAAAGGTAACCTCATCAAAGGACCTTGCCGTTAAGGCCCTTAAAGCCTTGGGGTATCCTTCCATGCCTCGTGCCACTGAGAATGAGATGTGGGAGCGTGTTCACCAGCAGGCCGCCCATCTGGGCGTCATCGGGATCCACTTCGACGAGGCCCAACATGCCTTCACTGAAAGCGGCCACGCGGCCAATGGTGTTGTCCTCAATATTTTGAAAAAGATCTTGAAAGACATGAGCTGCCCGATGATCCTGATCCTCTCTGGCGTGCCGGTTCTGGGCGAACACATCGAGATGGAGGAACGCGGCGAGGACCGGCTGCAGTTGCGCTATCTGCTCAAGGCTATTCATTTTGATCTGATTAATTTCAAGCGTGACCGCGAAGCCCTCATCAAGCTCGTTTTCACTTACGCGAAGAAGGCCAACATCGACTTCCAGCCCTTGTGTGATCCGAAGTTCTTCCACCGGCTCGGTCATGCAGCTGGATATCGCTGGGGCATCGTGATCGAGCTGTTGATTGCGGCGCTCACCGCCTGTCTGGTTGAAAAGGAGAAGGAGATTTCCATCAAACATTTTGAGCAGGCCTTCAACGAGGTTTACGGCATGACCACGGGATTTACCCCCTTCACTCTTCCCGACTTCCTCCATGCTTTCGACGCGGAAAAGCTCATCGATCAGCTCGACCGTAAGCACTAAGCCTCCAACAATTCGTGAAGGTGGCCCGCCTCTGGCGGGCCTTTTCATGTCCGCATGCAGGGCAAGGGCCCGGGACCGGAAGTCAGGTTCGCACGCTTATGCTTCAGATGCGCATGCTTATGGTTTTTAGGTAGAAACCTTCAGTGCAGGTATCTGAAATATAAGGGAAATTATGGGGGCGGATTTCGAATCAAATCGGGCCTCGCACTCTTATGCTTCGTTATCACCTGTAAAATCAATGGCAGGTGTCCCGCTTTTCGAAGCTGCGGGACACTTTACCATTCGAGCGATGCCAGAGCCTGCATCGCATCCTCCGACAAAACGCGCCGCTGGGCGCCCCGCGTATAGATCTCCGAGGTCTTCGCCTGGCTGTGCGCCATGATGGCCATGATTTGATGCTGGGAGCATCCCGCCTCGGCCAGCAACTCAGCCACGGCCTTGCGGATACCGTGGGCCGAGCGGTCGGTGAGGCCCGCGGTGCGGCACCATTTGCGCACGCGATTGCGCAGACCCTCGGGAGTGGTGAAGGGTTTGCCGGCCTCCGTCAAAAGATAGGTCGGGCCCTGCAAAGAGGTCGCGCGGGTGGCTCGCAGCAGCGGGCCGAGAATCGGGATTGTGACCCTGACTGAGCCCTTCTTCGCGGGTTGCCAGTCGAGCCAGAGCATGCCGTCACGCTCAACCTCATGCTGCGGACCAAGCCAGATCGCATCCGAGATCCTGCAGGCCGTGAACATGTGAAGGGTCAGCCAGAGGTGGGCCATGGTGCCGAGGGGGTGAGCCGAGCGGAGCCGGCGCAGATCCTCCGTTGTCCAGGCCTCAGCGCCGCCCTGAGAGCGGTGCACCTTGCTAATTCCCTTAACGGGGTTCTGGCTGATTTCTCCGCGCTCCACAGCCCAAGCATACATCGCGCGGGCTGTCTTCATCATGTTGTCAGCCTCAGCCGGGGTCGCGATGAAGGCATCGCGCAGCCGCACGAAGGCCGCGGTTGGCGCATCTATATCGAAATCGCCGTAGCGCCCGTCACCATCGTCAAAGTCGCAGATCCGCCGCAGCTGGGAACGGCGCTGCTTCAGCGTAAGGGGTGAGGCGAGCTTCGCAGTGACCAAATTTTCCAGATGCGCGAGGTATCCCTGCGCCAGCCAATCGAGCGATCTGACGACGAGCTTCACCGGTATCTCCGGCGAATAGACCACGCCCGCTCGGGCAGCCGCATAATATTCCCCAAAGAGTGGGTGATCCGGCGGGACCGGAATGTGGATCCGCCGCTCTGCTCGCCGCGCCACGCGGACGCGGTAACGAAGCGAGCCGTTGCGATGGCGCTCAATCAGCAGGCCGGGGAAGTTCACTTTCATGGCTGTTTGCGCCATTGACGCGGCGCACCCGGAGCAGGGGCGGGAGCGGTATTTTCAGCGGGTGGCGTCGCGCTGATGATGATCCGCCCCTCGGGGGTGACCTCCATCTGTCCGACCGACAGGCCAGCCTCTTTCCAGGCGGTGATGACCCGGCGCATAGCAGCCTCAGTGGGGCGTGGTGAGCGCATTGCGTTGGTCTCCTTGGTTTGCGCTTCTCTCACAGAAGCGTGGTTGCTTGTGTCTGCGGATGGAGCGGGCGGCGTCAGCGACGGGGCATTCTTGATTGAAGCTCTGACCCGGGGTGTGTGCCGCAAGCCGTTCGGCCCATTCCTTCACCTGCCGAAGCTGCGCAGCGCTGATGCAGAAGCCGTCCGGGGCAGTCACCCTCTCAGCCAAGTCGAGTATCTCCCTTGCTGCCGCGCAAAGGGCCGTATCCCGCTCTCCGGCAAAGCGGCCCCACTTCGGGCCCACCTTGTAACTGCTGCCGGCGGCGGAGGCTGACCACATCCAGCGGCCGTCTGTATGCCGATGCAGTTCGATGCGCGCCAGCGGCCAAGCCATGCAGGGATGGGGCAGGGTGAGGGTCTCATCTGGCGCGCCCTGAACGACTTCGCCGTACGGATCGACCGGAAGACGCACCGGGACGGGGTGCCATAGATCGAACATGCTGAACTGCTGGCTCATGATGCGCTCCAGAGGATGATGCAGGCCAGCACGGCCATGGCTGCGACGATCACCAGCGCGGCGACAGAGGGCACGGGGAGCATGTCTTGATGCTCCTCGCCCGCGTCAAAAAGGCTGCGGCGTCCTCTCATGTTTCTCCCCTCAGTCTGGCCACCGCGTCCTGCGTGATGGCGATGTAATCGCGGTCGCTGCCGTAGTGGTCCTGCCAGAGCGCCTTGTCCTCATGGATGGCGATCCGGCCTCGATCGAACTTGCCTTGGTGATGGCCATCACAGAGCGGGATGGCTTCGCGGTCGGGCGTTTTGTCCTGCCCGAAGCAGCCGCAGATCGTGTGGTGAGCCTCGGTCGGGCTCTGCTGGTGAAACCCGAAGGCGTCACAGATCACGCAGGGCAAGCGGCGCACATCAGCCAGATACTCGCGGTCGATCTTGCCCTGCCGCTGCCGGCGCGTGGTGCGTCTCTCGCGGGTGATGCCTTTGAGGCCGCGAGGGGCGGCCCCAGTCAGGTTGCCCGGGTGGATGCTCAACGGTCCCTCCTGCCCAGATGCCAGGCCCCGCAGAAGCGGCAGTGATATGGCTCTCGCGGGACTGCCCGCTCTGGGGCCCGGCGCCCCTTTTTCCACTTCGGTGCCCGGGCATGGGCCACGTCGAGCGCGGCTGCCTTGCTCTTGAAGGACTGCTTGTTCAGGCACTGCGCCTCGATCGGATTGGCATTTTCGACGAAGGCGGAGTGCTTGCCGAGAAAGCTCATGCTGTTCCTTTCATCGCCTTGGGGTTCGACCAGCGCACGCTGTGCCGGTCGCCGTATTCCGTTATCGTGGTGATCAGATCGGCCATCTGGCTCTTGCTCAGGCGGGAGCTGTGAAAGCCGAGGGGGAAGGGGCCTGACCCGTCGAGGCCCTCCGCGAACTTCACCTGATGGCCGAGTGAGTGCATGAAGGCGCACTTCCATGTCTCAGCAGTCCAGTGGCGCCCTTCGGGTTTGGCGCGGGCGATATCGCTGAGCAGGCACCACATGAGGGCGTTCTGATCGAGGTTGCGGGTCGCCTCTTTGATCGTCACCACCGCATCTGCCGGTGCCCGCTCGATCAGGGCTTTCGCCAGATCCCGCTGGCGGTCGCCGCGTATGATGATGGTCTGGCTCATCGGACGGCCTCCCAGACGCGCAGCTCGCTAACGCAGAGTGTTGAATGGCGCAGCACGGTTTCGTAGATGGGTGGAAGGCAAAGGGGGTGAATATTTTGAAATTTTATTCGGTTTATCAAAGCCTCACGAGCCTCGGATTCATCTTCCTGCTCGCCTATACAGAGCGCTGGCAGGAGGCAAACTGGCCGGAGGGGCGGGTGGTCTATATCCATCCTTGGATCCTGTTCCTTGCATGGGCGCTGCTTGGCTTCACCCTGATCATGGGCGTAGCCGGACGTTGGGCACCCGGGCTTTCCGAGCGATCGGATCGGCTTCTTCCGTATACTTCCTGGGCGCTCCTGGTAGTCGCAGTCCTGATGGCGATGTTCATGCCCGGGCCTTATGGGCCCTGATTGCGGACAGGGCTCTCCGCAATCGCAGGTGATCTGACAGAGAGCCATCAGAACGGGATCTCCGTGTCGAAGCCATCGGCAGAGCCTGAACCGTTCCCCTGTGAGCGTCCACCGCCGTAGCCCTGATCCTGCTGGTCATAGCCGCCCTGTTTGTCACCGCGCTGGCCACCGCCCATGAAGGTCAGCTCCTGCACGCGGATGCCGAGATAGGCATTGCCCTCATGCACCCGCACGGTCGGCGTGCCCTGCAGCGTCAGCTTGCTGCCTTTGACGATATGGAGCTCAAGGCTCTCGGCGCGTTTGCCCCAGAGGCTGCAGTCGTACCAAGTGCTCTCGCGCTTGTTGCCCTGAGCGTCCTTGCCGTTATCGACGGCCAGCGAGAAGCCGAGCACGGCGTCCCCGCCTTGAGTGCGGCGCAGGGTGGCGTCTTTGCCGACATTCCCGGCAATGATGAGCGTCTGCATTACTGTGCCCCTTCGTTGTTTGTGGTTTCATTTGCGGACTGCGAGAGGCGGGCCTTCGCAGCGTCCTTCGCGTCGATCACCAACTGATGCCCCTGCACGGCGCGGGGCAGGTCGCCCCAGATCGCTGCCAGCCGGTCGAGGGTGTCAGCGCCGCTCAGCGCCTTGATGGCCATGTCTGCAGCAGTCGGGCCGGGATCGCGGGGCGGCTGGCGCTGTTCCTGACGGGGCGGGGCCTGCTCGACTGGTGACCCATGATCAGGGTCATCCTTATCGCCGGTCGGGATTTGATACAGCGCACGCTGATACTGCTTCAGGGCGTAGGACTGCGCTGAGCCCGCTGCCTGCGCCCCGCTGCGGATCACTTCGACAGACCGGCGCACGGTGGGCAGAGCCTCTCCACTGGCGTGGTAGGTGGTGATGGCGAAGACATATCGCGCCCAGTGCGTCGGGCCGTACTTCCCGGCCTTCTCGAAGTTATCGACCGACACCTCGTCCATGAGTGTGATGATGCCGTTAGCCGCGCAGACTGGCCCGGTCATTGCGAGGAAGTCGTCAACGCTCGCGAACTCGTACTTCTGTTCGGTGTTCTTGTTGTCCTTTGCCAGGCGCTTCATTTCCCCCATCGCCTTTGAAATGGCGGTGAGAATGGCAGAGCCGGTGACAGGGGCCGCAGATACGGTCTGGATTGGCGTCAAATCGCTCATCACACCACCATCGGCAGAAGGAATGCGAGCACGACCGAAAGCAGGCCGAAGCCAGCCGCGAAGCCGAGCAGATCCCAGAAACCAACGGCAGGCTGCTCAACAGGGCGCACCGGGTCGCGGCTGAGAACGGTATCCATGTCCTCAGCCGTGGCCCGGCCTTCTGCGGCGCGGTCGAGGTCAGTGATCAGGGCTGGGACGGGCGCAGCGGATGCGCGGTCAACCGGGGCAAGGAAAGTCATTGGGATATCCTTTGCTGGAATGGGGTGCCCGCTCGGCCCGATGTGGGACTGGGAGGAGGAACCGAGCGGGCTAAGCGCGGGGGAGGGCCGCGCTATGCGAATTCAACGGGTGCCGGAGCCGAGGCAGTAATCGCAGCTGTGGATCACGCCGCTCTCGCCCCGGACGTAGTCGTAGTGGTCCTGAACGATGCGCTGGCCGTGGCATTGGGGGCAGGGGAGGTCGCCGGGCTGGAACCCATCGCGCGGCGGGCCGTTGTGCTTATCAAGGAGGGCGTGAAGCCTCGTCGCGTCCTCCTGCTCCCAGATGAGCCTCTGCGCATCGATGTCCGGCGAGCGGTCATGCCAGGAAGGGCGCGCATCTGTTGTGGGGTCTGCGCGCCAATGTTTCATGCCGCAGCCGTGGTGATGATCGGGCTGACCCCGAAGCCGAGAAGCTCAGCCAGTTCCAGAAAGCGGTCGCGGGCCTCGTTGCGTTTGACCTCGGCCCAGTCAGAGCCAGCGGCCTCCAGCCAGTAGGCCGCACTCGCCGCAGCGGCCAGACGCTCTGCCGCGTATTGCGCCTTGGTGAGGTTGCTGCCCATCAGTGCACCCGGGTCGGCTGGGCCTCGACAGGAGCAAAGCCCCGGAGGCGGTTGTGGCCGATCACGGTGAGCGGCGCGGGCAGGGGTTCAAGCTTCACCGGACGGGCGGTCGGGAAGCGGTATTCTTCAAGCAGAGCGGCGCGGATAACGGCGCCAGCCGGGGTTACAGAGAAGTCGGTCTTGCGGGGCATTTCGGATCTCCATCTGGGGTGTCAGGCGGCTCATGTGTCGCGCCCTGATGAGATCAGGATGCACATTATGCATCATTGCGTCAATACTTTTTATGCATAATGTGCATCATAATTTTACGGATGTGTGGAAGCAAAAAGCCCCGCGCGTGGCGGGGCTTCGGTGTCAACACTGGTGTCTGAAGATCAACCCTTACCGAGATCGTTCAGGATTTTGTGGCCCCGCTCCGTCATGCAACGATCAATAATCCGGCGCGGCCCGCCATGTGCCAGCTCGGTATCGGTAGCTGCTACACCGGCTCCTGCACCGTAGGCAGCCCCCGCAGCGGCATAGTTACTGCTGTCGCCGATAGCCGCACCTGCAATTGCACCAATCAAGATGCCGGCCATGATGTTGGCTCCCATCTGTTCCTGCTGGCGTTTCGTGTAATCTGCCTCAGCTTGCTTTGCTACGCTCCGGCAGGCAGTCAGATCGCGTTCGAATTTTGCAGCGTTGGTCCTGCCCGGATCCACAACCGGCCGGTATTCTTCCAGCGGCTGCACGCAGCCTGCCACGAAGGATGCGGTCAGAACTACCGCCATCGTTTTCTTAAGCATCAACGTTCACTCCCATGAATTCACAGATCATCACGCATCCGTGACGTGCGTGGAAGAGGAATTTTTCAGCCTATGCATGCTTCCAAACAACAAAAAGCCCGCCGGAGGGCGGGCTGGCAGGGGCATGTTTGGGAAGTTCATTCGGCTGGGAAAGTGCGCTTCCGGGCGTGAAGGTCTTTCATCTCCCGTTCAAACCTTTTGGTGTCCCATTCACCGTGCAGCATCACCCCCATACCGATGAGGAAGATCACGAACGGCGCGATCACGTCGAACCAAGTCATTTCTTCACCTCCTTCTTAAGCTTACGGAGCGGCCTCTGAGCGGCGAAGTGCAAGGCCACACCCAAAGCAACCCAGACCGTCCACATAGGGACCCATTCAAAGATACCAGAGAAAGGTGGGGCTTGGTATAGAAATTGATCGATGCGGTTGGGGGTCGGGTAATGTGTCTCCATCTCCAGGAGAAAATCCACCGTGCCAGCCGGAAGCTCAGCCCCAGATGGCTCCACATTATCGGGGGGAAGCGGCACGGTATGCCAGCCGGCAAATAGCTGCCCCTCCGCGAGCGGGCGAAGAAAGGCGAAGCCGATCAGGCCGATGCTCAGTGCGTTCATAAAATTCGCCCGCATTTTGACCCGCTCATTGTGCGCCGCGATCAAGTCAGGAACCGCTTCTGTCTCTGTCATACCTTTTCCTCGCATAAGCGGTCCAAGATCATAAGCACGATCACTATCGCCATCCAAGAGTGAGCTTCAAACGGTGCTTCTTTCAGTTGACACCCCCGCACCTGTTCCTGCTATGTTCTCAATATCGAGCCGGGCAATGACACCGAACCGCCAGCATAAGCTGCCGCATGACCCGATCTGCAGATTATGGGCTCCCGCGCCAACGGGAGTGCTTATTTTTCAAAAGATGGAGTTAAAATGCGCAGTTATGGCAGGCCACGAAAAAACCCAACCCCGTCACGGGAGGTTGGGTTTGCACAAAAGCTCTCAGGACTCACAGACGCCCAACTGATTTGGTTTATTCGTCGTGCTCAGGAGGAAGGGCTGCTGCCTCTTCCGCAAGCTTCATCAGCAGCCTGCGCCCACGCTCATCAGCGTTACGGTATGCTCTGACCAGGGCTATTTCGGCGACATCGCGATCTTCGGCAAAGATATCCTCCAATGTGACGCCCAGCACTTGGGCGCAAAGCTTGTAGGTATCCAGCTTTGCCGTGTGATGCATGGTTTCAGCACGCTGAATTGTCGACTGATCAACGCCAGCCAGCGCGGCGAGTTCGCGCTGTGACATCTTTCTGGCGGCTCTGATGTGTTTCAAATTCATGCATAAATCATGCATCATGTGCATGTGTGATGCAAATGCACCACGTGCATTAATGCTGTTGACTGATTGATGCATATTGTGCATCTTAATCCTCATGTCGGATTTCGCAAAATTTCTCGAAGAGAACGGCCTGTCTCACCGCGATTTTGCGCGGTCCGTCAGTGTTGACCCCAGCATTGTTTCTCGACTTGCGGCAGGGAAAATGATCCCCAGCTTGCGTCTTGCGGCGCGAATTGAGCGGCAAACCCGCGGAGCAATTCAGGCGACAAGCTGGGTTAAAGACGAGCCTTCCTCCTTTCGGGGTGGTAGGTAATGTTGCACAACATGCATCACAGATGGCGGTTAATCGGCCATTTTCAAGGCCGCAGGCCGCAACGGGGCGCTTAAGTGTGGGCCCTTGTCGCCTCTGCCAAGCGCCTAGCTGCCGTGGTTATCGGCTGCCCGGACTGCTCTCAGAGCAAAAGCAGCGCGGCTATGTCTGGGCCTGTCTCGCCCACGTTGACGCTGTCGAACAGCTTTGGTCCGACCGTCGATCTGGGACGCCGGGCCGAGCGCCAGTGCAATCGCAATCCCGATCTGGTGGCCCGGTATCTCGACCGTCACCAGATCCTCGCCAAGGTTCGTTGATATGACCGCGCGCCAGTCACCTGAGCGTAAGGTTCACCTTGCCGTGCTGGGCTTCCTTCGGAGCGTCCTGTTCGGCAATCCGGTGATCCACCACAGCCCGAATGAGTTTGGCATGGCCGGCGCCGCAGTTGCCCGCCAGATCGCCAAGCACAAGCACCTCGGCATGGCCGTGGGCTTTCCAGACCTCGTGGCTTTCACCTTCCACGGCCCCCTGTTCTTCGAAGTGAAGGCTAAGGGCAACTACGCCACCCCTGAGCAGAAGGTTGTTCACGCCGAACTCTCGCGCCTCGGCTACCGCGTTGCGGTGGTTAAGAGCATCGAGGACGTGCGTGCCAAGCTGGCTGAGTGGGGCCATCCCGACCAAAGAGACTGAACCCCACGGGGAGGTTTTCCCATGAGCAGTGCACCTTTCATGCAGCTCTATGTCGGTGACTATCTGGCCGACACCCTGCACCTCACCACCGAGCAGCACGGGGCATACCTACTCCTGCTCATGACGATGTGGCGCAATGGCGCAAGCCTGCCGAACGACCCGGCGAAACTGGCTCGCGTCTGCCGCGTCAGCCCGAAGCGCTGGCAGCAAATCTGGGCAGAGATCAGCGAGTTTTTCGCGATCGAGGGTGAGGTAATCACCAACGCCCGACTGACGAAAGAGCACCAAAAAGCGGTTTCGATATCGCAGGAACGGAAGACCGCTGGAAAGAAGGGCGGAACCGCTAACGCATTGAAAAACATCAATGCGCGGGAAGCAATTGCTACAGCCGAGCTTAAGCATAGTCAGATATCAGAACCAGATATCAGAGAA
>NZ_SBLC01000035.1 GCF_004054105.1 Falsigemmobacter intermedius
ATAATCAAAGGTGGGTCACTTCTCGATGGAAATCCCGGGTCAGTTCTGCGCGGAAAATCACACCATAAACGGGTTGAACGGATCTGGCGGCGGGAGGGGCTGAAAGTTCCGCAAAAGCAGACCAAGAAGGGGCGGCTCTGGCTGAACGATGGGTCCTGCGTTCGACTGAGACCAGAGCGCCCCAACGACGTCTGGTCCTATGATTTTATCCAGGACCGAACGCTGGATGGGCGGATTTTCCGAACGCTCAATATCATCGACGAGTTCACGAGGGAGGCGCTGGTGATCCGCGTCAAACGCAGGCTCAACTCGACAGACGTCGTCGATGCTTTGACCGATCTGTTCATCCTGCGTGGCCCGCCTGAGTTCATACGGTCAGACAATGGCGCCGAATCTGTTGCCAAAAAAGTGCAGGCGTGGATCACCGTGGTGGGTGCCAAGACGGCTTTAATTGCGCCAGGATCTCACCGTGGGAGAACGTTTACTGCGAGAGTTTCAACGCCCGTTTCCGGGACGAGCTGCTCAACGGCGAAGTCTTCCACACCTTGAGCGAGGCACAGATCCTGATCGAAAGGTGGCGCAGGCACTGAAACAACGCCAGGCCGCACAGCGCGGTGCGCTACCGACCACCAGCTCCGGCGACCTACGTCCAAATAGACCGGAGACCGACAATGCACTAACAATAGAACCGGACCACTCAGTGGGGGCACACCAATAACCCGGTTGGCGAAACCGATCACGCGGCTGTCGGTCTCTGGCTGATCCGGCCGCAGGTGCTCTTTCAGGTAGAGGTTTCTCGCATCATTCAGGGTGGGCTCCGGAGCTTTAGGCGTAGCCCTGCCACCGCGCAGCATGTTGATCGTGTTGGTGTCGACCTCGCTCGCACCGATGGGCGTGTCAGTCTCAGAGTCCACCGGATAGCGCTGGATAATTTCCTCGGCAGCAGACCATTTGTCACGCTGATAAAGCCCGAAGCCTCAAGATTTTTCACGTGCTGCCGGGCAAGCTGATAGGCCTCCAGAGCAGTGGAGGAATCAACGGTTGCACGGACTAAGCCTTTGCAGGCGTTCTCAATCTCGCGTTCTACCTGCGCATGGAACGCGGGCCATGCCTTCAGCGCCTCACGCTCAGAATCGCCCAGTTTGCGCTTGAACTCTCGCTTAGAAATCAGAGGGCTGACATCTTTCGGAACGCGGCGGGGATATTGCCAACTGCCCGCTTTGGTTCTCTCAACGTACTTCAAGATAAGACCCATGTGTGCCCCATGTGTGCCTAAATGTGCACCGGAACGACAACTATGTCACGGAAGTTATTGAAAAATATGGAGCTCAATTGGATCATCTGGAGCGGGTAGCGGGAATCGAACCCGCGCGTTCAGCTTGGGAAGCTGACAGGCTACCATTACATCATACCCGCGCAGAGGGATTTTAGCGCCTTGTGATTGCCCCTTGCAAGGGGCAATCACAGGAAATCCGCACTTTCAGATCAAAGAGATAAGGCGTTCGGCCTCATCACGCGGCTGCGCCAGAGGCGCGCGGTCTTCGCCGGGGAAAAATCGGGCGCGAGTCGCGGTGGCGAGGGGGCGGGGCGTCTCGATCAGCACACGCGGGGCAGTGGTCGCGGTCTCTGCCTGCCACGATCGCGCGAGGGCGATCTGTGCGGCTTTGGAAGCGCCATAGGCGGAGAAGAACTTCGACCCGGCCCGGGGATCGTCAAAGAAAAGCGCCGTGCCCTCCGCTGAGGCGCGCAGCAGCGGCTCGACCATGGGGATCAGCATGCCGGTGGCGCGGATGTTGATATTAACGGATTTGTCCCAGTCTTTCTGGTCCAGATGCCCCGCCGGGCTCAAAGGGGCGGCGTGGATGGCGCTGTGGATCCAGAGATCCAGCCGGCCCCAGCGGTCATGCACCGAGCGGCAGAGGTGGCGCATGGCATCATCATTGGTGATATCCATCGGCGCAAGCGTCAGCGCGCCGGCGCCGGGCAGGGCAAGAGCGCGCAGGCGGTCATCGACCTCTTCCAGGCCGCCAACGGTGCGGGCCACGGCAACCACATGCCAGCCGCGGGCCGCAAGCCCCTCAGCCATAGCGGCCCCAAGGCCACGCGAAGCACCGGTTACGAGAGCGATTTTGGCAGAAGCGGAGGTCATCAGCGGCGCATCCTGTCTTAAGGCAAGTTCGGGGCACTTCGGGCCCCTGGGTGGAGTTGCACAGAAAAAAGGCCGCCAGCGGCGGCCTTTCAACCCAGCCGCAGTTTACTCTGCGGGCTCTTTCATCTCGAAGCCCTCTTTCAGCTTGTCGGCCGGGGCAATGGGGTAATCCCCCGAGAAGCAGGCATCGCAATAGCGCGGGGCCTCGGGGTTGCGACCATCGGCTTCACCGGCAGCGCGGTAGAGACCGTCGAGCGAGATGAAGCGCAGGCTGTCCACACCGATCCAGTCGCGCATCTCATCTTCTGACATGGTTGCTGCCAGAAGTTTTGAGCGCTCAGGTGTATCCACCCCGTAGAAGCAGGGCCAGGCGGTCGGAGGTGAGGCAATGCGGAAGTGAACCTCTGCTGCGCCGGCATCAAGGATCATATCCTTGATCTTGCGCGAGGTCGTGCCGCGCACCACCGAGTCGTCAACCAGCACAACGCGCTTGCCCTTGATGAGCGAGCGGTTGACGTTGAGCTTCAGGCGCACACCCATGTTGCGGATCTGCTCGGTCGGCTCGATGAAGGTCCGGCCCACATATTGGTTGCGGGTGATGCCAAGCGCGAAGGGAATACCCGACTGTTGCGAGAAACCGATGGCCGCCGGGGTGCCGCTGTCGGGGACCGGGCAGACCAGGTCGGCTTCAACCGGGGCTTCTTTCGCCAGCTCAATCCCGATGTTGCGACGCACCTCATAGACCGAACGGCCGCCGTAGCTGCTGTCGGGACGCGAGAAATACACATGCTCAAAGATGCAGAAGCGCGAAGGGGCCGGGGCGAAAGGACGATGCGACTTGAGATGGCCGTTCTCAATGATGACCATCTCGCCCGGCTCGATTTCGCGCACAAATTCAGCGCCGATGATGTCCAGACCGCAGGTCTCTGACGAGAGTGCCCAGCCTTCGCCGATACGGCCCAGAACCAGCGGACGAACGCCCATCGGATCGCGCACACCGATCAGCTTGGTGCGCGTCATGGCGATGACCGAGAACGCCCCCTCAACGCGGCGCAGCGCGTCTTTCAGACGCTCCGCCAGAGTCGTCTGGATCGAGCGGGCCATCAGGTGAATGATGCATTCCGAATCCGAGGACGACTGGAAGATTGAGCCGCGCTCAATCAGCTCGCGGCGCAGCGCGGCGGCATTGGTCAGATTGCCGTTATGGGCAACCGCACAACCGCCCATGGAAAACTCGCCGAAGAAGGGTTGAACATCGCGGATCGCGGTCGCGCCCTTGGAGCCTGCGGTCGAATAGCGCACATGGCCGATGGCGATCGGGCCGGGCAGACCCTTCATCACATCGGCGCGGGTGAAGTTATCGCGGACATAGCCAAAGCGGCGGGCCGAGTTGAAGCCTTGGATCGGGTCATGGCAGACGATGCCACCGGCTTCCTGACCGCGATGCTGCAGCGCATGCAGGCCGAGCGCGACAAAGTTCGAAGCGTCATGGACGCCTGTCACGCCGAAGATACCGCATTCTTCCTTCAGCTTATCGCCGTCCACGGCGCAGTCGAAGGGGGTTCCTGGGAGGATATTCATAGGAAGGCTCCGAATCCGGTCTCGGTTCGGAGCCTCCTTAACGCCTTGTTCAGGCGGTGTCACGTCACGAAGGGAAGATTGTCTCAGTTGCCCGCCGGTTGCGCAGCCGGGGTGCCGGTCGCCGGGGCGCTGCAATGGCCGACCAGCGATTCATAGCGGCTGACGACCCAGCCGGGGGCATCCGCCGGAATGTTGCTTTCGAGCGAGGATTTGAGGCTCGCAAAGACCTGTGCCGAACGCGACTGATCGACCATGGCAATGGCTTCGCCGCCGGCCGCCCGGTCATAGACGATGAAAGCCACCGCAATCAGCAGCACGCCGCGCAGCACACCGAACAGGAAGCCCAGCCCCTGGTCGATCCCGCCCAGAACCGAGCGCTGCACGATCGAGGAGAACAGCGGCGTGAAAAGCGCCATGATAATCAGCCCGACCGCAAAGACTGCGGCAAATCCGCCGATGGTCGACAATTCGCAGCTGTCACGCAGGAAATCCCCCACCATGGGAATCTCACGGATCAGCGGTTCGGCCTGGCGGGCGAACATAAAGGCAAGGATCGCCGCCACGACCCAGCCCGCAATGGCCAGAGCCTCGCGCACCAGACCGCGCGAATAGGCCAGGATCGCCGACAGGACGATGACCGCAGCCACGATCGCGTCAATCAGGGTGAAACCATCCATCATTCATCTCCTGCAGGCGCTTTTCGCGCCCCCGGCCGGGTTTATCCCGCGCCGAACATGTCCCCGACAACCGAAATCAGATCGGTCATCGTTTTAATCTGCATCCCCTCCGCATCCCCGAGCCGGGAACGGGACGGCACGACAGCCTGTGAAAAACCAAGTTTCTGCGCTTCTTTCAACCGATTTTCCGTCTGTGACACCGGACGCAGCGCGCCGGACAGGGAAATCTCGCCAAAAAACACCATATCCGGCGGAATGGACACATCCTCGCGGGCCGAGAGCAGGGCTGCCGCCACGGCCAGATCCGCCGCAGGCTCCGCGATGCGCATGCCACCGGCCACGTTCAGATAGACATCCAGCCCGGTAAACGGGATGCCGCAGCGCGCCTCCAGGACCGCCAGAATGGTCGAAAGACGCCCAGAATCAAGCCCCACCACAGTCCGGCGCGGCGAGCCGGGCGGCGCCGGCGAGACCAGGGCCTGAATCTCGGTCAGAACCGGCCGCGTGCCCTCAATCCCGGCAAAAACCACCGACCCCGGGGCCGGGGCATCGCGCGAGGATAAAAACAGCGCCGAAGGGTTCGACACTTCCGCCAGCCCCTGACCGGTCATCTCAAAAACGCCGATCTCTGCGGCAGGCCCGAAGCGGTTTTTCACCGAGCGCAGAATGCGGAACTGATGCCCGCGCTCCCCCTCAAAATAAATCACCGTATCGACCATATGCTCCACCACGCGCGGGCCCGCGATCTGGCCCTCTTTGGTGACATGGCCCACAATAATCACAGAAACCGCTTTGCGCTTGGCAAAGGTCACCAGCTCATGGGCCGCCGCCCGCACCTGGCTGACGGAACCGGGCGCCGCTTCCACGGTATCGAGCCACATGGTCTGAATGGAATCGATGATCGCCAGATCCGGCGCCTCTTCATCCAGCGTGGTCAGAATATCGCGCAGAGCCGTCTCCGTGCCCAGCTTCACCGGCGCCTCTCCAAGCCCCAGCCGCTGCGCCCTGAGCCGCACCTGCGCCGAAGCCTCCTCGCCCGAGATATAAAGCACCTTCGCGCCATTCTGCGCAAAGCTCGCCGCCGCTTGCAACAGCAGCGTCGATTTCCCGATCCCGGGATCGCCGCCCACCAGAATGGCCGAGGCCGGAACCAACCCGCCGCCCAGCACGCGGTCAAATTCCTCCATCCCGCTTGCAATCCGCGGCGGCGGCGCCTCTTCATGCGCCAGATCGGTCAGAGGAATGGTCTTGCCGCGCTGCGACAAAGTCTTCGAGCCCGGCCCTTTCGACAAAGGCGCCTGCTCCGAGATGGTGTTCCATTCGCCGCAGCTGTCGCAGCGCCCGGCCCATTTGCGATAAACCGCGCCGCAGGAGGCGCAGGAGAAGGTGGGAGATGACTTGCTCATGGCTATGGTCTGCCTTTGTTCTCTGCGTCCCGCAAGCAAAAAACCGCCGCTCGCCCCAAAAGTGCGGCCTCCCCGCTTTGGCTTTTCTTAAATACTCATTCTTTTAACAGGCCTCCCGCCTGAGGACCCCGGCGCGGATCTGCACTCACAGCTTCCCGGCCTTATCCAAAGCCTTTGCCGCGTCCCAGATCCGGTCCATCTCCGCCAGAGTGCTCTCAGCCGGGCTGCGGCCATCTGCTTTCAGAACATCTTCGATGTGATTGAAGCGGCGCGTGAATTTCGCATTGGCCGCGCGAAGTGCTGCCTCAGGGTCGATCTTCAGATGCCGCGCCAGATTGGCCATGACAAACATCAGATCACCGAATTCCTCTGCCATCTCCTGAGGGCCAAGGCTGTCTTTCGCCTCTACCAGTTCGCGGCTCTCTTCCAGGAGTTTATCCAGAACCTGAACCGTCTCCGGCCAGTCAAAGCCCACCCGCGCCGCGCGGTTTTGCAGCTTCACCGCCCGCGTCAGCGCCGGAAGCCCCTGGGCCACGCCGTCGAGAACCCGGGCCTCACCGCGCTCTGCCGCCTTCAGGGTCTCCCAGTCCGCTTTCTGCTGCTCGGGGGATTTGTCATTCGACTGATCGCCAAAGACATGCGGATGGCGCGACACCATCTTATCGCAGACCGACTGCACCACGGTGTCAAAATCAAACCGGCCGGCTTCTTCGGCCATCCGGGCGTAAAAGACCACCTGCAAAAGCAGATCCCCCAGCTCCCCCGGCAGCTCATCCCAGGCCTCGCGGGTGATGGCATCCACCACCTCATAGGCCTCCTCGATGGTATAGGGCGTGATCGAGGTGAAGGTCTGTTTCACATCCCAGGGACAGCCATGAACCGGGTGGCGCAGGGCCTCCATAATGGCCAGCAGCCGCGCCACCCCGGCGCTGCGGTCATGGATGAGATCTGCCTGTGCGGGGTTTTGCATGGAACGGCCCTCAGCTAATACGGTCAGTGCCGAATATCGCTGAACGGCCCCAGGAGTCTATCAGATGCCCGTCTTGAACCGGATTGCCGCCTTTGCTGACGAGATGAAAGGCTGGCGCCGCCACCTTCACGCTCATCCTGAGCTGGAGTTCGACTGCTTCGAAACCGCTGCTTTTATTGAAGCACGCCTGCGTGAAATCGGGGTCGATGAGATCCACACCGGCATCGCAAAAACCGGCATCGTCGCGGTGATCAACGGCGCGGCCCCGGGTCCGGTGATCGGGCTGCGCGCCGATATGGATGCGCTGCCGATCATTGAGACCAGCGGCGCCGAACATGCATCAAAGATCGAAGGCCGGGCGCATTCCTGCGGTCATGACGGCCATGTGACCATGCTTCTTGGTGCGGCAAAATATCTCACCGAGACCCGCCGCTTCGCCGGCAAAGTCGTCCTCATGTTCCAGCCCGCCGAAGAAGAAGGCGGCGGCGGTGAGGTCATGGTGAAAGAAGGGGTCATGGACCGCTTCAACATCTCTCAGGTCTACGGCATCCATAACGCGCCGAACCGCCCCCTCGGGCAGTTCGTCACCACGCCGGGTCCGCTGATGGCCGCCGTTGATACGCTCTGGCTGACCGTCACCGGCAAGGGCGGCCATGCCGCCAACCCGCATGAACTGGTGGATCCGCTGATTGCAGTCACCGGCATGGCCATGGCGCTGCAGACCATCGTGGCGCGCAACACGGATCCCAACGACAGCCTGGTGATCTCGGTCACACAGATCCACGGCGGAACGGCCACCAATATCATCCCGGAAACCGCGATGATGACGGCAACCATCCGCAGCTTTAACCCTGAAATCCGCGATATGGCAGAGGCCCGGATCCGCGCGATCCTCGAAGGTCATGCGGCAGCTTACGGCGTCAGCATCGACGTCAATTATGAGCGTGGCTATCCGCCCACCATCAATGATGCCGCCAAAGCGGATTTCGCCGCCGAAGTCGCGCGCGAAATTTCGGGCGCAGATCTGGTCGACGCCCGCGTGACCCGCGAAATGGGTGCCGAGGATTTCAGCTATATGCTCGAAGCCCGCCCCGGGGCCTATCTCTTCATGGGAACGGGTGAAGGCCCGGGGCTTCATCACCCGGCCTATGATTTCAACGACGAAGCCGCTCCGATCGGCGCGAGTTTCTTCGCCCGCCTGGTCGAGCGCGCACAGCCGCTCGTCTGAGCACCGGAGAAAGACCGAAAGCCGCCGCAGATATCTGCGGCGGCTTTTTATTGCTTCGGGGATCGCGCGGCGGCGGAGGGGTCAGAACCCCACACGCGGGGGACGGCCCCCGCCTGCACCAGACTCGCGGCGATCGGGGCGCTGCTCGCCCGTCTCCGGACGCTCGTGGGGCGGCTGTGGACGGGCGTGCTCCCGCTCTCTGCGCGCCTGCGGGGCAGATCTGTCGTCGCGCCGGTCACGCCGTTCACGCATTTCGGCGGGCCTCTGCGGCGGGTCGCGCCGGAGCCGTCGTTCTGCCCCGGGTCCCGGCCCGGGTCGCTCCTGCCGCTGCGCAAAGGGCGGGGGGGCCTGTCTGTCCTGCCGCTGCACGACGAGGGGCCGTGCGGCCGGGCCGGGCTGGTGCCAGACCTGCACATGGGCGGGTGGCCGCGCGGGATGCCCGGGGTAGGGCATGGGGCGTAGCTTATGGCAGCGCCGGTCGCCCGGGTGGCAATGACTGTGTACGGGGTAGGGGTCATAGGAGACGCTGGTGGTGCACGCGCTGAGTGCCACCGCCAGCAGCACATACCGGAGTTGCCGGAGCCGGAGATACAAGGGAGAGCCTCCATCACTGGGGGCCCGCGCAAAAGGCGCGGCCCGCCGCTGGAGAAGTTAGCCTTCCGCCGTGGAATATGAAATCACAGCTTTATCATCAGCGGCCGCCCGGCCCGGCAGTTCGGCCATGATCCGCCTGCGCTCCCGCTCCGTCATCTGCGTCCAGCCCGCGATCTCATCAAGGCTGCGCCAGCAGCCCGAACACAGGCCGTCACCGCGTAAACTGCAGATATTGATGCAGGGGCTGTCCATCGGCTTCTTCCGCCTGTCAGTCGCGCGACAGATGGGACAGCCGGTCCAGCGCACCCTGCAGGATATAGCCCGCTGCGACCTGGTCGATCACCTCAGCCCGCTTTTTGCGCGAGGTATCGCCCTCAAGCAAAGCGCGTTCCGCAGCCACGGTGCTCAGCCGCTCATCCCAATAGGCGACCGGCAGCGGCGAAAGTTTCGCCAGATTGCGCACGAAGGCCCGCGTCGACTGCGCACGCGGGCCTTCAGAGCCGTCCATATTGCGGGGCAGGCCGATGACCAGCCCCGCTATTTCGCGTTCCACGCAGAGCTTCAGCAGCTGCGCCACGTCTTCGGTGAACTTGCTGCGCCGGATCGTGGTGATCGGCGAGGCGACCGAGCGGAAGCTGTCGGAGACGGCAAAACCAATGGTTTTGGTGCCCAGATCAAGCCCGGCAAGCGCGCCGAACCGGGGCAGCACCGCTGCAAATTCGCTCAGGTCGTCGTAGCCGCTCATTCAAATCCCGCCGCTTTTCCGGCCGCGTTGATCCGCGCCAGATCATCGGGACGTGCCACGAAACGCTCGCGCGCTTCAAGGAGGATCGCACGACCCCGGGCCTCATCGCCCAGGATCCCCAGCGAGCGGATCAGCTGCGCCCATTCCTCGGAGCTTCCGCCCTCTGCGCCAAGACGCGTCATCAGACCGTCCACCATTGAGCGCACCATCTCCATCCGGGCTTCCGGGGTCATGTCCGCAGCCGCCTCAATGGCCGCCGCATCCGGGCCGCGGGTGCCCGGGGTCAGGGCCGGCAGTTCATAGCGGTGCTGACCGGCCGCCCAGGCCAGATCCGGCAGCTGGCTTTGCAGGAAGGGAACCCAGGGGTCGCCCTCGCGGCTGTCCACCCAAAGCGGCGCCCAGAAGCGGAAGGCCAGGTCATAGCGGCCGGTCTCAGCCAGTGAGAGACCTGAGTAATAACGCGCAAGGCCATTGCTGCGATCCAGCGAAAGGATGCGGGTCAGCACCTCTTCCGCCTCAGGGGTTACACGGCCGCCGGCGGCCATGATCATCATATCGGCCTGGGCCTCCAGATCGCTGAGGCTGACCCGCTCGCCCATCAGGGCATTGACGCGGCCCTGAGCGGCAGCGGCGGCCCCAAGATTGCCCAGAAGCGCCTCATTGCGTGCCAGAAGCCGCTGTCCGTCGATGTCATCGGGACGAGCCTCTACGGCCTTGCGCAGCTGCGCCACCAGTTCGGCATGGCGCGGATCAGCAGGCTCGGGCAGGGGGCCGCGGGCGGCAGCGGCGATCGCTTCTGCCTCAGCCTGAGACGGACGGGCGGCGCGCAGTTCCGCCGCAGCCGACAGCCGCTGCGCCATCGGCTGGTCGGCGAGCTCGGGATGGCCCTTCATATAATAGACGCCATAACCCGCAATCAGGATCACCGGCAGAATGCTCAGCAGGGTCACCAGTTGCGAGGGGCCGCGCCGGCTTTGACCGGCGGCGGCGCGCTGCGTGGTATCGGCGGCCAGGATGCGGCGACCGATCTCGGTGCGCAGCCTTTCGGCCTCTTCTTCGGCGATCAGCCCGCGTTCAAGATCGCGGGCGACATCGCGCAGCTGGTCTTTATAGACTTTCAGATCGGCAGAAGCGGCAGTTGCGCCGTCCCGCCCGCGCGCCGCGGCGGCGAGCATCAGTCCGATAACGGCAAAAGCGAGGGCGAGGGTGATCACCCAGAACAGAATATCAGCCATGAGGCCTCCTTGCTGGCCCTGTCTTTACCGGAAAGGCACCTCTGTGCAAATCCCCGGCTCGACCGCCTATTGTCGCAGAACCGCCCTGTCCGTCCGGCAGGGGGTGCGGGCCTGCGCGGGCAGGGCTCGGGCCGGTGCTTTGTCACACATGCGGCGCCTTTCGGCGGTCCGGGGCTGGCGGCGGACGTTTTCCCGGTATATGGAGGCGCCAAGCACACCATGCGACCGGAGACCGCCATGAAAGCCGCTGTCATCACCTTCCCGGGGTCCAACTGCGACCGTGATCTCGCCACCGCCTTTGAGAAGGCCGGATATGAGGTCGCCCGCATCTGGCACAAAGACAGCGAGCTGCCCCAGGGCGTCGATGTCGTGGGCGTGCCGGGCGGTTTCAGCCATGGCGATTACCTGCGCTGCGGCGCGATTGCGGCCCGCGCTCCGGTGATGGATGCCGTTCGTGCCCATGCGGCCCGCGGCGGCTATGTTCTGGGCATCTGCAACGGCTTCCAGATCCTGACCGAAAGCGGCCTGCTGCCGGGCGCGCTGATGCGCAACACGGGTCTGAAATACATCTGCCGCACCATCGGCCTGACCGTGACGGCCGAGAGCGCCTTCACCGCAGGCTATAAAGTCGGTGAGCAGATCGCGCTGCCGATCGCGCACCACGATGGCAACTTCCAGGCCGATGCTGAGACGATCGCGCGTCTGAAAGGCGACGGTCGTGTGGCCTTTACCTATACCGATAACCCCAACGGGGCCGCGGCGGATATCGCGGGCATTCTGTCGGAAAACCGCCGCGTCCTCGGTATGATGCCGCACCCTGAGCGTGCCGCTGATCCGATGGTCGGCAATACCGACGGTCAGGCGATGTTCCGCGCACTGGCCGGGGCGATGGCGCTGGCATAAGGCCTGCCGCTTGTGGCGGGGGTCGCCCCGCCATAAGATGCCCGCATGACCGGGGCAGAGCTTGACGACACCGATGATCACGCAGCGCGCGACGGAAAACGTCGCACGCTGATTTTGCGTTGCCTGGCCCTGGGTGTTGTGGCGCTGGCCATTGCGGTGGTCTGGTTTACGCATCAGTTCCTCACAGACCGCTATTCGCAGACGACGCGCTCGCGCTCTGAACTGCGGCTCGCGCTTTATACCGGCAACCTGATGTCGGAGCTGCAGCGCAGCTCGGTCGTGCCGATCCTGCTGTCACGGGACCCGGCGCTGACCGGGGCCCTGGATAAGGCCGATTACTCGGTGACCTCGCAGCGGCTGATTGATCTGCAAAGTGAGCTGGGCACGGCAGCTCTGATGCTTCTGGACGAAGAGGGCCGCGTCGTCGCCTCTTCCGACCGCAAGCGGCTGGGCACCACCCACAGCGAAAAGCCCTATTTTCAGGAAGCCGCTGCCGGGCGGGAGACGATCTTCACCTCCTGGCCGCGCGATGAAGGGGGCTATGGTTTCAGCTTCTCGCGCTCAGCGTTTTCTGAGGGGTTCTCGCGCGGCGTCATCGTTGTCGAGGTCGATCTCGCAAAATATGAGCGGGCCTGGTCGGGCTGGGCGGATGCGGTCGCGGTGATGGACAGTGACGGCACCGTGGTTCTTGCCACAGAGCCGCGCTGGCGCGGGTTGGCGCTGCCTGAGGCTCTGCGGGTGCGCGATGCGCCAACCGCTCTGCAGCGTGCCTTCCAGATGACGGCAGACTGGACGCAGAACCCGGCCGATGTCTGGCTCAGCGGTGAGGCGGTGATGCAGGTCGAGGCGCGGGTGCCGTTTCGCGGCTGGCAGATGGTGATGTTCTCGCGCTACGACACGGTGCGCGAGAAGGTGAACACTTTCCTTGCGCTGGAAATCATGGGCTTTGCGCTGCTGCTGGCGGGCGGATTTTACTGGCTGTCGCGCCAGGCCCGAAGCCAGAGCCGGGTCTTTCAGCGTGAGAGTGAGGAACTGCGGCGGCTGGCCGCGCGTTTACGCCGCGAAATTGCAGAGCGGGAGCGCATGCAACAGAACCTCGCCGTGGCTGAGCAGACCCTTGCACAATCCTCAAAACTTGCGGTTCTGGGGGAAATGTCGGCTGCGGTCAGCCATGAACTGAACCAGCCCCTGGCCGCGATGAAGACCTATCTGGCCGGGGCGCGTCTGTTGCTGCAGCGCCGTAAGGGCGATGAGGCGCTGGCCTCTTTCCAGCGGATCGACGATCTGATCGACCGCATGGGCGCGATTACCCGCCAGCTGAAATCCTATGCCCGCAAGGGGGGCGAGGCTTTTGCCCCGGTGGATTTCAAAGCCTGCATCTCGGAAGCTCTGGCCATGATGGAGCCGCAGCTGAAAACCAAACGGGTGCGGATCAACCGTCAGGTTCCGAAAGAGCCGGTGATGATCATGGCCGACCGCATCCGGCTGGAGCAGGTCATCATCAACCTTCTGCGCAATGCGCTCGACGCCACCCGTGATGTGGCCCTGCCGCAGATCGATCTGATCGTGACGACAGGGGATACGGCGCGGCTGGTGGTCTCGGACAATGGCCCCGGGATCTCGGATCTCGATAATCTTTTTGAACCCTTCTGGACCACAAAAAAGCCCGGTGAAGGGGTTGGACTTGGACTGGCGATTTCTTCGGGAATCGTCGCCGATCTGGGGGGACGCCTGACCGCCCGGAACGGAGAGCAGGGCGGCGCGATCTTTGATCTGCAGCTGCCGCTCATCGATAAAACTGCACAGGCAGCTGAGTGAGGATGAATGGCACGCGCGATGAAAGTTGCGATCGTCGATGACGAAGCCGATATGCGGCAGTCGATCAGCCAGTGGCTGGCGCTGTCGGGCTTTGACACGGAGACCTTCGCCTCGGGCGAAGAAGCGCTGAAAGCGATCGGCTCGGATTTCCCCGGCGTGGTGATCTCGGACATTAAGATGCCCGGTATCGACGGGATGACGCTGCTGAAAAAGCTGATGGGCATGGATTCGGGGCTTCCCGTCATCATGATCACCGGCCACGGCGATGTGCCGATGGCGGTGGAAGCCATGCGGATCGGCGCCTTCGATTTTCTGGAAAAGCCCTTCAACCCGGACCGCATGACGGAACTGGCGAAAAAGGCCACCAACCAGCGCCGTCTGACGCTGGACAACCGGGCTTTGCGTAAAGAGCTGTCCGACGGCTCAACGCTGATGAAAAAGCTGATCGGCACCAGCCCGGCGATGGAGCGTCTGCGCGAGGATATTCTCGATCTCGGACAGGCTGACAGCCATGTGCTGATCGACGGGGAAACCGGCACCGGTAAAACCCTGGTTGCCCATGCCATGCATGCGGTCGGCCCGCGCGCGAGCCGCAAATTCGTCACCATCTCCTGCGCGGCTTATTCTGAGCAGTCGCTGTCGGAAAAACTCTTCGGCCCGGTGGCGGAAGGCGCGGCCCTGCCGCTCGTCGAAGAGGCGCGCGGCGGCACGCTCTGCCTGGAAGATATTGAGGCGCTGCCAAACGCCCTTCAGGCGCGGCTTTTGACCTTCATCAATGAGCAGGGCACCCCGCCTGAGACGCGCATCATTGCGATCTGCAATGAACATGCGCCGGATAAAACGCTGGAAGATCTGCTGCGGCCCGATCTTTACTACCGCCTTGGCGCGATGAAGATCACCCTGCCGCCGCTCCGCACGCGCGGCGAAGACATCCTGACCATGTTCACCCGGCTGGCAGATCAGTTCGCCGATGAATATGGCTGCGATGCCCCGCAACTGACCGCCCAGGAGGCCGCTCAGCTTCTGCAGGCCCCCTGGCCGGGCAACGTGCGTCAGCTTGTGAACATCGTTGAGCGCGCGGTGCTTCAGAACCGTCGCGGCTCGGGCTCGATCGCGTCGCTGCTGATGGCGGATAATGAAGCCTCTGATCTGGCGATGACCACGGAAGGCAAGCCTCTGAAAGAATATGTCGATGCCTTTGAGCGGATGCTGATCGACAACACCATGCGCCGTCACAAAGGCTCGATCGTGGCGGTGATGGAAGAACTCTCGCTGCCGCGCCGGACGCTGAATGAAAAAATGGCCAAATATGGCCTTCAGCGTCAGGATTACGTCTGAGACCGCCACAAAACGCACAGACCGGAGGGGAAAGCCCCTCCGGCTGAGCTCATCCGGCAGTCCGACGGCGCGACAGCGCATGATCGCCTGACTGCCGCGACAGATCGTTAAATATTTTACCCTAAAATAAGTCATTGTATTCGGCAGGGCTTTGCCGCTAGTTTTCGGCTACGCGGATAGTGTCTTCCGCCCGAAAATTCTCTGCGCCGCTGCAGGAACGAAAAAGACCGTTCCTCTGCCTCTGGTGCAGCCGGAATGGCCGCAAGGCCGCAAGCTGCCTGCCCCTGCAGGTGTGAATAACTGACTGCCCGGCGCTTTGGTGCGGGGCGCAAGCGAAAGAAACGCGATGATCCTTGTTGACCAGGCGCAGAGGATGACGGGGCGGCCGGGAGCCGCCACGCCCGCGCGCATGGGACGGGATATCGCCCTTACAGATCCCCTGATGCAGACCCGATCGGATGCAGGCCTACGCCTGTCAGATTGTGGCCGCGCGGGGGCGGCAATGGAACAGAATGGCAAAAAAAATGCTGATCGACGCCACCCACCCGGAAGAAACCCGGGTTGTGGTGGTGGATGGGAACAAGGTCGAAGAATTTGACTTTGAAACCGTAAACAAGCGCCAGCTGGCCGGGAACATCTATCTGGCGAAAGTCACCCGCGTGGAGCCCTCGCTTCAGGCGGCTTTCGTCGATTACGGTGGCAACCGTCACGGCTTCCTGGCTTTTGCGGAAATCCACCCGGATTATTACCAGATCCCGCAGGCCGATCGCAAAGCGCTGATCGAAGAAGAGCGCGCGATGCAACGCGCTGAAGCCGAAGAAGAAAACGGCAACGGTAATGGCAACGGCGGCCGCCAGCGTCACCGCTCGCGCCACCGCTCGCGCCCCGCGCAGGCAGAGGCCAGCCGCGGCGATGCCGTCACGTCGACCGAAGTTGCGGGCATGGATGTGGTGGATCTCGGCGAAGAAACCGGGGCAGAGGCCCTGGTTGCCGATTTCGCCCCTGCTCAGCCCGTCGCTGAGGCCGATCACAGCCACGAGGATGCTGCGCTCGACCATCCGGGCGATTTCGATGACGAAATCGAATCCGTCGGCGAAGAAGATCTCGCCGAAGAAATCCCCGAGCCGCGCCGTGCGCGCCCGAAGAAATATAAGATCCAGGAAGTGATCAAGGTCCGGCAGATCATGCTGGTCCAGGTCGTGAAAGAAGAGCGTGGCAACAAGGGCGCGGCCCTGACCACCTATCTGTCGCTGGCAGGCCGCTACTGTGTTCTGATGCCCAACACCGCCCGTGGCGGCGGCATCTCGCGCAAGATCACCAATGCGCCGGATCGTAAGAAACTCAAAGAGATCGCAGCCGAGATTGAAGTGCCGGAAGGCGCAGGTCTGATCATCCGCACCGCGGGTGCCAAGCGCACCAAGCAGGAGATCCGCCGCGATTACGAATATCTCTGCCGTCTGTGGGAGCAGATCCGTGAGCTGACCTTCAAATCGAACGCTCCGGCGCCGATTTATGAAGAAGGCGATCTGATCAAACGCACCATCCGCGACCTCTACACCCGTGAAATCGACGAAGTTCTGGTGGAAGGGGCCGAAGGCTACCGCGCCGCAAAAGACTTCATGCGGATGATCATGCCGACCCAGGCCGGTGTTGTGAAACCCTATGTCGACGCACAGCCGCTCTTTGCGCGCTTCCAGGTCGAAAGCTATCTCGCCGGCATGTTCAACCCGGTCGTGCAGCTGAAGTCCGGTGGCTACATCGTCATCGGCATCACCGAGGCGCTGGTGGCCATCGATGTGAACTCGGGTCGTGCGACCAAAGAGGGCTCGATCGAGGATACGGCCGTCAAGACCAACCTCGAAGCCGCGGATGAGATCGCCCGCCAGCTGCGTCTGCGCGACCTGGCCGGTCTGATCGTCATCGACTTCATCGACATGGAAGAGCGTAAGAACAACGCGGCCGTCGAGAAGCGTCTGAAAGACAAGCTGAAAACCGATCGCGCCCGCATCCAGGTCGGCCGCATCTCGGGCTTCGGTCTGATGGAGATGTCGCGTCAGCGTCTGCGCCCGGGCATGCTGGAATCGACCACGCAGCCCTGTGCACATTGCCACGGCACCGGTCTGATCCGCTCGGATGACAACCAGGCTCTGGCGATCCTGCGCGCGCTGGAAGAAGAGGGCACCCGCCGCCGCTCGCGCGAAGTGCTGCTGAAAGCGCCGATCGCGGTCATCAACTACCTCTTTAACCACAAGCGCGAGCATATCGCACAGATCGAGTCGCGCTACGGCATGGCCGTGCGGATGGAGGCGGATCCCGCCCTCGTCAGCCCGGATTATGTGATCGAGAAGTTCAAGACCGCGACCCGCGTGGTGGCCGCTGCTTCGCCGGTGGTGTCGCTGGCTGCGGGTGTCATGCCCGATCTCGAGGAAGAGCCGGTTGTTGAAGACGATGTGATCGTCGAAGACGACGTCGTGGCAGAGGCTGAGGGTGCTGAGGCGACAGAGACCGCTGATGTTCCGGCAGAGGCGGCTGCGGATGTAGCAGCCGGTGATGGCAACGGCAAGAAGAAGCGCCGTCGTCGTCGTCGTCGTCGCGGTGGCAAAGACGGCGCTGCAGAGGGCAATGGCACCGAGACCGGTGACGAGCAGGACGAAGGTGATGACGCCGGTTCCGATGAGGACGAGGCTGAGGTCGCTGTCGCTGCAGAAGCCGTCGACGTGCCGGCAGCGGCCGCACCGGTCGTGAGCGAGCCTGCGCCTGTCGCAGAGCCGGTTGCTGCGGAAGTGGTAGCTGCTCCGGCGGAAGACGCCCCGGCGGAGGAGGCTCCGGCAAAGCCGAAGCGCGCCAGCCGGTCCCGCAAGGCGGCTGCAGAAGCCGCTCCGGCCGCCGCAGAGGTTGCTGCTGAGGAGGCTCCGGCCAAGCCGAAGCGCAGCCGCACCACCAAAGCGAAGGCGGAAACCGCTGAGGCAGAGGCCCCGGCCGCAGAAGCAGAAGCTCCGGCCAAGCCGAAGCGCGCTGCCGCCAGGCCGAAGGCTGAAAAGGCGCCTGCCAAGCCGAAGGCCACCCGCAGCACTTCGAAAGCCAAAACCGCTGCCGCAGAGGCTGAGGCACCTGCTGCTGCAGAGGCACCGGTTGCCCCCGTCGCACCGGCAGCCGCTCCGGCACCGGCACCTGCGGCCGCACCGGCACCGGCTGCAGCACCCGCTCCGGCGGCCGAGCCCGCAGCTCCGGGTCGCCGCAAGGGCTGGTGGGCTGTCTGATCTTTGAGTAACCGCACGGGCCGGGAAACTTATGCCGATATCGGCAAAGTGACCCGGCCCGGCGTGACCCCGCCTGAGGTTTGGGTTATGCCCGCGATGACCAGGGCTGGAGGCGAAGATGCTGGGAATTGACGTTTTGGATGCGGGGCTGCTGCCCGCCCTGATGATTGCGGGCTTTGCAGGCTTCCTGTCCTTCCTCAGTCCCTGTGTTTTGCCGATTGTTCCCCCCTATCTGGCCTATATGAGCGGCGTCTCGCTGCGCGATATGGAGGGCAGTGCCGCCAAACGCGGGCCGGTCCTGCTGGCGGCCTTCTTCTTTGTTCTTGGCCTCTCAACCGTTTTTCTGATCCTCGGACTTGCGGCCTCTGCCATCGGGCGGGCACTTTTGCAGTATCAGGACTGGTTTGTGACCATCGCAGGTGCGGTGATCATGATTTTCGGCCTGCATTTCCTTGGCATTTTCCGCATCGGTTTCATGGACCGCGAAGCGCGTCTTGAAGCGGGGGATCAGGGGGGCTCGGCCTTTGGCGCCTATGTTCTGGGGCTGGCTTTTGCCTTTGGCTGGACGCCCTGCCTCGGGCCGATCCTCGGGGCGATCCTGTCGATGGCGGCGACCCAGGCCGATATTCATCGCGGGCTTCTGCTGCTGGCGGGCTATGCCGTGGGCCTTGGTATCCCCTTTCTTCTGGTCGCCGCGTTTTTCCCCGCTCTGAAGGGGGGTATGGGCTTCCTGCGCCGCCATCTTGACCGGATTGAGCGCGTCTCGGGGCTGCTTTTGTGGACCGTTGGTCTGATGATGCTGACCGGTCAATTTGCAGCGCTTGCCTTCTGGCTGCTTGAAACCTTCCCAATTCTCGCCACTCTGGGCTGATCTGCTTTAACGCAGGTGATCCGGGAGGGAGGGGGCGGCATGGCGATGACAGAGGTCCGCAGGCGGCTGGTCTTCTATATTCCCGGCTTCGATCCCTTTCCCCCGCGCCGCTACCGCGAGCTTTACCGCCGCGAAGGGGCTGAGCAGGCCCGGCTTTCCGGCTACGAACTGACCCTGCTGCCTGCCCCGGGGGGCGGGCGCAATGCCTTTGAAATTGCATCGAAGATGGAAGGCGTCGCGGTCAGCGCACGCTATGAAGTTCTGCCCTGGCACGACCTTGTGCGCCGCGCGATGCCCGAGGGGATCGGGGCGAGCTATCTGCAGCTTCTTCGCACGGCGCGGGTCTATATCGGCTCCGGGGCGCTCTGGCCGCTGGTCGGGCTGCGCAAGGGGCCGATGATTGCAAGTTTTTACCCCGTGGCGGTGCTGCTGGCGCAGCTGTTCACCGCGCTGGTGGCCGGGTGGCTGACCTTTCGTCTTGCTGCCGGATGGCTGCCGGTCTGGCTGGCGGCGGGGCCGGGACTACTTGTGGTCTGGGGTATTCTGCATCTCTGCCAGCGCCTCGATCGCCGCATTTTCGCGCATTATCTGATGCATGATTTCGCCTATGTCGCGCGGCTGCGCGGGGCCTATCCGGCGGATCTTTCTGCCCGGATCGACGAATTTTCTGCGAAGATCCGCGCCGCACTGACAGCGGCTGACGTGGATGAGGTCCTGGTGATCGGGCATTCCTCAGGGGTTCACCTCGGCGTCTCAGCCCTGTCGCGACTGCTGGCTGAGGGCCTGCCGGAAAGGCGGGCGGAACTGTCGTTTCTTTCTCTGGGGCAGGCGGTGCCGATGGTCTCTTTTCTGACCGATGCCACTGAACTGCGCCGCGATCTGAGGCGCCTCTCGGCCCAGGATCAGATCGCCTGGATTGATGTCACCGCCCCTTCCGACGGCTGCACCTTTGCGCTTTGTGATCCGGTGGCGGTCAGTGGCGTGGCCCCCCCCGATCAGCGCTGGCCGCTGGTCCTTTCCGCCGCCTTTACGCAGACGCTGAGCCCGGCCAAACGCCGCAGCCTGAGGGGGCGGTTCTTCCGCCTGCATTTCCAATATCTCTGCGCCTTCGACAGACTGCCGCAAAGGTCTGATGCCTATGATTTCTTTCGCATCACCGCCGGGCCTATGACGCTCCGCGACAGGTTGGGGGGGCGCAGACCCTCGGCCGGGCGGATCACCCGTGCCGCCTCGAAATATCAGAGTACAGCCCCGTGATCCCGGCCCCGAAGCCCCCCTCACGGCCGGAGAAGGTCTCGCTCTGGCGCTATCTGCGGCTGTTCCGTCAGGACATCCTTTCGGCGCAGCCCGCAAAGCTCTACCGGGCCTGGATGGCCGAATTTCGCACGCCGTTTTTTCGCAGCTATCTTTGCAATGACCCCAAACTCCTGCGCCTCGTGCTGAATGAGCGGCCCGATGATTTTCCCAAGTCCGACCGCATCGGCGAGGGTCTGCGCCCGCTTCTGGGGAAGTCGGTTTTCCTGACCAATGGCGAGACCTGGAAGCGGCAGCGGCGCATTATTGATCCCGCCTTTGAGGGTGGGCGGCTGCGCGACACCTTTCCCGCCATGCTGGAGGCGGCGCGCGCCGCCAGTGCCCGCCTCGCCCCCGGGGAGGTTGAGATTGAGGCAGAGGCCAGCCACGCTGCCGCCGATGTGATCTTCCGCACGCTCTTTTCGATCCCGATTGAGCATGACATGGCGCGGGGCGTCTTTGAGGCGTTCCGCGCCTATCAGCGCAATCAGCCGCTGCTGAACCTTGCGGCATTTCTGCCGCTGCCCGCCTGGTTTCCGCGCTTCCATCGCCGCAGCGCCCGGGCCCGCGCGCGCGAGATCCGCAGCCTGATCACAAAGCTGACAGAGGCGCGGGCGGCGCAGATCGTTGCCGGGACCGCACCGGATGATCTGGCCACCAAGATCATGACGACAGCGGATCCTTTGACGGGCGAGACCTTCGACGCGGCTGAGATGACCGATCAGGTGGCGATCTTCTTCCTCGCAGGCCATGAGACCTCCGCCTCGGTGCTTTCCTGGGCCCTCTGGCTTCTGGCAAGCCATCCGGAGGTGCAGGAGCGGTGCCTTGCGGAGGCGCGGGCCTTTGTGCGCGATCCGTCCTTCGCGGCGCTGTCAAAGCTGCCGCTGATCCGCGATGTGTTCCGCGAAACCCTGCGGCTCTATCCGCCCGTGCCGATGATGGTGCGCGAGACCCGCCGGGCCGAGACCTTCCGCGACCGCGCCGTGACGCCCGGTGCGCAGGTGGTGCTGTCCCCCTGGCATCTGCAGCGCCATGAGCGGATCTGGAGCGAGCCGGACCGCTTTGACCCTGACCGCTGGCAGCGCCCTGAGACCCGCGCCTGCGCCCGCGAAGGCTATCTGCCGTTCTCCTCAGGCCCAAGGGTCTGCACCGGCGCGGGCTTTGCCATGGCTGAAGGAGTGATCCTTCTGGCGGTCCTTCTGGCGGACTGGCATTTCAGCCCCGCCGGCCCCGTGCCGCAGCCGGTGGCCTTTCTGACGGTGCGAGCGCGTGAGGGGATCGTGCTGCGCCTGAGCAGGCGCCCTCAGTAACGCAGGCGCGGGGCGGGGCCTAAGGGGAAGAGAGCAAGCGTCATACGACCTCGTGCGAAGTTCAGGGGCAGGGTGACGAAGTCATTGCCCCCCGACATCGCTTTCACGGCGAAGCTGAGGTTGCGCATATCCTTCTGTGCAATTGCACCCGAGGCGCCGAGGATCTCAATCAGCGTGGCTGCCCCTTCAAGGCGCAGCTGCAGGCTGCCTTCGGCAAAGCCATCCGCGTCCGGCACCAGGCGGCCGCTCAGATGCAGCTTCACGGGCCCCCATTCGCTGCGCAGCTCGCGCAGGGTCAGATGGGTCAGCTCAGGCCGCGTATCAGCCGCATGACGATCGAGGGGGGCGGTAAAGCCTGCAAGCGCATCAAGATGCAGAACCGGCAGCTTTTCCGGCAAAAGCCCCTGAGGCATGACCGAGGTCACGGCCGGGTCGGGGGTGATGCCGGTCAGGGTCAGGCCCAGATCATAGGCGTTCAGTTCAGCCGCATTCTGATGCACCGCTGCGGCGAGCGCATCGACCAGCCAGGTGCCCGCGCCCTCAAGCGAAAGCGCTTCGCCCGCAATCTGCGCCCGCGAGAGCGCAAGGCTGCTGTCGGGCGTGACCACCAGGCTTGCCTGAATTCTGCCGGCCTGAAGCTGCGCCTCACCCAGCGGGGTCTGCAGGCTCTGCAGTGTCGGGAAAGCGGCAATGATGTGCCAGGGCTTATAGCTCAGTGCAAAAAGCTGCACGAAGGGCGCCTTCCAGCCCCAGGCCGACATCGGCGGCACGATCTCAGGCTCGGTGATCGTCAGATCGACCCGATTGGGAAAGCCCTGAACCGCGATGCCCTTATGGCGCGCTGTCCAGCCCTGGGCCTGAAGGGCCTCAAACGTCGCCCCGGCCCCCGTGCGTCCGGCTTTGGACGCCACGAACCACCAGCCGGACCAGGCCGCAAAGGCCACCACAATCACCACGATCAGTGCCCGCATCAGAGCTCTTTCCTTTTCTGATTTGCTGCTCAATACATGGCCTATGCACACAGAGCTAGTTCTTCCTGATTTCACTGATGCGCCATATCCGCAGCCGCTCTGGGTTTTTGGCTATGGCTCGCTGATCTGGCAGCCGGATTTTCCGGTGGCAGAGATGCGTCTTGCCCGGGCCGACGGATGGAGCCGCAGTTTCTGCATGTGGTCGATCCATCACCGCGGCACGGTGGAGCATCCGGGCCTTGTGCTGGCCATGGACCGGGCAGAGGGACGCTTTTGTGACGGCGTGGCCCTGAGGGCCGCACCAGGCAGTGAGGCGGAGACCCTTGCAATGCTGCGCGAGCGTGAGCTGGTCTCCTCGGCCTATCTCGAGACCTGGCTTGATCTGGAGCTGCGTGACGCGCCGGGCACCCGCATCACGGCACTGGCCTATGTGATGGACCGCAGCCACGTGCAATATACCGGCGAGCTGAGCTTTGACGAACAGGCGGCCATCATCGCCCGTGCCGTCGGCGGGCGGGGGCCGAACCGTGATTATCTCTATGCCACCAGCACGAAACTGGCAGAGCTGGGGATTGAGGATGCCGATCTCACCCGGCTGGCAGGCCAGGTGCGCAATCTCGATAACTGAGGGGAGTTCCATGCGCGGATGGCTGAAGGCGCTTTGCCTTTCATTGGGGCTTTGCGGGCTGACCGGCGAAATCGCTGCAGCGCAGGGTCATTTTTCCGGGCTGGCGCGGGCGGATGCGCGGGGCAGTTCGCTGCATGTCGATGAGGGGGTGGCTTATCTGAACCTTTCGCTGTCGCAGCCCGTGCCATGGCGGATCCGCTATCTTGCGGACCCGCCGCGACTGGTTGCCGATTTTCGCGAGGTGGACTTTCGCGCGCTCGATTTTGTGAAACTCCTGCAGGGGCCGGGGGTGACGGGCTTCGGCTCTCTGCGCGGGGGGGCCGTGGCCGACGGCTGGTCGCGGCTGGTGCTGGCGCTTGACCGTCCGCGCCTGGCGCGGCTTGCCGAGCTGAAAACCGGGCAGGGGGATGGCACCCGGGCGCTGCTGCGTCTGGAACTGGCGGAGGCGGATGAAGCCTCTTTCCGGCTTGAGGCGGCACGACGTGATCCGCCGGGATGGGCGCTTCCGGTGGCGGCGGATCTGGCAAAACCGCGCGCGCCCCGCGGCAGCGGCCCCCTGGTCATCATGCTGGACCCGGGCCATGGCGGTCTCGATCCGGGGGCGGAATACGGCGGGCAGACCGAAGCGGGGCTGATGCTGATTTTTGCGCGGGAGTTGAAAGAAGCTCTGCTGCGCAATGGCTTCTCAGACGTGCGACTGACCCGCGAACGCGATGTCTTTGTGCCTCTGGAGACCCGCATCGCGCTTGCTCATGGCGCGGGGGCGGATGTCTTCATTTCCCTTCACGCGGATGCGGTCACCGAAGGGGTCGCCAGGGGAGCCACGATCTACACCATGGCCGCTGAGGCCTCGGATGCGGCTTCGGCTGCCCTGGCTGAGCGGCATGACCGTGATGCCCTGATGTCGGGGGTGGACCTGACCGGTCAGGATGACCTGATTGCCGGAATTCTGATGGATATGGCAAGGGTTGAGACCGCGCCACGGGCGGCCGCGTTGTCAGAAGATCTGGTGCAGGCCATGTCCGAAGCGGGGATTGCCCTGCACCGTATCCCCCGCCGTTCCGCCGCCTTTTCGGTTCTGAAGGCCCCCGATATCCCCTCGGTTCTGATTGAGCTGGGCTATCTCTCCTCGGCGGGTGATCTGCAACGACTGAATGATCCGAAGTGGCGCGCCAATATGGCCGGGACCATCGTGACCGGCCTGCAGCGCTGGTCTGTCCGGGATGCGGCACAGGGTGTGCTCTTACGCCAATAGGTTGTATTTATTTTGTGTCAGCTTTGATTAATATCAAGGCAAATGACGGTTTAGCAACTGTATCTCTCACGCCGTTGCGGCGGTCCATTTCTGCCGGCTCTTGCACAGGGTG
>NZ_SBLC01000036.1:0-18731 GCF_004054105.1 Falsigemmobacter intermedius
ACCCTGTGCAAGAGCCGGCAGAAATGGACCGCCGCAACGGCGTGAGAGATACAGTTGCTAGTGTGGACCATCCGGCCCGTGTCTCATTGGGAACGGATATCAGCGGGGCGGCTGTCGCGCTTTTGCGCGGCGATCCGGAAGGGGGCGTTGGGCGCGCCATAGCCGTCGTAATCGCCATCGCGGCAGACAATTTCCAGAAAGAACCCGCCGGGGCCGGTGCGGCTGAATATCTGAAAGAAGCGGCCTGCGGCATCCTCGTCGTAGAGAATGTCATATTCCTGCAGGCGGCGCGTCATTGCCGGCTCAAGGCCGAAGCGGGCTTCCAGATCCCCATAGTAATTGGCGCCGATCTGCAAAAACGGGAAGCCAAGGTCCTTCAGTTTCCTGGCCGTGGCGAAAATATCGGTGCACTTCAGCGCAACATGCTGAACAGATGCGCCAAAGGTCTCCTCAATAAAACGCCCGGCCAGGGTGGCGCGCGCTTCGGCTCCGTTCAGAGTGACGCGCAGACCGCCGCTGCGCAGCGCCTGACTGCGCACCAGACCATGCGGGTCGACAACATCCAGCATCGGCGATTTCTCGGCTCCGAAACCTGTGGTGTAAAACAGCGACCAGCTGAGCATCTCCTGATAGTTCATTGTCTGCGCAATATGGTCGACCGCCGTGATGCCGGTGGCGGGCTGCGGTGTCGGATCGAGCTGGAAATCCACCTCCCACAGCTTCGACAGACCGCTTTTGTGGTCGACGAAGCGCAAAACCGAGCCGCCCATACCGCGCAGGGCCGGGATATCCAGTTCTCCTGCGCCGCGCTTTTCGTGATGCGGCAGGGCGCCAAGCGCCATGACCCGCGCGGCGGCGCCGCGGGCGTCGGGGACGCGCAGAGCGAGTTCGCAGACGGTGGTGCCATGGGTAGCCCAGGCCGAATGCCCAAAGCCGGCAGGGTCGGTGTTGATCAGAACGTTCACCTCGCCCTGGCGCCAGAGCGTGACGGCTTTGCTGCGGTGGTGGCCCGCGCGGGCAAACCCTGCGCTGCTGAGGAAAGCTTCCAGCGCCGGCGCCTCCCCCCGGCTGGTAGCGAACTCTATAAATTCAATGCCTTCGACCGGGGCAGGGGCCCGAAAATCGGGGAGATCAGGGGAAAGCGCAGGCTCGGCCCGGCGGGCGGCATCGGTCAGCGCTCTGAGGCTGCGCAGACCGTCTTTGGCCACCAGGCGCGGCAGGCCCGCGCGGAACTGGTCGTTGAAAATCTCAAGACTGAGCGGGCCGTTGTAGCCGGTGGCCAGAACAGCGCGGGTGAAAGCGGTGACATCCAGATCGCCCTCGCCGGGCATATTGCGGAAGTGGCGCGACCAATAGAGCAGGTCCATCTCAATGGCCGGGGCATCGGCCAGTTGGACAAAGAAGATCTTATCGCCCGGAATGGTGCGGATGGTCTCGGGATCGATCCGCCGCGCGAGGGTGTGGAAGCTGTCGAGGATCAGACCGACATGGGAGTGATCGGCGCGGCGCACCACTTCCCAGGCGTCGCGGTGGTCATGGATGTGGTGGCCCCAGGCCAGGGCCTCAAAGCCGAGGCGGATGCCGTAAGCGGCGGCAATGTCACCCAGTTCCCGGAAGTCCGCTGCCATACGGTCGATACCGCCCATGGCGGCGGGATGCACTGAAGAACAGATCAGCACCAGATCGGTGCCAAGCTGGTTCATCAGTTCAAACTTGCGCCGTGCGCGGGCAAAAACGCGGGCGCGGTGTGGCTCCGGCAGGCCTTCAAAGTCGCGGAACGGCTGGAAGAGCGTGATCTCAAGCCCGTGGTCGCGCACCATGCGGCCCACCTCTTCGGGTGTAAAATCAGAGGCGAGGAAATCCTGCTCAAAGATTTCGATCCCGTCGAAGCCCGCCTGGGCGATGGCGGACAGTTTGTCCCGGAAGGTGCCGGAGATGGAAACGGTCGCAATCGAGGTTTTCATGGCGGGCTCCGCAGCCTTTCAGGGTCAGGGGGGCGGCAGAGTGGCGAAATGCGCCAGCATCCGCTCGGGCTCGGCTTTATGCGTCGTGAAAAGCTCAAAGGCGCCGACGGCCTGAAAAACCGCCATGCCGCCCCCATCAAGGGTGCGGCAGCCAAGAGCGCGGGCGACGCGCAGAAGTTCGGTCTCGAGGGGGAAATAGACGATCTCGGCGACCCAGTGGCGCGGGTCCAGCAGGGCCGGGTCCAGCGCCATGCCGGGGTGCGCGGCCATGCCCATGGGAGTGGTGTTGATCAGTCCGTTGATGCGGGGCGTGACCTCAGCGGCATGGCCGACGGGGGTCGCAAAGGTGCGGCCTGCGCGGGCGTTTAACGCCTCAGCCAACTGCGCGGCGCGACCGGGGGCTGCGTCCTGCAGATAGAGCCGCCCGACGCCAAGGGCCAGGCAGGCATGGGCGACCGCCGCCCCCGCACCGCCTGCGCCCATCTGCAAAACCTCTGTCAGCGGCACGCCGGGTAAACCCCTGCGGAAGCTCTCAAAAAATCCGGACCAGTCGGTGTTATACCCGATCCTGCGACCGTTTCGAAACACCACCGTATTGACCGCACCAAGGGCCCGGGCATCGGGCGACATCTCATCAAGACAGGCCATGACCTGCTGCTTGCAGGGGTGGGTGATATTGACACCTGACAGCCCCGCCGCCTCAGCTTCCGCCAGAAGATCGGGCAGGGCGGCGGCACTCAGGCCCCGCGCCTGCAGGTCAATCAGCGCATAGTCCAGCGCAAAGCCCTGGGCCCTGGCTTCGGCCATATGAAGTGCCGGGCTGCGCGAGCGCCCGATACCGCTGCCGATCAGCGCGACCTGCAGCATGGCTCAGCCAGCCATCTCGGTCAGCGCACGTACCGCATGGATATAGCCGCGCGGTCCAAGCCCCGCCATCACCGCGGTCACCACCGGCGACATCAGGGATTTATGATAGACCGCTTCGCGGCGGTGCACGTTGGAGATGTGAAACTCAATGATCGGGCCGGGGAACATTTTTAACGCATCCATGATCGGCACTGAGGTGAAGGTGAGACCGGCGGGGTTGATCAGAATGGCCTTCGCGCCGTTGTCGATGGCCTCATGGATCCAGTCGACGATCTGGCCTTCATAATTGCTCTGGCGAAACTCAACCGGGGTGCTTCCTGCGGCCTCGCGGCACCAGGTCTCGATCTCGGCGAGCGTGGTATGGCCGTAGATCCCGGGTTCACGTCTGCCAAGGCGGTTCAGGTTCGGGCCGTTCAGAATATAGAGGGTCATCGGGTCTCTCACATGTCAGCTGCCATAGCCCGCAAGGCGCGGAAGCCACAGAACCAGATCGGGGAAATAGGTGATCAGCGCGAGGCAAAGCACCATCCATCCAAGGAAGGGCAGGCAGTCGCGGATGATATATTTCATCGGCGTGCCAGCGATATTCGTCATGATAAACAACAAGATGCCATAGGGCGGAGTGACAAGGCCCAGCATGATATTGACCACGACCACCACGCCGAAATGCACCAGATCAATCCCAAGCGCCTGAGCCGTCGGGATAAAGACCGGCACGATGATCAGCAGAACGGCCGTGCCCTCCAGCACACAGCCAAGGATCAGCAGGATCACATTGACCAGCAGCAGAAACTGCAGCGGCGTCAGCTCCCAGCCCTGCATCACCGCACGCAGGGTCTCGGGGATGTTCTCGACGGTGACGACATAGTTAAAGACCAGCGCGCCGCCGATCATCATCCCGATCGAGGCCGAAGTGCGCGCCGAGATCAGCACCGCGTTATAGCCCTCTCGCCAGGAGAGACTGCGGTAAATCACGGTCGAGACCAGAACCGCATAGGCGGCGGCAAGGGCTGCGGCCTCGGTCGGTGTCGTCACACCGGAGTAGATGCAGCCCAGCAAAATCACCGGCATGAGCAGTGTCGGGAAGGCTCCCCAGGTGACGCGGGGGATTTCGCGCATGGGCACCCGCTCTTCGACGGGGAAATTATGGCGCCGCGCATCCCAGGCGACCTGGGCCATCTGCATGGCGGTCATGATCAGCCCCGGCACCACGCCCGCCAGAAACAGATAGCCAATAGAGGCATCCGAGACGAGGGCATAGACCACCATCGGGATCGAGGGTGGCAGGATCGGCCCGATCACCGCCGTCACGGCCGTCAGCGCGGCGGCATAGCTTGGGGTATAGCGGTTCTCGCGGGTCATCATGGCCTGCATCATCCGGCCCGAGCCTGCGGCATCGGCAATGGCCGATCCCGACATGCCCGCAAAGATCAGACTTTGCAGCACATTGACCTGGGCCAGCCCGCCGCGCAGATGGCCCACGATCACATTGCAAAACCGTAAGAGCCGCTCAGTCATCGAGCCGGAGTTCATAATTTCGGCGGCAAAGATGAACAAAGGCACCGCCAGGATGATGTAATTGGAATACATCCCGTTCAGAAACTGCTCGGCGGCCGTGCCCATATCCATCCCGGTCATCCACAGATAACCGATTGAGGCGATGATCATCGACAGCCCGATGGGCATGCCAAGCAGCGCGAGCGCGGTCAGCGCATAGATCGTCAGCGCGAAGGGGCTCGAGAAATTCATACGCCGGAACTCGCTTTCGTGGGGTCAAAGGCGTCAGGCGCTTTGCCATAGATGGCGCGGAACCCGATCCAGAGATGGCGCGTGATCATCACGACCGCGAAGATCAGATAGACCGAATAAAGCCAGTCAAAGCGCAGCCGCAGATAGGCGGTCTTTTCCACCTTCATGAAGGTCACATAATCCCAGGTGGCGGGCATCGAGAGCACCAGCACCACCACCGCTACCGCCGAGGTGACCAGCGCCATGCGGCGACGGGTCTTATCGCCGACCGCACCATAGATCAGATCGAAGCGCATCTCTTCAACATCGCGGATCACAAAGGCTGAGCCGAAGAGCACCAGCCAGATCCAGAGCATGACGCTGACCTCATGGGTCCAGCCAATCGGCCAGTTCAGCAGATAGCGCGAGACGATCTGCACCAGAAAGACGAGGAACATGCAAAGAAGCAGCGCCACCACCACATCTTCGGCCCGGCGCGCAAGCCAGGCTGCAGGCTTTTGATAAGACATGAGATCCCCTCGCAGGGCCGGGGGCTGCACCCGAAGCAGGGCGCAGCCTGCCGGGATCACAGATCGGAGATGCGCTCAACCAGGCCCTGAGGCCAGTCTTTGGCAAGCGCCGAGTCGAGATAGGCCTTCTGCACATGGGCGCGGAAAGCGTCGACATCGGGGGTATAAACGTCGAGCCCTTTCTCAGCGAAGCTTTTGGCCAGTTCCGCCTCGCGCTTGTCATGCTCGGCAGTCGAATAAGCGATCGCCTCATCTGCGGCCTTCTGGAAGGCGGCTTTCTGCGCGTCTGAGAGGCTTTCCCAGAGTTTGCCCGAGACCGCCAGAAGATCAAAGGCCACCAGATGCGAGGTCATGACGATCTGTTTCATCACCTCGTAGAACTTCATATTGTCGACGTTGGGCAACGGGTTGTCCTGGCCGTCAATCGCCCCGGTCTGAAGGCCGGTATAGACCTCGGCATAGGCCATGGGCGTGGGGTTCGCACCAAGCGCAGAGCCGAGGAACTGCCAGGCTTCACCGCCGGGCATCCGCAGCTTGACGCCGGCAAGATCGGCGGGCGTATTGATCTTTTTGGTGCTGTTCAGCCCGATCTGGCGGGTGCCGTAGAAAGTTGGCCCGAGGATTTTGATACCAAGCTGTTTCTCAGCCAGCTCTTTCATTTCCGCGCCGACATCAGAGGCGAAGAATTTCGTCAGATGCGCGGAATCGCGGAACAGATAGCCCGAGGTCAGCGCCGACCAGGCCGGAACCTGGTTGGAAATATCCTGCGGCGCGATGTTGGACATCTCAAGGTTGCCGCGCTGCAGGGCAACCAGTTCGGTCCCCTGTTTGAAGAGCACACCACCGTAAAAGCCTTCATAGGCAAAGTCCTTGCCAATGGCTTCGGCAAACTGTGCCATCATGCGGGCGCGGATGTCCTGCTCGGAAAACACCGCCGAGAAGCGGATCTTCTGTCCGGTTTGTGCCTGCCCCATGCGGGCGAGGAACGGCGTGGCGAGCGCAGCCGCGCCCAGGACGGTGAAACCCCGTCGCGTCAGTCTGTTCTTCATACTGTCCTCCCTGAGAGACAGGCCCAGCCCTCCCCGGCGGTCCTGTTCCGTAAGAAGTGTTGCATCGGATTATTTTTCAATCAACCAGGGATTCATATTTCATCGGATATTTTTCAGTTTACCCGTTGATTTCCTCGGCCAGCCCTTGCGCCCCCCGGCTTCTGCGGGTGAAATAGACCGCAGGAGGAGCCCATGTATCCCAATCAGCAGGCGGTCGAATCGGCTGGTGAGCAGGTCTATGGCCGGCTGCGCGGTGACATCATTTTCGGGCGTCTGCCGCCGGGCCTGCGGTTGCGGCTGGAACGGCTGCGCGAGGATTATGCCGTGTCGGTCACCACGCTGCGCGAGGTGCTGGGGCGGCTGAGTGCCGAGGGGCTGATCAGTTTTGAGATGCAAAAGGGCTTTGAGGTGGCCCGCATCTCGGCGGCGGAACTGCGCGATATTGCCGAAATGCGCAGTCTTCTGGAATGCCACGCGGTGTCCCTGTCTTTCGCGCAGGGCGATCTCGACTGGGAGGCGGGGGTGGTGGCTGCGCATCACAAACTCACCCGGATGGAGGCGCGGATGCTGGCAGGCGACCGCGGGGCGACGGCGGCCTGGAAACGCTATGACCGCGAATTTCACGTGGCGCTGATTTCGGCCTGCGGCTCTGCGGAACTGCTGGGGGTTCACGAGCGGATTTTTGACCGCTTTCTGCGTTATCAGGTGCTTTTGGTGATGTTTCGCGGCGAAGTGGCCGCGGCCGAACATGATGCTTTGCTGAAGGCGGCGCTGGCGCGGGATGTGGCCGGGGCGCAGCAGATCCTGAGCCGCCATATCTCGGCCTGTATCGAGTATACGGTTGTAAACGGCCTCTTTGCTGAGGCCGAAGGAGTCTGCGATGAGTGATGTGCGCCGCCCCGGCGTGGGTGAGGGGCTTTATCACCGGCTGCGCGGTGACATCATTCAGGGCCGTCTGGCGCCGGGTGCAAAGCTGCGGCTTGAGCAGCTGCGCGAAAGCTATGGTGTGGCCGCCAGCACGCTGCGCGAAGCGCTGTCGCGGCTGGCCAGTGACGGCTTTGTCCTGGCCGAGGGGCAGCGCGGCTTTCAGGTGGCGCCGATCTCTGCCGAAGGGCTGCATGAAATCGCGGGGCTGCGGCTGCTGCTCGAAGAGCATGCACTTGCACGCAGTTTTACGCGCGGCAACCTGGAATGGGAGAGCCAGGTGATCGCCGCGCATCACCGCCTCGACAGTCATGAAGAGCGGCTTGAGGCCGGGGATCGCAGCGATATTGCGCTCTGGCGGGAAGCGGACTGGCGCTTTCATCAGGAGCTGATTTCGGCCTGCGGCTCTGCGGTGATGATGCAGACCCACGCCGAGGTTTTTGACAAATACCTGCGTTATCAGATGATCGCGCTGGCCTTTCGGGTCGAAGCCTCCCGCGCAGAGCATCGCGCACTTTGCGAGGCGGCACTCGCGCGGGACGTGTCAGGCGCGGTGGGCCTGCTGCGTCACCACATCCGCGCCGGGGTGGAGCATGCCCTGCAACGCTGGAGCGGGGAAAAAGGCGGGGGCTGAGCCCCGCCCGATCTGTCGTCCCTGCGCGATGGATCACCCTTGCAATGCGGCTCCAGCCGGGCCATCAGGCGATCGGCCTCTGCCGCATCCTGGGCCGACAACTTCGGCCCCGGGGCGCGGGTCGCCGCCGAGGCAATGGCGCCGCGCCGCATCAGGATATATTTGCGTACCCCAAGACCAAACCCCGGCTGCTGCTCATGGCGCAGGATGGGCAGGTAGAGAGGCTCTGATGATGGGTTGGGTAGCCCCTCCTGACGGCACTTGTGGCATTATGTTGCCACAAACACTTGGGAGGATATGGCTATGATGAGGGAAGTTTCACTCATTGGCGTTGACCTGGCCAGGCAGGTTTTTCAGTTGCACGGTGCGACGTCTGACGGGGCAGTCATGTTCCGTAAGAAGCTGTCCCGCAAGCAGTTCCTGGCATTTATGCAAAGGCATCCTGCATGTCGCGTTGCAATGGAGGCTTGCGGCACCGCTCATTACTGGGCGCGGACATTGGCCACATTCGGTCATGACGTTCGCCTGATCGCGCCCAAATTTGTCAAAGCCTACGTCAAGAACCAGAAAAATGACATGGCCGACGCTGAAGCAATTGCCGAGGCGGCGAGCAGACCAACGATGCGCTTTGTCGAGGTCAAAAGCCCAGAGCAACAAGGACTGGGGATGATCTTCAGAATGCGCGATCTGCTGGTTGGACAGCGCACCCAAACCATCAATGCCCTTCGTGGGCATCTTGCAGAATTTGGGTTGGCTCTCGGCAAAGGCCGAGAGCAGCTCGACAAGCTGAAATCATCTGAGCTGACGGACGACCAAGGGAATGCGCTGCCGAGCAGCGTTTGCCAGATGGCACAGCTTTTCTTTGACCAGATTGATGATCTGTCCCGGCGCATATCGGAGCTGGATGTGAAAATTAATGCAGCCAGCCGCCAGTCCCACCTTGCAGCACGGCTTCAGAAGATACCCGGTGTCGGCCCTATAACCTCCATGGCTTTGGCCGCCTTCGCGCCCCCTATGGAATGTTTTCACCGAGGCCGCGACTTCTCGGCGTGGTTGGGGCTGGTGCCACGACAGCATTCGAGTGGCGGCAAAATCAGGTTAGGGCGGACGAGCAAATCAGGTCAACGCGATATCCGACGGTTGCTCATCATTGGAGCCATGGCCGTCATTTCGGGCACCAAGATCAGGCCACCCGCTGAAGGGTCGTGGTTGGGACGAATGTTGGCACGTAAGCCGCGCATGCTCGTGGCCATCGCACTGGCGAATAAGATGGCGCGCATGTTATGGGCGCTTATTGCAAAGAATGAAGAGTTTCGGGGAGGACCTCATCTGGCAGGATAGACCTTGGCAGTAGGAAGACCTCGAAAATGCGAGAGAAGCTGAAGCGTGTATGAAATCGATCGGAAAGATCGGGACTGTGGAAATCAGGGTTACATCGAGAGCAGAAAGCTCGTTCTGATGTTTTGATCACAGTCTGCGGATCCCATACCGGCCAAGGGAGTTATCATCCCACGCATAGGCCTGACACATGACCGCCTCCCTAATGGATTATGACGATCCCACCTTGGCACAAAGATGCCGTCGGGGGGCGGTTACAACATCAGAGCCGAAGTAACGTCAGATCAGCACTGGATGGGCAGTTTGGTATCGACAGTTCTCACATATTGATACTGTACACCGTAGTATTCCCAAATTTCGATAATACTTTTTCCGTCAGATCTGACAGGGGCTTGAGCCGCTGTGCAGCCCTGGGCAGGCCCTGTGGGTCGTGCATGGAGTCTGTCCTCGTCCTGACGCCATGGGTCAAAGGCCCCTGACGGAGCCTCTGCGCCCTGCGGTGACCGCGGAGTCAGTTGCCCTCATGCTCCGGTGCGCTTTGCATCAGCTGCACCGCGGGCGACTGCATCAGGCTGACATAACGCTCAAACTGGCCGAGGATGTCGCTCAGAAGCTGCTCCTGGGTCATGCCCATAACGTCATAGCCGCGCTCGCCGGTGGCGAAATAGGTGCGCGCCTCATAGCGCAGTTCCGGCTTTCCCGTGGCCAGCGGCGACAGCACCGCAAGCGGATGGCTGGCGAGCGAGACGCCATAGACAAAGTCCCGTGCCCCCTCGGCCTGCGAGCGCAGGGCCACGGCGCCCTCCTCGCCGTCCTCGACATGGGCCTCACGCCCGATCAATTGCAGCTCCCGCGCCACCTGCTCGAGCGCAGGGCGGACGCGCCCGGCGAGATAGCCGCGCACCTCACGCTCGGTCGGGGCATGAAGGATCATCCCAAGGCGCTTTTGCCAGGAAAGCCCCGCAGCCGGGCTGGCGGGCGGCGCGGTCAGGGCGCGGCTGGTGCTTTGCTGCGCCATATCGGCCCGCATCCCCGCCAGCAGCGACCACAAGAGGGCCAGCATCACGCAGATAAACGGCAGCGCGCTGGCGATTGTGGCCGACTGCAGCGCCGTAAGCCCGCCTGCCAGCAGCAAAACCGCCGCCACCAGCCCCGACATCAGGCACCAGAACACCCGCTGCACCAGCGTCGTCTCGGTCTGCCCGCCAGCGGAGATGGTGTCGATCACCATGGCCCCCGAATCCGCCGAGGTCACAAAGAAAATCGCCACCAGCAAAATCGCCAGGGTCGAGGTGATGGCGGGGAAGGGCAGATAGGTGAAAAACTCAAACAGCCCCACGGACAGATCGGCTGCAATCGCAGCCCCAAGCGCGCCTTCCGCCACGCCCTGGTCAATGGAAATGGCCGTGTTGCCAAAGACGGTCATCCAGACAAAGGTGAAACCCGCCGGGATAAACAGAACCGCCGTGATGAACTGGCGCACCGTGCGGCCCCGGGAAATCCGCGCAATGAACATGCCCACAAAGGGCGACCAGGAAATCCACCAGGCCCAGTAAAAGAGCGTCCAGGCATCAATCCAGGGGGTTGGGTCATAGGCGTAGATATTAAAGGTGCGCAGCAGAATGCTGTCGAGATAGAGCCCGAGGTTTTGCACAAAATCCCGCATCAGATCGGCCGTGGGCCCCACCAGCAGCACGAACAGCATCAGTAAGATCGCCACCAGCAGGTTCAGCTCTGACAAAATCCGCACCCCGCGATCAAGGCCGCTCAACACCGAAAGTATCGCAAGCCCCGTCACCAGGGCGATGATCATCAGCTGAACCGAGGGGGAATTGGGCACGCCGAGCAGGAAACTCAGCCCCGAGTTGATCTGCGTAACCCCCGCCCCCATGGAGGTCGCAAGACCGAAGACCGTGCCCACAATCGCAAAGATATCAACGGCATGACCAATGGGGCCATTGATGCGCTCCTTCAGCAGCGGATAGAGACCCGAGCGGATGGTCAGCGGCAGATTGTAACGATAGCCGAAATAGGCAAGCGAAAGCCCCACCACCGCATAGACGGCCCAGGCGTGAATGCCCCAGTGCAAAAAGGTCACCGACATCGCCTCGCGCACTGCCGCCACCGAGCCAGGCTCGGCGGTGGGCGGCGCCAGATAATGCGTCATCGGCTCGCCCACGCCGTAAAACATCAGCCCGATCCCCATGCCCGCGGCAAAGAGCATGGCCACCCAGGATTTAAAGCTGAAATCCGGGGTGGAATCGTCCGGCCCAAGGCGCAGATCGCCAAACCGGCTGAAGCAAAGGAGCAGCATGGTGGCCAGAAAAATCCCGACCGAGAGCAGATAAAGCCAGCCAAAGCCCGACAGGATCCGGCTTTGCAGCCCGCCGAAAATGGCCTCGGCCTGGGCTGGCAGAAAGATCCCGACGCTGAGAAAAAGGCCGATGATGATCAAAGCGCCAAAGAACACCGGCGGGTTGATGACAAAGGGCTTAAACATAACGGGGCTCCGATCGCGCCATGTGGTCGCTCTTCGTTGTAGTATCTACGCCAAGCCTCCAACTTTTCTGCCGCATCCGCAAGTGTCAGGAACCAATGCTGGTTCAGACACTCCGCCCGGAAGCGTCCATTGAACGCTTCGATGAAGGCATTGTCCGTCGGTTTTCCAGGCCGGGAGAAGTCGAGGATCACCCCTCGCTGGTAAGCCCAGAGATCCATGTCCCGCGAAACGAATTCGCTGCCCTGATCGACCCGGATCGTCTTGGGATAGCCCGCTGTTCGGCAAACCCGATCAAGCGTCGCGACAACATCTTCGCCGCGGTAGCTGTAGCGAACGTCCAGAACTGGCACGTAGCGGGAAAAGGTATCAACGACGGTCAGGACACGCAGTTTCTTTCCCGTTGCCAGCTGGTTATGAACAAAGTCCATTGCCCAGACCTCGTTTGGCCCGACTGCCACAGCGCGATCCTCCCGAAGCTTTGCCTTCACTCGCCGCTTCGGTGTCTTATGTCTGAGTTGCATGCCCAACTCTTTGTAAATGCGATAGACTTTCTTGACGTTGATACCCCAGCCTTCGCGATCAAGAAGGACATGAACGCGCCGGTAGCCATACCTGACACGCGTTTCACAGATCTCTCTGATGCGCTTCGCAACAGCAGCCTGATCGGTGCGGCGGGATTTGTAGTGAAACGTCGAACGGTCAAATCCTATGGCCCCACAAGCCTGCCGGATCGACACCGTCCAATCGCTGCACATCCTGCGGAGGGCCTGTTCTCCCGGGTGCATTCCTCCCTGGCACCCCGCGCCCTTACAGTGGACGGTGGCTACGACGAGGAGCCGAACCACCATCGCAGATGGTCTCAGCCACCGCCCGGAACCGCTGGCCGGAACGGTAAAGCCGCTGCAAAGCCGTGTAAGCCCTGCACACCACACGCCGGCACCCCTGGCGCCACCCTTCTCACCGGCTGGCGCTGTCAGGGCCACCGCCCTGCCATGTGGCACAGTTGGCGGGGGGCCGGGCGGTCGATCTTCAGGTCGGAAATCCTGTACAGGATGCGGGTTTACCTGCAGCCTCAGTCAAAATTCCACGCCAGCGCAGCATTCCGGTGGCAGGTTGCATGATGGCCACCGAAAAGACGCCGTGGGAGCTGGCCCCTCAACCGCGCGGCTGGGGCACCCAAAAGCGCTCTTTTCCCGGATGATGATCAGCTCACTTACCAGTCCGCAGCGCGGCTGACCCGACGGGGTGGCAAACGAAACAAGGCACCCCTCAGGGTGCCTTGTCCCAATCGAATTGGCCATCAGCACGGTGCGCGAGCCCGAAAGCTTTTCTGCGGCATGCGGTGCGCCAAACGATATCCTCAGACTGCCATATCTGCGGCGAAAAGTCTGTTAACGTTCAGGCGATCCGCTGTGAGCCCGGCGTGAGGTGGCGGCAAAGCTTACTTGTATTTGCCGGTGTGGGTCGGCTCAACGCTGACAGCCGGGGCGGCCTGAACATATTCAACCGGTGCGGGGGCGGGCTGTTGTGCGCAGGCAGCCAGCAGCAGCGTGCCGATCGAAGCGCTCACAAGGGAAATCCGTTTCATGCATGTCTCCATTTGACAGGACGCATATGTATTACGCGTCCCGCAATGGTATCGGGCACGGAAAGATAAACAAGCCATGCCCTGCGCACATAGCCTGTGCGAAAATGTCATAGCTTGGGGATCCGCCCCTAGCGCTGATAATCCCGCCCCGCCCATTGCAGACCGATCACCGCGCCCTTCACGGGGCGCAGCAAAACCAGCGTCAGCGCCGACATAACGACCGCAAGGGCAATCAGCCCCGTCAGGATGTTTTCCCCGCGAGGTGAAAGGTCACGATCTGCGCCGGGATCAGCAGCAGGCAGGTGATGCAAAGCACAAAAAACGTCGGGCCGTCGGCGGGGCGGATGCGGGTGTAGTCCTCACCACAGACGGCGCAGCGATCGACTTTGCTCAGGTAGCCCTGGAACAGCGCGCCCCTGCCACAGTTCGGGCAGCGGCTGCGCGCGCCGCGAAGGATGGCTTCGGTGGTCCTGCGTGTCTCCATAACGCTCCCCTGCCCCGGCCTGCGCGCGGCAGGACGGATCTTTGGCGGCGGGCCTGCCGTCCCGATAACTCTGGCACAGCAGGCCGCGCGTCGTCGAGTGCTGCGGCCCTCATATTGGCGTGTAGAGGCTGTGAAGACCCGGCGCCAAAACGGTTAAAGCCGCGCACCACCGGTGGCGTCAATCAGGCCCGGCTGGCCCGAAGCTGCATATTTGGGCTTTTGAGAGAACATGTTGAGAACAAAAGGCTGATTGACGGCCAGACCTGATGTTGGATGATGCTTGCGTCTGGAGGTGTCATGACAGAGCAAGCATTTGCCACGGTGTGGGGGCTTTCGTATTCCGATTTTGAATTTCTCAATCGGTTTGGGGCGAAGTCTCGGGTAGCGATTGCATGCCAGCTCGTCTTTTTTCGCCAACATGCACGGTTTCCTGCCGACCGCAGTGATCTTGACCCTGATGTGATCGCGTACGTTGCGGATCAGATTGGGGCAACAGACGATCTTTCCTACTCATTTTCCAGTGATACCGCGCGGCGGCAACGTGCGGGCATTCTCGATTTCCTTGGATTTCGTCGAGCTTCTGATCGTGACCGCGCCAACCTCCAGGCCTGGATGATTGAGCAGCTTGGTGGGCAGGACCTGAACTTAGCAGGCTGGATCGAACGTGGTTTTGACCAGACGCGGCAGATGGGCCTTTTTGTCCCGTCAGACAAGATCATGGAACGCCTTGCCCGCGCTGCCCGCCGGGATTTTCGCGATGGTTTTCTGATGCGTGTAGGTGCGCTGCTCCACGCCGAAACCATTGAGCAACTGGAATGGGTGCTCTTGGAGCCTTTAGCCAATACGGGGTTTCAGCGACTGAAGGATGATGTGGGCGCGGCAACGCTGGAAAGCGTGTTGCTGGCAGCTAGGAAGGTGTCCTTTGTCGATGGCCTCGATCTACCAATGGCTGTTCTTGATAGGGTTGAGCGGGGATGGATTGCGCGGCTTGCGCGTCAGGTAGAAGGTAAAACCGCCTCGGAAATGCGCCGCCATGCCCCCGAGAAGCGCCTCGGACTTCTTGCGGTCTACCTGATGCATCGCCGCTCGCAGCTGATCGACGGCCTCATTGATTTGCTTTTAGAGGTGGTTCATCGTCTGGGAACACGATCGCGCCGCAAGGTCATTCAGGGCATCGCGGCTGATATGGGCGCGGTTCACGGCAAGGAACGGTTGCTTGTCGAGATCGCCATGGCCGCGTTGGATCATCCCGAGGGCCGGATTGAAGACGTTATCTTCCCTATCGCCGGAGCGGGTAAGCTCCGGGCAGTCATTGACGCACATCGCGCCAAGGGTACCTTGGACACGCGCATCCAACAAACCATGCGCAACTCATATGCCAGCCACTACCGCCGCATGTTGCCACCGTTGCTCCGGGCTTTGCGATTTCGGTCGAACAACGCAATGTGGCATCCGATATTATCCGCCTTGGATCAGATTATCCGATTTGCGGAAGCTGGTCGTCGGGTGGTTTCTGAAGATGATACTCCAGCAGGGATTCTCCCCGGGAAATGGCGCAACACAGTCATTGAGGAGAACGGCCGGGTCAATGTTGTGTCCTTTGAGCTCTGTGTGCTGACGCAACTGCGGGAACGCATCCGTGCCAAAGAAATCTGGATTGAGGGCGCGGACCGGTACCGCAATCCGGATGATGATCTGCCGGGGGACTTTGCGGAACGACGAGATGACTATTACGCGGATCTGAGGCTGCCGCAGGATTCCAAGGGCTTCGTAGCACGCGTGAAGGCTGACCTGGAGCAGGAACTTTTCCTGCTGAATGCGAGGTTGCCTGACAATGATAAGGTGCGCCTGCGGTGGAGTGGGGAAAACCGGATTTCAGTTACCCCGCTGGCTCCAGTTCCTGAGCCTCCCGGCTTGGCTGCGCTGAAAAGCGAAGTCGCTCGGGTCTGGCCCATGACGGGGCTGCTCGATGTGCTGAAGGAAACGGCGCTGGATACCGGGTTTCTGGGAAGCTTTCAGACCTCGGCCAGCCGGGAAGCATTGCCGTCAGCCGTTCGAGATCAACGCCTGCTGCTGTGCCTTTATGGGTTGGGAACGAATGCGGGCCTGAAACGGGTGGCATCAGGCTCATCCGATGTCAGTTATGATGAACTTCTGCACATTCGGAGGCGGTATATTGATCCGGCCTCCCTGAAAGCGGCTTGCGCGCAGGTTGCCAATGCAACGCTTGCGATCCGTAACCCAGAGGTCTGGGGCATGCCGGGGACGACTTGTGCGGGAGATTCCACCAAGTTCGGAGCTTGGGATCGTAACCTGATGACCGAATGGCACGCGCGCTATGGCGGGCGGGGTGTCATGATCTACTGGCATGTCGAGCGCCAAGCGACCTGCATCTATTCGCAACTGAAGCGTTGCTCATCCTCTGAAGTCGCAGCCATGATCGAAGGCGTCCTGCGACATTGCACGGATATGGAAATCCAGAGGCACTATGTCGACAGCCATGGCCAAAGCGCAGTCGGCTTTGCCTTCTGCCACCTTCTGGGCTTCGAGCTTGCACCGCGTCTCAAGGCTATCGCGCGACAGAAACTGGCCCTTCCGAGTACGGGTATGCGGGCGCAACTGCCCAATCTGTTGCCAATTCTATCAGGCGTCGTTGATTGGGATGAGATCGAGCGTCAGTATGACGAAATGGTCAAATACGCTGCGGCCATGCAACACGGCACTGCTGATCCTGAGGCTATCCTGCGCCGGTTCGCCCGTTCCAACGTGATGCACCCCACCTACAAGGCGCTGGCAGAGCTTGGCCGCGCCATCAAGACGATTTTTCTATGCCGGTATCTGCGCTCAGAGGCCTTCCGCAGGGAAATCCACGAAGGGCTGAATGTCGTGGGGAACTGGAATAGCGCCAACAGCTTTGTGTTCTTTGGCAAAGGTGGTGAGATTGCCACCAACCGCGTACGGGATCAGGAAACTGCCGCCCATGCGCTGCACCTTCTGCAGTCATCGCTGGTCTATGTGAACACGAGGATGGTGCAGTCTATCTTGCGCAATCCCGACGTGGCCGCACGCTTGTCACCGGAAGATTATCGCGGCCTGTCCCCGCTCATCTACCTGCACATCAACCCTTATGGCCGCTTCGAGGTCGATCTGGATAAGCGGATCGATTTTGAACGCATGGCCGCATAGAGGCGCTCATGGCGAAAAAAGACCCCCAAGTTTTGCGGCTGAAAATTACCCTTGAACACGTGGAGCCTGCGCCGTGGCGGGAGATCGAGATCCGATCGGACAAGACCTTGCCACATTTGCACGACGCCATTCAGGCGGCTTTCCTATGGTATGACATGCACCTGTGGGACTTCGGGATCGGTGACCGCAAATACCAGATGAAGAGCGAGGACTTTTGGGTCGAGCCAATGTGGGGACCGCCCGTAATGGAAGTGACCACGAAGAAGGTCGACTTTTTCCTAAAAACCAAGGTGCCGCCGGTCATTTATACCTATGACTTTGGTGATGACTGGATGCACCGGGTTGAGTTGATCTCGAAGCGCCGCGTTGTGCCGAACGAGCCCTTGCCGCGTTTTGTCGGCGGTCAATGGGCGACCCCGCCAGAGGATATCGGAGGCCCACCGATGTACGAGGCATTCAAGGAGGCGCGCGAGGACGCAAGCCACCCAGAACATGATTGGGCGAAGGAAGCCGGATACGTTGACTGGGCTCATGATGAAATCCACGCCGATGTTGTCAGGGAGCGCTTCACGAAGTTGCAGACCCAGAAACGGCGGGAGCGAAATTTTTGGATGGAGTAGTCTTCAGGTTCGTCATTTTGGGTATGCCTATAATGATATCTCGCGTGAACACTGAAACAAACCGCTTTTGTGTTCACTTTGGGTCCGTTTCGAGATAATGAACAGGTCATGTCAGAGGCACACCCAAAATGAACACTTATCAGGCCAAAATCGGGTACGCGCGCACCTCGACCGTCGATCAGAACCTCGATGCGCAGATTGCTGCCTTGAAAGCGGCCGGGTGCGGCATGGTCCGCACCGAGCAAAAGAGCGGGGCTACCCTTGATGGTCGACCTGAGTTGAAGACGATCCTCGACTTTATCCATCCAGGTGAAACCTTGGTGGTCACTCGGATCGACCGACTGGCCCGCTCGATGCAGGATCTCCAGACCATCGTTGCGCGGCTGAAAGAAAAGGGTGCGCATCTGGCGGCGACAGAGCAACCTGTCGATACGTCGACCGCTGCGGGCAAGGCCTTCTTCGACATGCTTGGGGTCTTTGCAGAGTTCGAGACCAACCTCCGTCGGGAGCGGCAAGCCGAAGGCATCAAGGTTGCTAAACGGAAAGGGGTCTATCGAGGTCGCCCGCCGAAGATCGATATGGCGGCCATTCAGACCAAACTCGGTGCAGGCCTCTCCCCAACGGAAATTGCCCGCGAGATGGGGATCTCGCGCGGTACTGTCTATAAAGCAAAGGCTGAAATGCTGACGAGTAACGAGATCACAGAGGTGCCGACTGCATGAAAAAGCCCCCGCGCAAGCGACAGCCTTCTGCGCCCAAGGCGCCTGCGCAAACACGGGTCAAGGTGCAACCCCCACGTAACCTGACCCCAGAGCTTTGCGATCGGCTGCGCCGGGACATGATGAAGGCATGCCTCGCTGTGGCAGAGACGCACGGACTGACAGTCGAAGGGGGCGATCTCACGGATATCGACCTGCGCCACAGTTTTGAGATCAGCTTCCGCGTCGGCATCCCGCAGGAGGACGGCGCGATCTATTCCCCGAACAAGGCCATGTTCGAGGTTCTCGCACCTCATTTCGGGCTGGAGCCCTCAGACTATGGTCGCACCTTCCGGTCGAAGGATGAACTGTTCCGCATCGTCGCCATCAACCCCAACAGGCCGAAATATCCTGTCAGTGCTGAACGCGTGTCGGATGGGCGGGGCTTCAAGTTCCCCGCCGATAATGTCGCCATGTACCTCCTGCGGTCAGACCCGTGATCCGTACCGCATTTGTTCCGGCAAAAGCCCAAATATGCAGCTTCGGGCCCTTTGGGCCGACCTGAAGCAGCGCGGTTTAAAACAGGATCCGAAATTGGCCATCGGCGACGGCGCTTTAGGC
>NZ_SBLC01000036.1:18741-22916 GCF_004054105.1 Falsigemmobacter intermedius
CAAAAGCCCAAATATGCAGCTTCGGGCCCTTTGGACCGTTCTGGGCTGGCGGCCCGCCTGGATTGGTGCGGGCCGCTTTTGCTCAGGCCGCGCGCAGGCGGGCCCGCGCGGTGGCCACATGGACCGCCGCACCATGGCCGAGGGCGGCATCATTGAAGTCATAGCCCGCGTTGTGCAGCGGGGCCGAGGCCTCGCCATTGCCGATGTAGGAGAAACACCCCGGCACATAATCGAGGAAGCGCGCGAAGTCCTCTGACGCGGTCATCGGCTCTTCCATCACCTGAGCCGTGGCAGAGACCGGCGCGGCACAGGCGAGCACCGCCTCAGCCAGATGCGGGGTATTGAGGAGCGGCATAAATTCGCGGGTGTAGCTGACCTCCGCGCTCAGGTTCCAGGTGGTGGCAATGCCCGCGGTGATGCGGCGCATCTCCTCTTCGATTTTGGCGGAAACATCGGGCGAAAAGCTGCGCGCATCGCCCAGAATCCGCGTAACGCCCGGCAGCGCGTTGCGGGTGCCATCGGTGAGAAATTCCGTCACCGAGACCACGGCAATATCCGTGGGGCTTAACCTGCGCGAGACGATGCTTTGCAGATCCATAACCAGTGCACAGCCCGGCACGAGGGTTTCGCGCCCCCATTGCGGTCGCGCCGCATGGCCGCCGATGCCGCGCAGGACAATTTCAAAATTGTCCTCAGCCGACATCACCGCCCCCGCGCGGGTGCAAAAACTGCCCACCGCGAGCCCCGGCAGATTGTGCAGCCCGTAAATTTCCTCAAAGGGGAAGCGTGCCATCAGCCCGTCCTCCAGCATGGCCAGCGCCCCCCGGCCCCATTCCTCGGCGGGCTGAAAGATAAACCTGACGGTGCCGTCAAAGCCACCCTCGGCGGCAAGCAGGCTGGCCGCGCCCAGAAGCATGGCCGTGTGGCCGTCATGGCCGCAGGCATGCATCACCCCCGGGGTCTGCGAGGCCCAGTCGGCGCTGCCGGTTTCCCTGATGCGCAGCGCATCCATATCCGCGCGCAGGGCAATGGCGCGGGGGCTCTGGCCGCGGCGCAGGGTGCCCACCACGCCGGTGCCGCCCACGCCCTCGGTGACCTCAAGGCCGAAACTGCGCAGCTTTCCGGCCACAAAAGCGGCGGTGGCGGTTTCTTCAAAGCCAAACTCGGGATGGCGGTGGAGATGGCGCCGCCAGGCGGTCATCTCCTGCAAAAGGGCAGAGGGGATCATATGCTCAGGCCTTCGTGCGGATGTCATGGGGATCTGCGCCGGTCAACTGGCGGTAAACCTCGGGGTCGGTGGCGCCTTCGGTATTGATGACGAGCACCCTTGCGCGCGCATCAAGCCCGATGCGGGCGCAAAGATCGCTGTCGCGCAAAGCGGCCATAACACCGGCAAGCCCTGCCCCGCCGCTTTCGCCCGCCACCACCGCAGGGTCCCCTGGCAGCGGAAAGGCCAGGCGGCGCATGACGGCCACGGCATCTTCCTCCTCAACGGTCATAAACCCGTCAGCCAGCCGCGCGAGCACACGAAACGCGATCGGCGAGGGCGCATAGCATTCGAGCATCGCCATGACGGTCGGGGCGGCATCAGGCACCTGGACCGGCTGCCCTGCCCGCGCACTTTCAAAAACGCAGGCCGCCCGCGCCGGTTCAACCACCGTGATATGGGGCCGCTCTGCCCCAAGCCGCACCGCCAGATGCGCCGCGACAGCACTGGCAAAACCGCCAACCCCGGCCTGGAGGAAAACATGGGTGGGCGGCGCGGGCAGCTGCGCCAGCGCCTCGGTGACGAGGGCGATATAGCCCTGACCCACGAGCGCCGGGATCTCCTCATATCCCTCCCATGAGGTGTCGGAGAGCACGGTCCAGCCATTTTCTTCTGCCACGCGGGCAGCCTCGCGCACGGAATCGTCATAGCTGCCCGCCACCCGGATGATCCGCGCGCCAAAGGCGGCGATGGCATCAATGCGGCCCTGGCTGACGCCTGCGTGCACAAAGATCACCGCCTGTGCGCCGGTCAGCGCCGCGCCCTGGGCCACCGAACGGCCGTGATTTCCATCCGTGGCACAGGCAAAGGTCATCCCGGCGGCAATGGCGCGCACCGGCGGGGTCAGCAGCGCCTCGGCGGCGGGACGCTCTCCGAACTTCCGTTCGGCGGCATCCAGCACCAGCTGCATCATGGCATAGGCCCCGCCAAGCGCCTTGAAGCTGCCGAGGCCAAGCCGGCTGCCTTCATCTTTCACATAAAGCGCCCCAAGCCCCAGATCGCCTGCCAGCGCCGGCAGGGACACGAGGGGGGTGGCGGTGCTGTCACGCAGGGCCAGAAGCCGCGCCACATGCCCGGCAGCTTCCAGGCTGTAGGTGAGGGCATCTTTGGGATCAAGCGGGCTGCGATAACACGCAAGGGGGTTTGCCAGATACATCAACATCTCCTGTTTTGACGAAAAGTTATTGCATCAGAGGTGAAATTTGCGCTGAATATCAGGGTTATAAATGCAATTTTGTTTCGTGAAGCACCGATGGACAGCTATGATCTGGGCATCCTGCGCATTTTGCAGCAGGACAATACCACCCCGCAGCGGCTGATCGGCGAGGCGGTCAATCTCTCGGCTCCGGCGGTGCAGCGCCGCATCCGCCGCCTTGAGGCCGAAGGCGTCATCACCGCGAATGTCGCCGTGCTCGCCCCCGAAAAACTGGGGCTGCCGCTGACGATCTTTGTGCTGATTGAACTGGTGAGCGAAATTCCGGCAGAGATTGATGCCGTGAAACAGCGCCTGCTGGATGCGCCGGAGGTGCTGCAGTGCCATTACGTGGCAGGCGAGACGGATTTTATCGTCCAGGTCGCGGCGGAAAGCATGGCCGCCTATGAGGATTTCACCCGCCGGGTGCTGTTTCAGGGCAGCAATGTGCGCAAATTCCGCACCCTGGTCTCCATGTCGGCGGTGAAAACCAGCGGGCCGCTGGCTTTTTGAAGAGCCCCCGCGGAAAAAAAAATGGCGGCTCCGTCACCGGAGCCGCCACTGGACATCAGCCGCGGCTGACGCCTTCCAGACGGATCAGACCGTCGGTGTAGGGCGTGAAGCCCTTGAGGTTTTTATCAAAGCCCCAGATCCAAGCCTGGTGGTAGAGATAAAGCAGCGGCAGTTCGCGGTTCAGAACCTTGCGCACGGCATCATAATGCACCTTACGCGCGGCCGGATCGCTTTCGCGGCGGGCGGCTGCAAGACCTGCTTCCACCTCAGGATGCGAGAATTTCGGATCATTCAGACCGCCGCCGGTGACGACAAACTGGTTGAGGTTGGTGTCGGGATCGACATAGCCCGACCAGCCGGTGAGCGTTGCGTGGTAGCGCCCCTCGGCCTGAGCGGCCAGCATTGAGGCAAATTCGACCGCTTCAACTTTGATCTCGATGCCCGCTTCGGCCACCATAGCCTGAAGCACCTGGGCGACCTGCAGGTTTGCCTGGTTGTTCGGCACGGTCAGGGTAAAGCTGAAGGACTCAACCCCCACCGATTTCATCAGCTCACGGGCCTTTTCCACATCGCGTGCGGGAAGGGGCGTGGCCTCATCATACCAGAAGGAGCCCGGCGCGAAGGGCTGGTTGCCCGGCTGGAACAGACCCTCGAAAGCCACCTGGTTCAGCGCTTCGCGGTCAATGGCGTAAGACAGCGCCTGACGCAGTTCTGCGTGCTGCGACAGCGGGTTGTGGGGGCCTGCACCCGCTGAAGCAGAAAGACCCCTCCTATACGCAATTAAGTTGCCGCTGCGTCAATTTTGTTTCCCGAGCAGTAAAGCTTGAAGCGACATGTCAGCTCGTGAATGTCTGATAAGGTAATTTTACCCATTGCTCGATCGCGAAAATGGTTGGAGTCAGGGTCACGCGAAGAGCCATAACCTGAAATTCATGCTACGTCGCATCTTTCAGATTCAGGCGCTCTTGCAGCTTCTCGGCGGCTTCCTTCCGCTCGCTGTAGCGGTCGGTCAGGTCGGGACGATCGCGCGTCAGCAAAGTGAAACGCACCAGTTCCTCCATCACATCAACGATCCTGTCGTAATAGGGCGATGGCAGAGGTGGTCCGGGAATTTGGACCAGTTTGCCGCTCAGCTAAGCTCTAGCATGGGTTTCATGTCAGGCGGCGGTTTTCAGGTTCTGATCGGAGGTATCATAGGCCTCG
>NZ_SBLC01000037.1 GCF_004054105.1 Falsigemmobacter intermedius
ATGACAAATTTGTTGACGGCGATCATGAGAGCAGGGTGCTGAAATAGTCGGGCCTGGACGCGGATTGCGGAACATGGTTCACCCTTTGCAGATAACATGCTGGGGTGATCATGCGGGGAAGTGACGAGACGAGCGGGTCGCTGTTCAGCTATATCGATCTTGAAGCGCGGATCCCTGCGCGCCATCCTCTGCGCAAGATCCGGCAGGTGGTGAATGCCGCACTGGCCAGCCTGGATGAGGTGTTTGCAACGCTTTATACCGACTTCGGCCGGCCTTCGATCGCACCGGAGCGACTGATCCGGGCCAGCCTGATCCAGATCCTGTTTTCTATCCGGTCCGAGCGTCAGTTGATGGAGCAGATGCAGTATAACTTGTTGTTCCGGTGGTTTGTGGGTCTTGGGATTGATGACCCGGTCTGGGTGCCGACGGTGTTCACAAAGAACCGTGACCGTCTGTTGAACACCGAGATGTCACGCAAGGTCATGGCGGCGATCCTTGCCCATCGCGAAGTGAAGCCGCTTCTGTCGGACGAGCACTTCTCGGTTGATGGCACGCTGGTCAAAGCCTGGGCGTCGATGAAGAGCTTCCGGCCAAAGACCGAAGGAACGCAGGGCGATGATGATCCCGGCGATCCGCCAAAGTCTGACACTGCCGCCAATGACCAGCCCACCACGACCGAGTCCGATCCGATGCCCCGCACCCAACCCACTCCCCGCAATGCCGAAGTCGACTTCAGGGGCGAGAAGCGCTCGAATGCAACCCACGCTTCGACAACGGATCCGGATGCGCGGCTTTACAAGAAGGCACCCGGCGCAGGTGCCGCGCTGTGTTTCATCGGCCATGGTCTTATGGAGAACCGCAGCGGCCTGATTGTTCAGGCGGACCTGACGCCTGCGACCGGTCGGGCCGAGCGGCAGGCCGCGATCGACATGATCCACCGCCATTCGCCGGGCTCGACACGGCGGCTGACGCTCGGCGCCGACAAGGGCTATGATGCGGCAGAGTTCGTTGCCGACCTGCGCCAAGCCTGTGTCACCCCGCATATCGCGCAGAAGTCGCGCTATTCCGCCATCGATGGGCGCACCACCCGTCACAACGGCTACGCCTTGTCTCTCCGGCATCGCAAACGTATCGAAGAGGCTTTCGGCTGGGCCAAAACCGTCGGGGGTGCCGCCCAAACCGCCTTTCGAGGTATCGAACGCGCACGTGCCCGCTTCATCATGACGCTTGCCGCAGGAAATCTGGCCAGACTGCCGAGGCTGCTCGCAGAATGAACCGAAAATGGCGTTACGAGCAGGCCAAACACGCCAGCAAAACCAGATGAACAAACCGGCGTCTTCGAACAGCAAAGGACAATGTCCTCAGCCCGAGACTAAATCAGCACCCTGTTAAGGACACACCGGCTTCGCGGAATTTCGCGCGGGGTCAGAGTTTATTTCTCATTTCCTCTTGTTATCGACGGGCTGAAAGCGTATCTTGTATTTGCAGTTACGTTTTTTGGGCCTGGTCTTTCGGCGCAGTTCTCGATCATCGCGCTTGCCGGGCCATCGCATTTTGCGGGTGGCGTTTAGAAAAGGAACTCCACGATGGCTATGGGCACCGTGAAATGGTTTAACGCAACCAAAGGCTTCGGCTTCGTCGCTCCGGAAGGCGGCAAGAACGACGTTTTCCTGCACATCTCGGCTCTCGAGCGCGCAGGCATCCGCAGCGTGACCGAAGGTCAGCAGATCTCGTTCGACATCGAAACCGGCCGTGACGGTCGTGAATCGGCTGGCAACGTTCGTCTCGCCTGAGACAAAGATTTATCCTGCCCTGCGGATCAGCACGTCTGATCCCGCCTGAAGGCTTCTTTCAGGACAGACCACACTAGTTGTGGTCGGGCAGGAGAGTTAAAGCCCGGAGATCCAAAGGATCTCCGGGCTTTCTTTATATGTAACGCCGTTTATTCAATGCCTGTTATCCCCGCTGTCAGTTCACAGCCGCTCAGGCCCAGGACGGGAAAGAGCGTCAATGCGGTCGAGACAAGGCCGATCCAGCCCCCCGCTTTGACGATATCTCCGCTAATGCCTTTCCCTTCAGGGCTGCGCCACAGGATCAGGGCCGCGCCGATCAGTGCGATCAGCCAGAGAGAGATCAGCGTGAAGCTTTGAAGATCTCCCAAAGGCGCGGGTCTGGCGGGCCAGCCCCAGGCACAGCCGACACCGTGAAGGGAATAGATCCCCGCGAAAGCCAGCGCCCAAAGGCCGGGCCCCAGGAGTGCCTGTACCGGCCAGCTCATAAAAATCCCTCCTGAAGGGCCACCGTTGCGATCAGAACAAGGGCGGTGACGGTGGTGTAATCCTGCCAGATGCGCCAGATCGGGGCGGCCCCTGTTCTGCCCCGGGCAATCCGCCCGTCCCGGCGCTGCAGCACGCAGAGCGCCGCCAGCAGGGCAGAGATCACGCAATGCAGCGCAATATAGCCAACTGCGGCCGCCCGCAGCGCATTGCGGGCATGGGCGCCCGGATCATCCAGGACTGTCGCCAGCGCGCCTGCCGCGGCGAGTGCGGCAAGCAAAGCGGGCAGCGCCATCAGCGCACCCGCCGCTTCTTTCATTCTGGCAAGCAGGGCGGCGAGCAGCAGGGATATGACCAGAATGGCGGCTGGAATCAGGCCACTCGCCTTGGCCAATTCAGATGGAGGGGCCGGCCAGTTCGGTGCAATGACGGACAAAAAGCCCAAGGAAAACAGGAAACAGCCGAAAAGTGAAGCATTGGCGATCAGCAGGCAGACCAGACCGCTGCGGGCGAGGCTGTCGGGCACCTCATGATGAACGGGAAGAAATAGACCGGGGGCCGCGGCGATCAGATCTTCGCTGCGCGCACTGCCCATCCAGCGCTGCCATTGCCACAATACAGCCGTCACCACCACGAGCGCAGATGCGGCAACAGCATAGAGTCCGCCCAGCATCAGAAGGACAAAACCGCCGATGACAGAGGCGCTCAGGATCGGCAGGGCGCTGTTGCCGGGCAGGATGGCCACATGGCGCGGCGCCCCGCTGAGGGCCTCAACCACCAGGACCTCACGACGCCCGCGCGGGGCCCCCGGTAAAAGGCCTTCCCCTCTCGCAATCTCAAGCGCAGACTGGCCGGGCAGGGGGAGGGAGGCGATATTGTAATCGGGCGCGGGCAGTGGCATGGCCCATTCCAGCGTCCCGGCCCCCCAGGGATTTCGGCGCGCGCGCGGCCCGAAGAGCCATTGCAGAAGAAGATCGAGCGCAAAAAGCGCAAATCCTGCCGCCATGATGAAGCTGAAGAACGAACTGGAGAGGTTCAGCCAGATCCATTCGGGATTATCCGGATAGCTGCTGATGCGCCGCGCCATTCCCATCAGCCCGGTCAGATGCATCAGAAAAAACGTGCCGTGAAAGCCGATCAGGATCATCCAGAAGGCCATAACGCCAGGCCCGCGCAGCGCAGACCTTCCGGTAAACAGCGGCATCCAATAGACGGCGGCGGCCATCATCGGAAATACAAAGCCACCAATCAGAACGTAATGCAGATGCGCCGTCACGAAGGCAGTGTCATGCGCCTGCCAGTTAAAAGGCACGATGGCCAGCATAACGCCGGTCAGTCCGCCCATGACAAAGGTTGAGAAAAAGCCCATCAGATGCAGCATCGGCAGCTTCATTTCCGGACGGCCTTTCCACAGCGTGCCGATCCAGGCGAAAATCTGAACCGCCGTTGGCACCGCCACGAGCGCTGAGGCCGCAGAAAAGAACGCCAGTGCCATATGGGGAATGCCGGTGGTGAACATGTGATGCACCCACAGGCCGAAGGACAAAAACACGAGCCCGAGGATGGCCGAGACGATCGCGCCATAACCAAGGATCTTCGTGCGCGCCATCACCGGAAGAATGGTTGAGATCGCCCCGGCTGCGGGCAGGAAGATGATATAAACCTCCGGGTGGCCAAAGAGCCAGAAAAGATGCTGCCAGAGCAGCGGATCACCGCCACGGGTGACATCAAAAAACGGCCATCCGAATGCACGTTCAAGTTCCAGCAGGATCGAGGCCAGGATCAGCGGAGGAAAGCCCACCAGCATCATCGCTGAGGTGCCAAGCATATACCAGGCAAAGAGCGGCATCTGCGTCAGCTTCATCCCCGGCGCCCGCAGTCTCAGGACAGTGACCGTAATCTCAACGGCGGCGGCGACGGCGGAAATCTCAACAAAGGTAATGCCCAGAAGCCAGACATCGGCATTGATTCCGGGGCTGTAGGTTTTTGAGCTGAGCGGCGTATACATAAACCAGCCGCCATCCGGGGCGACCCCTGCCGCCAGCGCGCTCAGCAGGATCAGCCCGCCGAAGAAATAGCACCACCAGCCAAAGGCGGAGAGACGCGGAAAGGCCAGATCGCGACTGCCAAGCAGCTTCGGCAACAGATACATGCCCAGGCCCTCCAGCAGCGGAACGGCAAACATGAACATCATCAGGCTGCCGTGCATGGTGAAGAACTGGTTATAAAGCGCGGTGTCGAGGAAAGCGCCACCGGGCGTGGCCAGCTGCGCCCGGATCAGCATGGCCAGGCATCCGGCAATGGCAAAGAAGAGAAAGGCCGCGATCATAAAGCGCAGGCCCAACTCGCTGTGATTGACCGAGATCAGCACACCGCGCAGCCCGGAGGGGCGGCCCCAGACCTCACTCAGTTCACGGTGCAGGCGCAGGGCGGATTGCGGCGGGTTGGGCTGCGGCTCGGTCATTCGGTCGTCCCTTCGTCCGGGTCTTTGTCCATGAAAGCGGGAGGCTGTCCCTCCCAGGCGACGACCTCGAAGACCATCCCGGCGAAGCCCACGCCGGAAAATTCGGCCGATCGTCCCTGATAGATTCCGGGCGCATCCGCCTGCAGACGCAAAACATTCTCCCGCCCCGGAACGGCATCCATTTTGCCCGCAAGCTGCGGGACCCAGAAGGCATGGATCACATCTTCGGATCGGATCACCACATCAACCGGCCGACCGGCGGGGATGTATAGCCGCGCCCGTGTCTCGATCAGTTCTCCGTCCGCTCCGGGCTGACGAAAGCGCCACTCCCACTGGCGGGCGATGGCCTCGACCCGCACAACATCGACGGAGGGATGGGGTTGCATCCGCTCTCCGGTGCGGATCCCGGCTCCGACCACAAGCACCAGGATGGTGAGTGTAAAGCCCAGGCCCATCCAGCGGGTCCAGAACCCTTCTGACGGGCCTTCCGCGCTACGGCTTGAGAATCCGCGCCACACCAGCCCCATGACCAGAAGCGTGATCAGGGCTGAGCCGATCAGCATGGCCCACCAAAGCTGCGCGATTTCACTGGCTGCCGGTCCCATCGGCTCAAGCGTTGAGAGCGGGCCGCGACAGCCCGCCAGCAGCGCCACCACCGGAAGTGGAACCAGCCGCGCTGCCACCCGTTTTATCAGGGCGGCGGAACGCGCCTGATGCCCTGAGGAGAGCAACCTGTCATGCCCCAGCCCAAAAGGTTCCGTCGCCGTCTGCGCGATCCGATCCACGAACACCGCAGCTTTCATCGCACTGAATCCAAAATCGCGGTGGCCGGTCACCCGATCCATGCCATGTTGGTAACCTTTCCCATCGCGCTTTGTGTCTGCACTCTCGGGGCAGACGCGCTTTACTGGTGGGCAGGGGATCTGTTCTGGCCGCGCGTGGCGCTCTGGGCAGCGGGAGTGGGCTTTTTCATGGGCCTGCTGGCCGGTGCAGCGGGCACAGCAGAGCTGCTGTTGGTCCCGGGCATTCGCATCCGGGCCGCAAGCTGGACGCATTTCATTCTGGCAGTGATGCTGCTTTCGGTTCTCGGCCTCAACTGGGGTCTGCGGTTGCAGGATCCGGTCGCCGCCGTTTTGCCCTTCGGCTTCCTTGCCTCGCTGCTGGCGACCGGGATGACGGGCATGACCGGCTGGCACGGTGGCAAGCTGGTCTTTGACTACGGGCTGGGCACCCAGGCGGAAGGCCCCGATCACGGCGCAGCTCCCGCATCGGAGATGCGCGGCGATAAAAACTGATCCGGGATCAGATCAAGAAGGGCGGCTGCGTCTGGTTTCACCAGAACCAGCCCCAGGACCAAGGCCATCAGGGGTAAAACGACAGTCAGCCCCAGAAGCGGTCCTGCACGCCAGTGCCCCCGCTTTTCCTCGCCTGAGCGCTGGATCATATGGCCGAACCACGCATGGACCAGGACCATCGCGGCCACAAAGCCCAGTTTGATGAGCAACCATGGCGCAAAGACCCCGGCTGAGAAAATAAGCCCCGTGCCTGCGGCCACCGTGATCAGCGCGGCAGGTGTGGCAAATCCGATATAGCCAATATGGGTCAGCAGCCTGAACCGCTCAAACTCTCTTTGCCCGATTGCACCACTATAGCCCCGCAAAAGAAGCGGCAAAGCGATCAGCGCCGCGCACCATGAGGCGAGCCCCGCGATATGCAGAAACTTCAGCGCAGCGATCATGCTGCAAGCCCCCGCGCCCATGTCCGCCGCGCCAGCAGAGCCGCAAGGATCCCCGTGGGCAGCAGGCCTGGCACCCACATCAAAAGCCCGGCGGCCCGCTGATCAGACAGGGGATCGACACCAAAGGCCAGCGTCGCGGTAAGATGCTCACTGTAAAGCGGCTGGGTTGAGAAGGTGAGAACCGCGCCGATCAGCCCCATGACCCCGGCGAGCGCGCCGATCATTGCGGCGATTGCAAACCCTTCTTCGTTGCGGTCGGCTGCCAGTGCCGCCGACCAGAACCCCCAGGCCGGAAGCAGCAAAAGGCCCTGCATCAGCCAATAGACCACCGCGCTGTTCCAGGCGGCCGAATAGACAACCGGCAGATGCCAGGCGATCAGCGCCAGTAGGCTGACAGCAAATGCGGGCGCGGCGCCACCCCCCCTGAGCGGCAAAGCGATGGCGAGGCAGGGGGCGATGACGCCAAGGATCACAATGTGATGCAGCGCCCGGGCGGCAAAGAACGCTGAACTCAGCGCACAGAGCGGTGAGACAAAGGCCAGAACCATCATGCCCCAGGCCAGCAGGAACACCCCGCGCCGATTTGAATACGTGAGCCCCGCTATCAGCCCAGCCGCAAGCGCCATCAGCAGCGCGGGGTCAGTGTTCCAGCTGCTCAAGACCGCCTCAGGCCCTGGCGCCGGGCCGCAATAGGGGACGGACTGTGCCTGCGCTTCTCCTGACATAGACACTGCCTCCTGCTGCTGCCTGTGGTTGTCCTATGGGAGAACGGGTGAAACGGCTTAAGGTTTCCTTCCTCAGGCCGCTCCATCACGATCGCGCGGGACCGGATGGCGGATTGCTTCCTCGGTTGGTTGGTTTTTCCCGCCGAATCCGGCGGTAAAACCTGAAAAAGTGGCTGCAGGCGCACTGACGAACCCTATGGCCCGAGCGATCCGGGCCATGCTGAAACTGATGCGGTCTGGCGAGGGCAAAGCGAAATGGTGGCAGAGTAAGGGCTGCCGCAGGGATCAGGAAACCCCGGTCGAACCCGGCGGCTGAAAGCGCATACCATCGATTGAGAGCATCCTGCCGGACATGTGCGGGCGCCCAATTGCTTTGGCAGCAATAGTTTACTTGAGATCCAGCGCCGCGCCGAGCCGCTTTGCGGTCATCTGCAGGATATCGACGATGCGGTCCGTCTGGCTGCGGGCCATGCGCTCGGTGCTCGAGACCAGCGCAAGATAAAGACCCGGTGTGCTTTTGCGACCCGGCACAGTGGCCGCAATGCCCCGCAGTCCCGCCAGCGGCAGGTCTGAGATATCGGCATAGCCTGCCGCCCGCGCAGCCGCGACACGACGGCGGATCTCGGCCTCATTGATCGATCCCGCCTCAAGGTTGACAGAGGTCAGCACCTCATCGATTTCGGCGTCGCGCATCTCTGCCAGCAGCGCCACACCGCCCACACCGACGCCCAGCGGCAGACGCTCTCCCACCGGGGTCATGATGTCGGAAATATCCACATCGCCGTCAGCCATGCTGATGCTGACGCTTTCATTGCGCGCCCGCGCCCCCAGCACCGCCGTCATGCCGGTATCGGCCGCAAGGGCCATCAGATGCGGCTGGGCAAAGGTCACCAGCTCACTGTGAAACCCGGACGCCAGCCCCAGTTCAAAGGCCAGCGGCCCCAGGCGATAGCGCTTTTCCGCAGGGTCCTGGACGACGAACCCCTCATGGATCAGCGCCATGAGGATGCGCCGCACCGTAGGTTCTGTGAGCCCGGTGGACTGCGCAATATCACGCAGTCGCCGCCCTCCCGGCGTGCCGCGGGGAATGGCGCGCAGGATATCGGCCGCGCGGGAAATCAGCTGAGCGCCCTGGGGCGGTTCTGACACAGCCATCACGGCCTCCGGAATAAAAATCAGTCGCGGAGCCGCGCCCTTCAGCGAGCCGCCGCACAGGGCGCTCAGAGGCCCAGACTTTGCAAAATCGCCGCCCGCTTGTCCAGCCACCAGCCATGCGGCGCGGGCCATTCCGAGAAGTCCGCTGCCCCGCCACAAAGCTTTTCGCGCGCCATCAGCGGCCAGTTGGGATTGACCAGCGCCTCGCGCCCGATTGCCACCAGATCGGCACGCCCCTCTGCGATGATGGCCTCCGCCTGTTCCGGGGTCAGGATCAGCCCCACCGCCATGCTGGCAAGCCCGGCCTCTTTGCGCACAGCTTCGGCATAGGGTACCTGAAAACCCGGGCCGCGTGGCAGCCGCCCGTTGGTCGCACTGCCCGCGATACCGCCCGAGGAGCAGTCCACCACATCAACGCCGCAGTCCTTCAGCGCCCGTGCCAGCGTCACACTATCCGCGCCGGTCCAGCCGCCCTCTGCGTAATCATCCGCCGAAATCCGCACGAAAAGCGGCTTATCCGCGGGCCAGGCCTCGCGCAGATCGCGCGCAATCTCGAGCACCAGGCGCATGCGCCCGGCCAGATCGCCGCCCCAGGCATCGCTGCGGGTATTGGTCAGCGGCGACAGGAACCGGTGCAGCAGATAGCCATGGGCTGCATGCAGCTCCAGTACATCAAAACCCGCCGCCAGCGCCCGCCCGGCGGCGGCGATATAGGCCGCACGCAGCGCCGCGATATCTGCCTCTGTCATGGCTTTGGGCGTGGCAAATCCCGGGCCCGCCGGATCGGCCGTCGGGCCGATCATCGGCCATGGCGCTTCGCCGCGAGCCTCAAGATCACCCTCGGTCAAAGGCCCCATGCCGTGCCAGGGCCGCTGCGCAGAGCCTTTGGGCCCGGCATGACCAAGCTGCAAAGCTACGGCCGCGCCCTGGGCCTGCACGAAATCCACAATCCGCTTCAGACCCGGCACCTGGTCATCCGACCAGATGCCCAGATCGCCCATGGTGGCCCGGCCCTCTTCGCTCACCATGGTGGCTTCAACAAAGACCAGCCCCGCACCGCCCACGGCAAGGCGGCCGTATTGAACGAGATGCCAGTCACCGGCGAGACCATCCCGCGCCATATACTGGCACATGGGTGAGATCACGAGGCGGTTCTTCAGCGTAAGCCCGCGCAGGGTCAGCGGCGAGAAAAGGGCAGACATCAGCATTCCTTCCGGTCAGTCCCGGCCCCGCCCCGGGGCCGGAAGTCAGGCTCAGCCCTGCAGGCTGCCAAGGGTGGGGTTATAGCCGACGGGGGTGTAAACCGAGATCCCGTCACGGCTGAAGGGATCGGCGGCGAGGATGGCTTCGGCCTCTGCCTGATCGGCGGCGCGCATCACCAGAAGCCCGCCCCCGCCCGCGGCCAGACGTCCGGCGGAATAAACCACGCCTTCCGCGATCAGCCCGTTCAGCCAGTCGCGGTGCTCTGTCAGAACCTCCGGGGTGATCTCTTTTTGATATTTACTGGTGCAGACAAAGAGCATGTCAGTCTCCGGTGAGATGAAAGTTTAGATGGCGCTGCGGCCGCCGTCACAGGCGATGATCTGCCCCGTCACAAAGGCAGAAAGATCCGAGCCGAGATAAAGTGCAAGGCCGGCAATATCTTCGGGCTGGCCGATCCGCTTCAGGGGGGTCTGCTCCAGCCGTTCAACCACGCCGCTGTTTTTCAGCGCCGGAGCCAGCATGGGCGTATCAATCGCGCCGGGGCAGATGGCATTGACGCGGATCTTCTGCGCGCCAAGCGTATTGGCCAGCGCCCGGGTCAGCGCCACCAGCGCGCCTTTTGAGGCGGTATAGGCGTCAATATTCGGCTGCCCCACAATCCCGGCGATCGAGGCGTTGAAGATGATCGACCCGCCGGTGCCGCGCGCGGCCATGGCGCGGCCCAGTTCGCGGGTCATCAGGAACGCGCCTGTCAGATTGATCCGCAGGATGTTGTTCCAGTTCTCCAGCGTGGTGTCGAAAATCGACACCATCGGATAGCGCCCGGTCTCTGAATACCCGATGCCCGCATTGTTAAAGAGCACATCCGGCACGCCCTCATGGGCCAGGATGTCGGCGCAGGCCGACACCACCTGCTCTTCAACGCCGAGATCGCAGTGCAGGAAGCGCACGGGCCCGAGTTCGGACAACTCACGCAGCGCCGCGGCCCCGGTTTCGGCGTTCCAGTCCAGGATGACCACCCTGGCCCCCTCGCGCAGGAAGGCCCGCGCCGAGGCCAGCCCCTGTCCGCTGGCGCCACCGGTGATCACGGCGATTTTCTGATCTAACAGCATGATGTCTCCATGAAAAAGCGCTTAGCCCCCGCGCTCAGCGGGAGGCCGGATCGTTCCGGCTGAGCCAGGTGGTAATGATGCGGTGCACATCCTGCGGATAATCGAGCACCATGCTGTGCCCGCCCTTGCCCATAACCTCCAGATCGGCACCCGGAATGGCCCGGGCGATCTGACTGGCCTGGGCCACCGGCGTCAGCACATCATCGGCTCCGACCAGCACCAGCGCGGGGGTGGAGACCTGCCCCAGATGCGGCAGGCTGTCATAGACGCGCAGACCCGCCGCCTGGGCTTCAAAGCCGTTGTTGGTGGTGGGCCAGGGATTGGCCAGCACATGCTGCACCCATTCGGCGGTGCGCTCATGATCGGCCAGCACCAGCGATGAGATCGCCCAGGGCATCGACAGCGCCACCTTCGCCTCCGGCGGTGCCTCCGAGCGGCGCAGCGCAATCAGCCCGTCGAGCCAGTAATGCTGCACCTTCGTGTAATTCGGCAGCGCATTGAGCAGCACCCCCGCCCGCAGCAGATCGCCATGGCGGATCAGCAGCGACTGCAGGATCGAGCCGCCCATCGACCAGCCCACCACCGCCACCGGACCGATCCCGAGATGACGGATCAGGGCTGCGGTATCATCCGCCATCTGGTCGATGCTATAGGGCCCCGGCGGCACCGCCGAGCGCCCGGTGCCACGGTTGTCAAACACCAGCACCCGGTAGTCTTTGCGAAAGGCCGCCACCACCGTGTTCCAGGCCAGCGCATTCTGCCCAAGGCCCGAGATCAGGACCAGGGTCGGGCCGGTGCCGCCGATCTCATAGTAAAGTTCCGTTCCGTTGACCTTCGCCGTTCCGCTCTCAATCTCCATGGCGCCCTCAGTCCAGAAAGCGCTGCAGAGCGGCAAGGAAAGCCCCTTCGGCTTCCACCATCGGCAGATGCCCGGCACCGGGGATTTTCTCGACCCGCGCGCCGGAAATCTTTTCTGCCCAGAGATCCGCATAGCCTTCGGGCACCAGGCCATCAGCAGTGCCGTGCAGCACCAGAACCGGCTGGCGGAGATATTTCAGACGCCGCGCCAGCCCGCGATCAGCCAGCGGCCACATATAGCGCGAGGCCGCGCCCAGATTGGCGCTGCGGTAGTAGACATAGTTCTGTTCCGGCCCGTCAAAGCTGTTGGTCTCAAGCGCGGCCTGTGCCGGATCGGCCCATTTCGCGCCGTTGAACTCCGACTGCGGCATGACGAAGACATCGGGCTGGGGCAGATCATCCGACCAGAGGCCATAGGCATTGACCAGCACCAGGCGTTCGACCAGATCGGGGCAGGCAATGGCAATCTCAGCCGCAAACATGCCGCCAAGGCTGTGACCGACCAGATCCACCCGCCCATGTTCTGCCACCAGCGGGGTCAGAAGGGCGCGGTAATGCAGCACCAGATCCTGCATATCGACGAGATCCGCCGGATGAGCCGAGCCGCCGAAACCCGGCGCTTCGGGGGCATAGACGGGGCGGCTTTGCGCCAGTTTCTCAAGCCAGGGGGCGGCACCGGGGTGCTGCTCAAACCCATGAAGGAACACCACGGCGCGCGCCCCCGCACTGCCGCCGGTCCAGGCGCGCAGCGGGGTCGAAAGAACGTCTGACTGTACCATCCGCATCATGCCACCTCCGAGAGTTTGCGCGCGTTTTGAACCGCCTGGGGCGTCCAGCGGTCCTCATAATCCGACCACAGATTGCGCAGATGCGGCATGACTTTGGTCGCCATGAGATGCGTGTTCATCGCTGCCGTTTCTTCGTCCAGATTGCCCATATGCAGACAGGCGATCAGCTGGCCGACGCGCAGCTCTTTCACCATATCCTCAATGCGCTGGCGCACGCGCTCGGGCGAGCCGGCGATGATGAAGCCGTGTTTGTCGTAATCCCAGAAATCCATCTCGCCGGCATTGGCGCGGGCTTTCTCTTCGGGGGGCAGCTTTTCATTGGTCTGCGCGGCATATTTCGCCATGGCGCGGACCGATTTTTCGGTGCGGAAGCCGGGGCCGCTTTCAAAGCCGGGATGAACTGAGCGGTTGCGGTAGAAGTATTTGACGGCCTCAGAGTATTTCGCCTCTGCCTCTTCATCGGTTTCGGCGCAGCAGATCAGCTGCGTGAAGGCCAGCTGGAAGGGGTTGGTTTCATAGCCCGACTTCGCGGCATGCTCCCACCAGGCATCGACCAGCGGCTTGGCCGAATGCAGCCCCGAGAAGGACAGCTGCCCGTAGCAATAGTCGTTTTGCAGCGCCAGATCCCAGGTCTCAACCGAGCCCGAGCCCGGCACCCAGACGGGCGGTTTTTTCTGCACCGGCTTCGGCCAGAGGTTCACATAGCGCAGCTTGGTATATTTGCCGTTAAAGGCAAAAGGTTCTTCCGCAGCCCAGGCTTTTTCGATCAGACCCCGCGCTTCATGGAAACGCTCACGCAGCTCGGTCGGCGGGATGCCATAGCAGTAAAGCGTGTCCATCGGCGTGCCAAAGACAAAGCCCGAAATCACCCGGCCGTTCGACAGACAGTCCAGCCAAGCCACTTCCTCAGCCACCCGGATCGGCGGATTATAGAGCGCAAGGCTGTCGCCGATGATCAGGATGGCCGCGCGCTCCGTGGTATTTGCCAGTGCCGCCGCCAGCAGGTTCGGCGAGGGGGTCAGCGCAAAAGGCGTCTGGTGATGTTCATTCATCGCCAGGCCGTCAAAGCCCTCACGGTCCGCCTGCTGCATCAGACGAATGAACATCTGCGACATGTCGCGCACGACCTCGGGCTTACAATGGCGGGTCGAGGTGGTCACCCAGCTCGATTCCCCGCTTGCCCGGAAATCCTTTGGCAGATCGGGATAGCTGGCTTCGGCGAACCAGTGAAGTTTCATGAGAGCCTCCTCCTGGGTTGCGGTGCGGGTTGACCCTCCTCGATCCGCCCACGGCAACTCCATATTGTGGATATTTCTAGATGCTACGCCGTATCGCCTCTCAGTCAAGAGGGATAATAACCCTGCATAAACGTTAATCTAAAAGGATTTATGGGCGGAATTGGAAAACGGCGCCGGAAGCACCGCTTTCGGTAGCTTCATAATGTGGCGATCAGCCGAAAGTCTTTGGGAGCCAGGTGACGATCTCGGGCCAGAAGATCAGCGCCGCCACCAGCAGAAGATCCGCCACGATGAACCAGGTCACCCCGCGGAAAATCTGCCCCAGGGAGATGTCTTTCTCGACCACGCCTTTGATGACAAAGACGTTCATCCCGATCGGGGGCGTCAGCATGCCGATCTCCAGAAGTTTGGTCAGAAAGACCCCGAACCACAGCACCTCATAGCCCGATTTGGTGATCAGCGGCAGCACCACCGGCAGGGTCAGCATCATGCAGCCCACAGGCTCAAGGAACATGCCCAGCAGCAGATAGATCAGCGTGATCCCGAGGATGATCATCAAAGGCTCAGCCCCGAAGGCAAGGATCGCTGAGGTCAGCGCCTGGCCCGAGCCCGAGAGCGCCAGAAACCGCGTGAGCAGGCTCGCACCAATGGTAATCAGCATGAGCGCGGTCGTGGTTGTGACCGTCTCAAAGGCCGATTTGCGCAGGGCATCAATCGAGAACCGTCCGCTGAGGGCCGCCACGGCCATCGACAAAAGCGCCCCGATGGCCCCGGCCTCGGTCGGGGTAAAGACCCCGGCAAAAAGCCCGCCAAAGACGCCGCAGAGAATGGCCAGCACCGGTAGCGTCGAAAGCAGCGCCCGCAGCTTTTCCGCCATGCTGTAAGATTCAGACACCGGCGGCGCGAGCGAGGGGTTGATCTTCACGCGGATGATGATCAGCGCCGCATAGATGAACAGCGTGATCAGACCCACCACCAGACCGCCCATGAAGAGCTTTCCGACCGGAGCCTGGGCAATCACGGCAAACAAGATCATGATCAGCGAGGGCGGGATCAGCGCTCCGATGGTGCCCCCCGCCGCAACCGAGCCGGTGGCGAGCCCCTTGTCATAGCCATAGCGCGTCATCTCCGGGACGGCGATTTTCCCCATCGCCGCCGAACAGGCCACGGAAGAGCCGGTCACCGAAGCAAAGCCGCCGCAGCCAAAGACCGAAGCCACGGCAAGCCCGCCCGGCAGGCCCGACATCCAGACCCGGGCGGCATGGAATAACCCCTCTGTCAGCCGCGCGTGATAGCAGAAAAAGCCCATGAAGAGGAAGGCCGGCACCGAACTCAGCACCCAGTTGGAGGCGAAGTGATAGGGCACCACTCCGATTGCCCCCCAGGCGATCCGCCAGCCCAGAAGTGCCCAGATCCCGCAGAAGGACACCGCAATCAGCGCAAATCCGATCGGCACGCGGATCAGGATCATCCCGAAGAGAAGAGCAACGAAGGTGATCCCGATTTCAACCTCTGACATCACTACCCTCCCCGGCAGGCAGGCCCGCAGGCTCGCCAAAAGGCGTTCCGGTCAGCAGGCAGAAGAATTTGCAAAGGCTCGTCAAGGCCGCCACGGCAAAGCCGACCGGCAGCGCGAAATAGCTCGGCCAGCTGACAAGACTGCCCGCCCCCGCGATCAGAACCGTCGAGCCGCGCTGATACTGCGACCAGGCCTCCTGCCAGCTGCGCAGGCAAAGCAGCCCGCAGATTAACACGATCAGCAGCGTGGCCAGAATAATCAGCACATGCACCACGCGCTTCGGCATCAGCTCGGTCAGAACTTCGACGATGATATGGGTGTCATACCGCTCTGCCAGCGCCAGCGGCAGGAAGGTCAGACCCACCATATAGAAGATGGAAACGAACTCGATCGTCCCGACGAGGGGCGTTTTAAAGAAGGTGCGCATCACCACATCCATACCGACATGCAGAATGAGAAGCACCACAAGCAATGCAGAGAACCAGCCGAGAATATCGGTCAGCCGCCGCATGAATTGATTAATTCGGGTCATTGATCCTTACCGCAGAGCAGGGTTGGAAGGACCGGCGGCTGCGGATATGAGCCGCCGCCGGTCCTGAGCACTCCCCGGTGCCGGGGCGCGGGCTGCCTCTCAGGCGGCCGGATCACATGCCGTAGGTTTTCGGATCAACTTTTGAGAAGATACGCTCCCAGAAGAGCGCGCGCAGCGCGTCACGATCTTCAATCCCCTCCACCAGGTCGAGCCAGGCGGTATAGGTTTTCTGGAAGTTTTCCGCCATTTCCGGCGCATTGGCGATGTTATAGCGGCTCTGATAATCAGCGATGGTTTTCGGCAGATCGGCTTCTGCGAAGGCGCGCATTTTGGCGATGACGTCTTCCTCTGCGTTCAGCAGCGTCACATTGTGCTTTTCCGCGACCTCGACGTTGGATTTCGCATCGGCGTGATACCCCCAGGTGATATCGGCCGAAATCTGGCTTGCCCCCCAGAGCAGCGCCGCGCGCCCCTCATCGGTCTGGCGCCGCCAGGTGTCTAGATTGATATTGGCAATCGCCACGCTTGAGGACAGACCGCCCGGCATATCCAGCGTTACCGCCTTCACGACCTCTGCAAGGCTCATATTGGTCAGTTCCGGAAGCGAGAGCTGGGTGCAGTCGACCACGCCCTGGCTCAGCGCCTCATAGGATTCGCTGGCCGGGAAAGACACCGGGGTCGCGCCCAGATCGGTCAGCATGCGGCTGATGACGGCATGGCTGGTGCGGATCTTTTTGCCCTGCAGATCGGCCATGCTCTTCACCGGTTTGGTGCAGAGCGCCATATTGATCGAACTTGTCGCGCCGCCGCCATAAACTTGGTTCTGCGCGATAAATTCGTTCAGACATTCCGGGCAGTTCATGGTGGTTTCAATCACCGCTCCCGCATAGGCCACGCTTTCTTTGCCGCGTGCCGCCTGATTGTTCACGATCAGCTGCAGATCCTGAAACAGGTTATAGCGCGGAAAATCTCCCGGCTGCAGGCCGGTCAGCACATAGGCCACATCGGCAAGCCCGTCGCGCACGCCCGGCCCTGCTTCGGCCAGGCTCACCAGCGAGAGCGGGAAGTTGCGGATCTCGACCGCGCCCTGAGAGCGGTCTTTCACCGCCTCAGAATAGGCCTCTGCCGCAACGCCCACGGTCGAGGCAGCGGGATAGCCGAAGCCGTAATTCAAAGTATCCGCCGAAGCGGCCAGACCGGAGCCCAGGAGGGCCGCGCCCGCCAGAAGACCCGTCAGTGCAATTCGTGTCATGTTATCCTCCCCGTTGGCTGCCACGATCAGGGACAGGGCGCTGAGGCCAGACCACGGTCCCCCGCCCCTCCCCCTCCTCAAGGTTCGGGCTTCACATCGTGGATGTTGATATGAACCTGCCGAAAGATGCACCTGTCAAGAAAGTTCTGCACCGCCCTGCAAAAGGCGCGTAAATCAGCGGTAAATAAAAGGTCTTGAGGCCATGGGTCGGTTGCCAGACGATCCGGGGGCCGACAGAATTCTGACACCCCCAAGGTGGGTCAGTATCCATGAGGTGAAAGCCGCCCAGTGGCTGCATCTGTCCGCTATGCGGGTAGGGGCGAAGATCCCGGCTCCGCCCGCATTTCCGGACATCGGCGCGAAAAACAGCCATATTATGGAGACTTTTCCGCGGGTGGATTGTCAGAATGCGTCAGGCTTTCTAAGTTTCCTCTGCCCCTTAGCCGGGGTGCTTCTGAAACAGCGGCAGGGTCTTCGCAATGACAGAACATGACGGACCCCAGGGCACACAGCTGATCGCCCGGGTCGCGGCGGTGATGCGCGCGCTGCCCCATGGTCCGGGCGGCGGGCGGCGGCTGCGGGATGTGGCACAGGCTACCGGGCTGACCGAGCCCACGGCCAGGCGCATCCTCGCCGCCCTCGTCCAGGAGCGTTTCGTTGCGCGGGATGAGGCCTCGCGGCGTTACCGCATAGGGCCGGTGGCGGTAGAACTTGGCATTGGCGCAGGCGCGCATGAGCAGATAGACCTGCTCTGCCGCCCGATCCTCGAACGCACTGCCGCCATCACCGGAGACACTACAAATCTGGTGAAAAGATCCGGAAATGAAGCCATTTGCGTCATTCAGTGCTATGGCGGCTATCCGGTGCACGTCCGGCTTGAACAGTATCAAAGCCGCTTCCCGCTGGGCATCAGCACGGCGGGAACCGTCTTTCTGGGCACACTTCCCCAAGATGAAATCGACGAGATCCTCGACCAGGCGCTTTACGATGCCGCCGTGCTGAGCCGCGACGACATTCGCGAAAGGCTGCGCAATATGGCGCGGCTGGGCTATGTCGATATTCAGGATGTCCCGATCCCCGGCATTCGCGGGCTGGGTGTGCCGGTGCCCTCCGTCCGGGGTCGCCCGGTCTTTGCCGTCACCACCGCGGCCCTCAGCCAGCGCATGCCCGACGCCCGGGTGGAAGAGGTGGTGGGCCATCTGCAGGATGCCGCAGATCTGATCTCAGAGACGCTGGCAGAGCTGTAGGCAACGCAAAATCCGCCATATTGTGACGAAAACGGATCACCACCCGCAGGGGGTGGTGATCCACGGACCCTCAGCCCCGCTCAGCGGGCGTAGGTGGCCGGATCGATCTTTGCGTAGATCTCCTGCCAGTAAAGCGCGCGCAGATCCTCGCGGCTGTTCACGCCCTCCACCAAGCCATACCATTTCTCCAGAACCGCGAGGAACGCCTCTTTATGGGCGGCGCCGTCCTGCAGGCCGTAGCTGTCAGTAAAGATCTGCACCACGCGCTCCAGATCTTCCGCCGTATATCGGCGCACTTCCGCGATCAGCGCATCGCTGGCCTGATGGATCTGAATGCCGCGCCCGCGCGCTTCTGTCAGATTTTCGGCATCCTGGGCATGATAGTTCCAGCTGATATCGGCCGACAGCACATTGGCCCCCCACCAGACCGCCGCCTTATCCGCATCACTCAGCCCGCGCCAGGTGTCGAGGTTCATATTGCCCACTGCCGCCCCGGCATAGATGCCGCCGGGGAGCCCCAGGGTAATATCGGTGACCACATCTTTCAGGCTGTAGGTGGTCAGCTCCGGGGCCGAGAGCATGGCGCAGTCCAGAACATTCTGGCTCAGCCCCTCAAAGACCTCATTGGCAGGCATCTGAATACCATTGGCGCCGAAATGATCCGAGAGCCGCGAAAAGCTCGGGCTGCCTGCGCGGATACGTTTGCCCTTCAGATCCTCCGGCGTCACCACGGGCTTGTTGCACAAAAGCGCATAGACCGAAGAGGTGGCACCGCTCAGGTAAACTTGGTTCTGGGCGGCGAAATCTGCCTGACACTGCGGACAGTTGTTGAAGGTGTAATCCATCATCGCGCCCGCATAGGCCAGGCTTTCACGCCCGGTGGCGGGGCGCAGATTGATGGACATCGAAAGCTCATGCAGGAAGCTGTAATAGGGGTAATCCGAGGGCGTATAGGGCGCGAGCACATAGCCCATATCCGCCAGGCCGTCGCGCACCCCCGGCCCCGTCTCAATCAGCGTCATCAGCGACATCGGAAAGATGCGGAAGGTCACCGCACCTGCGGATTTTTCCGCGACCGCCGCCGCAAATTCCTCCGCCGCTTCCCCCACGGCGGAAGAGGCTGCAAAGCCGTGGGAATAGCGCAGATCGCGGGCGCTGACCGGAAGGGCAGCCAGGATCAGCGCGGCGCCCAGAATGCAGGATTTCATCATCACAGAGTCTCTCCCTTATAGGCGGGGCGCGGCCCGCCGTAATTGGCCCAGACGCCCGAAGCCAGAAGTCCGCCGTCCACCGGCAGCGTGATGCCGGTAATCGCCGAAGCTGCGGGCGACAGCAGAAAGCCCACGGCCGCCGCCACTTCGCGCGGTCGGATCGCCCGCCCGATCAGCAGATCGGCCCCGAAGTCCGAGAGGTTGCGCATGCCCTGGCGGGCCTGTTCTTCGATCACCTCCGTCAGGGTATAGGCGGGGGCGACGCCGTTGACCCGCACGCCGGAGCGGCCCCATTCAGCCGCCAGGGTCTCGGTCAGCGCCACCACCGCTGCCTTGGCCGGGCCATAGGCATGCAGCGGCGTCGAGCGAAAGGCCGCGCAGGACGAAATCGTTACAATCGATCCCGAACCGCGCTGCGCCATGCGCGGCCCAAAGGCCCGCGCAGTCAGAAAGACGCCTTTGAAATCCACCTCAACGACGCGGTCAAAGACCTCAAGGCTCAGCTCATGCGGCCGGTCCCAGGGCTGCAACACGCCCGCGCAGGCGACCACATCGGTCACCGGGCCGCCCTCTCTCTCAAGCCTGTCAGCCAGCGCATCAAGGGCGGCGGCATCGCTAACATCCACCACCACCGCCTGGCCGCCGGTCATCTCAGCGGTCTGCTGCGCGGCATCAGCGTTCAGATCGGCGCAGATGACCTGAACCCCCTGTTCTGCCAGATGCTGCGCGCAGGCGCGGCCAATACCGCTGCCCGCGCCGGTTATAAAAGCTCTGCGTTCCATGATCCCTCCCCAAATCGCCACAATGTGGTTATTCTTCAGGGGTAAGGTGCGGGTCTGAAATCGTGATTATCCGCAGATATCAGATGGTTAAAATAATTTTCCGCACCCTGTCCCCTCTGCGCCCGCCTCCTGCAGGGCAGATTGGGCCATGATGTGGACGCGAAGAGGGGTCGGTCAAGCCTGCGCTACTGCGCGGTATAGCCGCCGTCGATCTGATAGCAGGCCCCGGTGATGAAGCCTGCGCGGTCGGAAAGCAGATAGACGATCAGATCCGCCACCTCTTCTGCGGCGCCAAGACGGCCCATGGGGTGGCGGGCCTCAAGGCTCCGGCGGTAGTCATCGCTGAGGCGATGCTCAATCAGCGGCGTGCGGATGAAGCCCGGGCCCACTGCATTGATGCGGATATTCTGCGTGGCATATTCCAGCGCCGCCGCCTTGGTCGCCCCGACAACGCCATGTTTGGCGCTGACATAGCCCACCGAATTGGCAAAGCCGACCGAGCCGAGGATCGAGGCCACATTCACCACCGCACCGCCCCCCGCAGCAGCGATCTTCGGCAGGGCGTGGCGCATGCCGTAAAAGACGCCCGAAAGATTGACGTCGATCACCCGCTGCCAGGCCTCGGGGTCGTGCGCCCCGGTCGGCGCCGGGGTGCCGCTGATCCCGGCGTTGTTCACAAGGCCATAAAGCCCCCCCGGTCCTGAGGACGCGAACTCAACCAGCGCCGCCACCTGATCAGCGCGGCTGACATCGGCGGCAAAGGCCCGCGCCCGCCCGCCCGAGGCGCGGATCTCTGCGGCAATCCCCTCTGCCGCCGTGTCGGTCAGATCCGAGAGCACCACCTCTGCCCCGCTGGCCGCCAGCTCCCGCGCTGTGGCCGCACCGATGCCCGATCCCGCACCGGTAATCAGGATCGTTTTGCCGTCAAAGCGTATCTCCATCGTCTCCCCCCTGGTCTTTCATGATGGCCTCAGGCCCCCGCGTCACATCGTGGCGCGACCTTGCCTGAGCGCCCCAGTCTGCGCCGCCCGGACGCCTCTGCCAACACCCGCCGCCGCATTGGGCCGCAAAAGCCAGGCGCAGTCTGTTGCGCACCGGGGGGGGGCGCAAGGATGGGCGCGGTCAGGATCCGGCAAGGGCGAAGTTTGCCAGCCTAGCCTGGGTTGCGCAGATCGCGGGCCACGGTGCGGGCGATCTGGACGAAGTTCCTGACATGGATGCTCTGGTCATCGATGCGGTGGTTAATGGACAGGCCCGTCTCCCCGATTGAGGGGCTGAAGGTGTGGAAACGAACCCCGCCGCGCTGCATCGAGGCGACAGACTGCGGCACGATCGCCACGCCTTCTCCCACCGCGACGAGGCCGATGGCGGTGTTGACGTCCATGGTGAAGATCTGCTTCCCGATGGCGATGCCGTGGGTGCGGCAGGCCTCGAGCACCGTATTGGCATAACTCGGGCGCGGAAATTCGGGATAGAGGATCAGGGTCTGGCCGGAAATTTCGCGCGGATGGACGATCGAGCGGGCCGGGAAAAGCACATCGGGTGCACAAAGGGTCAGCGGCTCGCTCAAAAGCGGTCGGCTGAGGATCTCACTGTCGCGCAGTTCGGGCCGGGCGATGGCAAGATCGATTTCGCGCCGGATCAAACCGCTCGTCAGGCGATCATTGTTCAACGGAGACAGCGTCAGCTCGATTTCCGGATAAAAGGCGCGGAAGGATTTTACGAGCGTCGGCATAATGCCGTAGACCGAGGAGCCGACATAGCCAACGCGAAGTCGTCCCTCCATGCCCTGGCCGATGCGATATACCTCGCGCTCTGTCTCTTTCACAAGGGTATCGACCTGACGCCCGCGCTCTTGCAGCCATTGCCCGGCCTGCGTGAGCGACAGGCCGTTGCGGCCACGGTGAAAGAGCAGAACCCCAAGCTCGCCCTCAAACTGTTTGATCTGCCGCGACAGGGGGGGGCTGGGCGATCCCAAGCCGCTCCGCCGCGCGCCCCATGTGCAGTTCCTCGGCCACGGCAAGGAAATAGGTCAGGTGGCGCAGGTGGCATTGCCAAGTTGTTGTGTCGTGAAGCCCCTGCTACAGGATTTCGAATGAAAATGCCATCA
>NZ_SBLC01000038.1:0-21392 GCF_004054105.1 Falsigemmobacter intermedius
ATTGTGACGATCCCACCTTGGCACAAAGATGCCGTCGGGGGGCGGTTACAACATCAGAGTCCTTTCACCCCCTCGTGCAGTTGATGAAGCCACTGGGTTTTCATGACTATGTGAAACTTCAGACCGAGGCGCGTGCGGTCCTCTCAGACAGCGGCACCATCACCGAGGAATCGGCGATCCTGAACTTTCCCGCGCTCAATCTGCGCGAGGCCCATGAGCGGCCTGAGGGTATGGAGGAGGGCGCCGTCATGATGACCGGCCTTGATGCCGATCGGATGCGCCAGGCTCTGTCGATCCTGGAGACACAGGGGCGCGGCGCGCACCGGACTTTGCGCGAAGTCTGCGATTATAGGGTCCCAAATGTCAGCGAGAAGGTGCTGCGGATCCTGCACAGCTATACCGGCTATGTGAACCGGGTTGTCTGGCGAAAGGAGTAGCGCCATGCGCCTTGCGCTGATCGCGGATTGCTATCCCCCGCTGCGCAGCTCCGGTGCGGTGCAGATCCGCGATCTGACGCGGGCGCTGGTCGCTGAGGGGCATCAGGTGACGGTTCTGCTGCCCGCGACCGGTCAGAAAATGCCCTGGTATCAGGAGGAGAGCGATGGCGCCGTGATCCTGCGGCTCAGGGCGCCGCGGACCAAAGACATCAGCCACCTGCGCAGACTTCTGGCAGAGTCTGCCATGCCCTGGGCCATGGCCCGCAATCTGGCCCGCAGCCCCTTTGCGGGCGCGGCATTTGACGCGGTGATCTGGTATTCGCCCTCGATCTTTTTCGGCCCTCTCGTGCGGCGGCTGAAAAAACGCAATGGCTGCCCGGCCTATCTGATCCTGCGCGACATCTTTCCCGATTGGGCAGCCGATCTTGGGATTTTGCCGCGCAAAGGTCCGGCGTTTCGCCTGCTGCGCGGGGTGGCGCGGGCGCAGTATCGCGCCGCAGACATCATTGGCGTGCAAAGCCCCGGAAATCTGGCGCTTCTGCGCGGGCAGACCGGTCGGGCGAGAGCCGAGGTTTTGCAAAACTGGCTGGGGGCGGCGGCCTCTGCGCCGCATCCGGTTGCCTTGCAGCAAAGCCCCCTGGCCGGGCGGAAGATCTTTCTTTACGCGGGCAATATGGGGATCGCCCAGGGTCTGGATGTGGTGATTGACCTGGCCCGGGCCATGGAAGCGCGGCGCGATGTCGGTTTTCTCTTTCTGGACCGCGGCAGCGAGGCTGACCGCTTGCGCGGACGGGCCGGGGGGCTTTCAAATGTGCTGTTTCATGATGAGATTGCCCCCGATGAGATCCCGGCGCTCTGCGCAGACTGCGCGGCCGGTCTCGTCATCCTCGACCCGCGCCACCAGAGCCACAATATCCCCGGCAAGTTTCTGACCTATATGCAAAACGGCCTGCCCGTCCTTGCCTGCGTCAATCCCGGCAATGACCTTACGGGCCTTATCCGACAGGCGGGAGTCGGTGTCGTCGCCGAGCGGAGTGACCCCGCAGAACTGCACCCGCTGGCAGAGGCGCTGCTCGTGCAGATCAGTGAGGACAGAGGGCTCTCCGCGCGGTGCCGTGATCTTTTCGCGCGCAACTATAAAGCAAGCCTTACGGCATCGCAGATAACGGAAGCTTTAAGGGCGGCGGCAGATCTTTAAAAGGCTTCGGAGTGACTTCTCTGTGTCGGACGGTTTCCCCTCCCCAGGAACGATCTGTTGTCTGGGGGGGCGTCCCGTGTCAGGCGGCCATTCAGCCCTGAGAGATTAAGCCGGGTAACCCGCGGGCAGAAAAGGCCTGGCCGGATGCCCCGGCCCAGGTCAGGGGCGGTCGCCCTGGCGGTTGCCTTCGGCGTCTGTCCACCAGCAGATCACCCGGGGTTCCTGGCGGCCGGACGGGTCGGCAGCCTCCGGATCGGCGAGGATGTCGCGGTGGCAGAGCAGGCCCGCGATCTCCATCTCGGAGGAGGCATGGTGGCCGAAGGCGCGGCTGAGGACGCGGTCGATCAGCCCGGGGGTCAGCTCATCGGGGCGGGCGCTGGCCGGGTCGGCCATGATCTCGCTCAGCCTTGCGCGGCGGGCGTCTTCGGCTTCAAGCAGAGCGGTCACTTTCGCGCGGAACTCAGGCTCTGTGGCGGCATAGGCCTCAAGGGTCGGCAGGCTCTTGCGGGGGGGCTTTTTCAGCTTCAGATGGCCGCCTTTGTAAAGACCCAGCAGCAGCCGCGCGCCGATCGGCGAGGTCAGATTGACCGTGGCTTCATGAAAAGCGAGGTCCTTATCCTCGGGGCTCAGGCGCACATTCAGCGGACGACCTTCAAGCACGGTCCGGCGCAGCAGGGCGGCCGCCGGCGTGCGGTGCACATCGGGGATCATGTCCACGACGCTGAGCACGGGCTTCATCAGGGCACGGACATCCCACAACATGCGCAAATCCTTCTCGCAGGCCGGGTGTCCGGCCGTCAGGCTGAGGATTTAACGCATGACGGCCAGTCGCGTCCACCCCAATGCCGGCGGGCCCTGGCCGCCGAAGAGGGTCAAAGCGGAACGGCAAAAGCGACAGGTGTTCAGATGGACGGATGACCCTTGACTGCGGGGGCGCTCAGCGGCCTGCGATCCGGCGGTAGTTCGCCACAAGGTCGTTGAACCGCTCGCCCTGAATGGCGACGTGATCAAAAAGGCACCGCCCGGCCAGCTCGCTGTCGCCCCGGGCCAGAGCTTCCCAGATGGCCTCATGCTCGGCGAGGGATTGCGAGAGCCTGTGGCGCACCTCCAGCTGACGCAGGCGGAAGGGTTGCAGGCGGCTGTGCAGCCGCGCGGCTTCGGCAGCAAGAAAGCCATTGCCGGAGGCTTCATAGATCAGATCGTGAAACTGATGGTTTGCGGCGTAATAGGCGGCCTTATCCGATCTGGCAGCGGCCTCCCGGCAGAGATCCAGCGCCCTGGCCAGATCGTCCAGCGCGGGAGCAGAGATGCGGCGGGCGGCGTAGCGGCCGCAGATCGCCTCAACCTCTGCCATGACCTGAAACATCTCAAGCACTTCATCGAGACTGGGAAAATGCACAAAGGTGCCGCGCCTGAGTTCATGGCGCACCAGCCCCGAGCCGGAGAGCATCTGCAAGGCCTCACGCAGAGGGGTTCTTGAGACGCCGAACTGCTCTGCGAGGCGCTGCTCATCCAGGCGCTCACCATCTTTGATGGCACCGGTGATGATCCTTTCAATCAGCGCGTCACGGATCTGCTCTGCGGGTCTCATCGCGCCTCACTCGTGCATCCAGAAATGTCGCTCTTGTATACAAAACGATTGACCGCTGGTCCAGCGTGACGCAGGCTGACCGCGATCGGGAGGAGTGGAGGCCTGCCGTCGTTTCAGATTTCAGGGAGGAGATGAGATGAAAGCTTGGAAACATCTGGCGCTTGCGGGCATTTTGGGGGTTACGGCGCTGACGCCGGCCTTTGCCAAGGAACTGCGCCTGTCCCATCAGTTTGCAACCGGGGACGTCCGCCATAAGGTTGCGGAAATGATCGCAGAGGAAGTGGCTGCCGCCAATGTCGATCTGTCGATCAAAATTTTCCCGGCCAGCTCGCTCTTTAAGGCCAACGATCAATATATCCCGCTGACCCGCGGCCAGCTGGATATGACGCTCTTCCCGCTGTCTTATGCGGGCGGCCAGCAACCGGTTTATAACCTGACGCTCTTTCCGGGGCTGATCAAAAGCCACGCCCATGCCAAGCGGGTCAATGAATCCCCCTTCATGGAAGAGCTGGAAAAGGTTCTGAATGAAGAGGACGTCAAAACCCTGGTGCGCGGCTATCTGGCCGGTGGTTTTGCCTCGGTCGGTGACTGCGTCACGCGTCCCGAGCATGTGAAGGGCAAAACCGTGCGCGCAGCGGGCAAGGGCTTTGAGGAAATGCTGGCCCATGCCGGTGCCTCGATCGCCTCGATGCCCAGCTCAGAGAACTACAATGCCATGCAGTCGAAAATTCTGCAGGCGCTGAACACCTCGTCCTCGAGCTTCGTGTCCTTCCGGCTTTATGAGATCGTGGACTGCTATACCCCGGCTGCGGAAAATGCGCTGTGGTTCATGTATCAGCCCGTGGTCATCAATAAGACCACCTTCGACGGTCTGACCCCTGAGCAGCAAAAGGCGCTGACCGACGCCTCTGCCAAAGCCGAAGCCTGGTATTTTGAGCAGGCTCAGGCCGATGACGCGGCCTCGGTCGAGGTCTTTCAGAAAGCGGGCGTGAAAATCGCCACCATGACCGAAGAGGACATCGAGGCCTGGAAGGCTGTGGCCCAGGAAAGCTCGTTTAAGAAATTCGCCGATGAGGTGCCGGACGGACAGCGCTGGCTCGATCTGGCGACCTCGGTTGAATAAAAAAGTCTGATGGCATTGCTGCCCGGCTTGAGGAGGTCGGGCAGTGATGTGGGAAGGGGGAAAATATGTCCGGAACACTTCCGGGGGCGGTCAGCGGGCCGCGGGAAGGCGATGCCTTTATCCGGGTGGTACACAGTATTTCGCGGCTCTGCGGCGTGGCGGCTGCAGGTCTGCTGATCGCAGCGCTGCTGGTCACCTGCCATATGATCATTGTGCGCTCTTTTCTGGGGCAGTCGACGATCTGGCAGACCGAAACGGTCATTTATCTGACGATTGGGGCGATTTGCGTCGGCCTGCCCTATGTGCAGATGCTGCGGGGGCATGTGAATGTCGATCTGATTCCGCTGGCCATGGGGCCGAAACTGCGGCTGATCTGGATGGTGCTGATCCTGATTGTCTCGATCGTCGTGGTGGCGATGATCGCCTGGTACTCATGGGAGTATCTGCATCAGGCCTGGAAGAGGAACTGGAAAAGCCCCACCGTCTGGGCGCCCCGGATCTGGTTTGTCTGGACGGCGATGCCTTTGGGCTTCGGGCTTTTGCTGCTGCAACTGATTGCAGATCTTTGGGGCCAGCTGCGCGGCTATGAGCGCCCCTTCTGGCTGGAGGGGAAATAATGGATCCTTTAACCCTTGGCCTGCTGGTGGCTGTTGCGACCATTGCGGTGCTCTTCTCCGGCATCTCGATCGGGGTCGGCCTGCTGGTCGTTGCGGCCGCGTTTCTGCTGATTTTCGACGGCCCGCGCTCGCTTGAGATGATCCCTGAGATCTTCTTCGGCGATCTGAACTCTTTTACCATTCTCTCGATCCCGATGTTTATCGTCATGGGCGCGGCCATTGCCTCGACCCGGGCGGGGGCGGATATCTTTGAGGCGATTGAGCGCTGGCTGACCCGGGTTCCGGGTGGTCTCGTGGTCTCCAACATCGGGGCCTGTGCGCTTTTCGCCTCCATGTCGGGGTCTTCGCCTGCGACCTGTGCGGCCATCGGCAAGATGGGCATCCCCGAGATGCAAAAGCGCGGCTATCCTGATGAGGTGGCGGCAGGCTCCATCGCGGCGGGCGGCACGCTGGGCATTCTGATCCCGCCGTCGGTGACGATGATCGTTTATGGCATTGCGACCGAGACCTCGATCGGGCGGCTGTTTCTTGCGGGTCTGGTGCCGGGGATCATGCTGGCGCTGATCTTCATGGCCTGGTCGATTTTTGCGACCTGGCGCGCGGGCGGGGCGCATATTTTCACCGGCCGCAGCTACAGCCTTAAGGAACGGCTTGAGATCCTGCCCCGGGTCATTCCCTTCCTCGTCGTGGTCGTTCTGGTGCTCTACGCCATGTACGGCGGCATCGCCACGACCTCAGAAACCGCTGCCGTCGGGGCCGTGGCCTGTCTGGTGATGGCCGTGGTCATCTATAAAATGTGGCAGCCGCGCGCGATCTGGGGCGTGTTGCGCGACAGCACCCGCGAAAGCATCATGATCCTCTTCATCATGGCCGCCGCAGGTGTCTTTGCCTATATGATGTCCTCGCTTTTCATCACTCAGGCGCTCGCGGAATGGATCGCGGGACTTGAGGTGAACCGCTGGGTTCTGATGCTCATCGTCAATATCTTCCTTCTGGTGGCCGGTTTCTTCCTGCCCCCGGTCGCGGTGATCCTGATGACGGCCCCGGTCCTGCTGCCGATCCTGCAGACGGCGGATTTTGACCCCTATTGGTTCGCCGTCATCCTGACGATCAACCTTGAGATCGGGCTGATTACGCCGCCGGTCGGGCTGAACCTCTTTGTGATCAACTCGATCGCGCCGCAGATTTCTCTACGCACGATCCTGCTGGGCTCGCTGCCCTATGTCATGTGCATGGTACTTGCGATTGTTATCCTGTGCTTCTTCCCCTGGATCGCCACCGGTCTGCCGGATCTGGTGATGGGTGAAGCAATCAGGTGACAGAAAGGGCGTAATGATGGCCGGTCGGTTTTCTTTCTTCAGCGAGATGGTTGCGGGGCTTCTGGAACGGACCCCTTTCCGCTCGCAGGCCGCGACAGAGGCGGGGCTTCCCGCGCTCTGTCAGGCTCTGGTTTCAGGTCGGGGTGAGGTCTCGGGCAAGCGGATCGCGGCGGAAATTCTGTCGCGTTACCGCGAGATCGGGCCTGAGGAGCGCCTGGCCTTCTTTCACTCCATGGCGAAAGACATGGATGTGGAACCGGCCTCTATCATCAAAGCGGCGCAGGCCTATGCTGAGGCCCCTTCGGGGCGCAGCTATCAGGCCCTGGCCACCGCGGCCGAGCCGCCGCGCCAGGAGTTTCTGCGCCGTCTGAACCAGGCACCCGGTGCCACCTTTGAGCTGGTGAAGATGCGGCTGGAGCTTTTGAAACTCCTGCCGGATCATCCTGAACTGGGTCCGCTGGATGTGGATTTCACCCATCTCTTCCGGTCCTGGTTCAACCGCGGCTTTCTGGTTCTGCGCCGGATCGACTGGCATACGCCCGCCAATATCCTTGAAAAGATCATTCAATATGAGGCGGTTCACGCCATCAATGACTGGTCAGATCTTCAGCGCCGCGTGCTGCCTACGGATCGGCGCTGCTTTGCCTTTTTCCACCCCGCCATGCTGGAAGAGCCGCTGATTTTCGTGGAAGTGGCGCTGACGCCTGGCGTGCCGGATTCCGTGCAGCAGCTTCTGGCCGAAGCCCGCGCCCCGATCAGTGAGGCAGAGGCGGATACGGCGGTCTTTTACTCAATCTCGAACTGCCAGGAGGGGCTGCGCGGCATCTCCTTCGGAAACTCACTGATTAAACAGGTGGTTGAGGAGCTTCATCACGAACTGCCCGGGATCACGACCTTTGTCACCCTGTCCCCGATCCCCGGGTTGATGAAGCATCTCAGCGCCAGCGAAGATCCGGCGGCGGCTGCGATCATCGCGGCCAGCCGGGAGGGGGCATCTGCCCTCGCGCCTCACTCCGCTGATCTGCGCCGGCTTGCGGCGGATTATCTTCTGAATGCGCGCAATGCCCGCGGCGAGCCCGCCGATCCGGTGGCGCGCTTTCATCTGGGCAATGGTGCCCAGGTTCATAAAATCCATGCCGGAGCGGATACCTCGCCCAATGGCCTGCGCCAGTCTGCGGGGGCCATGGTGAACTATCTCTATGATCCGGCGCGGATCGAAACCAATCATGAAGCTTTTGTCAGCGATCAGGTGATCGCGGCATCCAAAGAGGTGAGGGCGCTCAGCCAGGCCGCCCCCGCAGCAGGAAAGACGAAATGACCAATCCGCTTTTTGACGCGCTGATCGCGCCCCATGCCAACCGTGACGCGCCGCTGCTGATCCTGGAAGATGAGAGCGAAATTTCCGGCCGCAGCTTTGTGACCCGCGCGCAGAAATATGCCCGCGTGCTGAGCGATCTGGGGCTGAAGCCCGGCGACCGCATGGCCGTTCAGGTGACGAAATCGGGTGAGGCTCTGGCGCTTTATGCGGCAAGCCTTGCCGCGGGCGTGGTGTTTTTGCCTTTGAACACGGCCTATACGGCGGCTGAGGTGACCTATTTCGTCACGGATTCCGGCGCGGCCCTTCTGGTGGGCGACCCCTCGAAAGAGGCCGCGCTGCGTGAGGTGGCGTCGGGCGCGGGGGCGCTGTTTGAAACCCTGGGGGGGGACGGAAAAGGCACGCTATCCGCACGGGCTGACAGCGCGGCGGAGGGCTTTGCTCCGGTCGCGCGCGGCGCGGAGGATCTGGCCGCGATCCTTTATACCTCAGGCACCACCGGGCGCTCTAAGGGTGCGATGCTGAGCCAGCGTAACCTTTTGGAAAACGCGAAGGTTCTGGTTGAGGCCTGGCGCTTTACGGCAGATGACACCCTGCTTCACATGCTGCCGATCTTTCACACCCACGGGCTTTTCGTGGCCTCGAACGTCTCGCTGCTCTCGGGGGGGCGGATGATCTTCCTGCCGGGCTTCCGCGCGGATGAGGCGCTGAAATGGCTGCCGAAGGCGACCACGATGATGGGGGTCCCGACCTTTTACACCCGCCTTCTTGGCGAGCCGGGCTTTACCCGCGATCTCACCGCCCACATGCGGCTTTTCACCTCCGGCTCGGCCCCGCTGCTGGCGGAGACCCATATCGCCTTTGAGGATCGCACCGGCCACCGCATCCTTGAACGCTATGGGATGACTGAGACCAATATGACCACCTCAAACCCCTATGACGGTGAGCGCCGGGCCGGAACCGTTGGCCCCGCCCTGCCGGGGATTGAGGTCAAAATCACCGACCCCCAGACCGGCGAAACCATGGCCCAGGGCGAGCCTGGCATGATTGAAGTGCGCGGGCCCAATGTCTTCAAAGGCTATTGGAACATGCCCGAGAAGACCGCCGAAGAGCTGCGGGCGGATGGCTTTTTCATCACCGGAGACATCGGGGTTCTGGACCAGGATGGTTATGTGACCATCGTCGGACGGCAGAAAGATCTCATTATCTCCGGGGGGTATAACATCTATCCCAAAGAGATTGAGCTGATCCTGGATGAGCAGCCCGGAGTTGTGGAAAGCGCTGTCGTTGGTGTGCCCCATCCGGATTTCGGTGAGGGCGTGGTGGCGGTCCTTGTGCGCAGCAAAGATCAGGCCCCGGATCTCGATGCCGTACAGGCCGCCGTGGCTGCAGGCCTTGCGCGGTTCAAACAGCCCAAGCGCTATGTCGTGGTGGATGATCTGCCGCGCAACACCATGGGCAAAGTGCAGAAAAACCTTCTGCGCAAAGAATTCGAAGACAGCTTCCGGACCTGAAGTTCAGCCCGCTCCCTTCGGAACAGGCTGTCAGAGGGCACCGGAACACCTTATTTTGTAACTAAAGCAGCGCGCCCTTATGGGCGCGTTGTGCAGTGATGGACGGGGCCGGGGTTTGCCTCCTGAAAGGGCTTTTTTACCCGTCGTTTTAACGGCCCGTCGTCTCGCAGGGTCTTTTAGCGCTCACTCCGCAACAGGGCAGGCACGGGGCTGCCCTCCGCTCGGGCGGGCCAGCTTTGTTACATGTCGGCCTTTCACCCCGCGATGCCGGAAATTGAGCCACGGACGACTTCAACTCTCAGTGATCGCCACCGGAAAGCCATTCCTCCTTCGGGGCGCTTAAACCGCCTCAAAGCCGCGCGCTTTTCCGGAACACGACGGCCCCTTCGGGCCGAGGGATCCGCGCATCCGGGGGACAGGGGCCGGGCGGCGAGGCTGCGGGCATTGGCCTGCCGATCTGAGAACGCGGGGTGCAAGGTCTGAGCGGGAGAACAAATTCCTTCTTTTTCACAGAATTTCAGTGCTTTACCACCGAACTCCCAAGGGTTATGGGAGCTGCCGGGGAAAGCTTTTTGAGCGGGAGAGATCGGGATGGCAAATCTGTGCTGAGCCTGTCGGAGATCCGGGAGGGTGCTCTTGCCGCATGCGGCCTGTGCAGGCATCAGCCGTGGAAAATCGCCGGCTTCCAGGAACCCCAGGGCCTGTGGGTTGCGTTGCCCTCTTGACGGCTCGTAAAGCTTGTAAAACCCTGTCCCACCGGTTCGACCGCTGCAGTACGCCATGGCTGCAGGAGTATGAGATGCGATCAGATCCACTCCAGCAGATTTTTCACAACTCTGAGGTCGTTCTGCGGGCGCAGTTTCACAATCTGCGCCGCCAGATGCCGCTGATGTACGGGCTGATGGCGGCCAATATCGCCTTTCTGACCGTGGCCACCTACGAGGGGATGCTGCGCGCGCACAGCATCGTCGGGGGAGCGCTGCTGGGGGGATTTTGCCTGCTGCGGGCGGTGATGTGGCTGCGCAGAGGCGATGCGGAGCCTGCCGATATTCGCCGCTATCTGCAGGGCAGCGTGATGGTTTCCGCAGCCCTTGGCGCGGCCTTTGGCGGCTGGTGCTATCTGCTTTTGTCCGGGGTTGATCCGGCGCGGCAGCCCGCGATTGCGCTTTACGCCTTCGTGGGCGTCATAACCTGTTGTTATTGCCTTCAGGCGCTGCCCCTTGCGGGCTGGTTTGTGCTGATCTTCGGCTCGGTTCCGGTGACGGTGCATCTGCTGTCCTCAGGGGCCTGGTATCTGATCGGCACGGGGGTGATGTTTGTCTGCGCCTCCGTTTTGATTATTCAGTCCCTTGCGACGAGCTATCAGACGTTCTCGGATCTGCTTTATTCGCGCAAGGAGATGAGCGGTCTGATTGAGGCTTTGCAGCACAGTCACGACCATTATCGCGCCTCCGTTGAACTCAATCCTCAGATCCCCTGGATCGCAGATCCCAAAGGCGCGGTGATCGAACTCAGCCCGCGCTGGTCGCAGCTGACGGGTGTGAAGCTTTCAGACGGGCTGGGCTATGGCTGGCTGAAGATTGTGCATACGGACGATGTTGAAGAGGCCCGCGCGATCTGGGAGCAGGCGATTGCTTCGGGGGGAAAGCGCCCGGCCGATGTGCGCTACCGCATTCGTCTGGCTGATGGCAGCTACCGCTGGTACCGGGCCAGGGCTTCGGCGCGCCTGGGCGAAGTGGGAGAGGTGACCGCCTGGTTTGGCACCCTTGAGGATATCGACGAGCAGGTCGCCGCTGAGCGGCTGCTCAGAGAAAGCGAGGAGCGCTACCGCCTCGCCTCACTGGCGACCAATGATATCATCTGGGACCTGGATTTCCGGACCAGCCACATCTTCTGGAACAGCGCGGCGACGGCCGTTCTGGGGTATCCCGCAGATAAGGAGGGGGTTTCCCTCGCCTGGTGGATGGAGCGGGTGCATCCCGGTGACCGACGCAAGCTGGTGGAAGAACTGCGGGTGATCCTGAAGACGCGCCAGTCGCTCTGGGCCAGCGAGTTTCGCGGGCGGGGCGCGGATGGCGCTTACCGCAGCCTGGCTTCGCGTGCCTATGTCGTGCGGGATGACGAAGGCTGGGCCATTCGCCTGATCGGCTCGCTTCAGGATGTGACGGGGCAGAAAGAGAATGAGGCGCGGCTTTACCAGGCGGCGCATTCTGACTTTCTGACCGGCCTCGCGAACCGCGCCAAGTTCAACGAAAACCTGCAATCCGCGCTGACTGAGGCCGGGCGTGCCGGGAAAAGGGTGCTTTTGCTGGTCATGGATGTGGACCGCTTCAAGACCGTGAATGACGGCTGGGGCCATGATGCGGGTGATACGCTGCTGCGCGAAGTGGCGCAGCGTCTGCAGCGCTTTGTTCCGGAAGCGGCCACGGTTGCGCGGCTTGGCGGCGATGAATTTGCGCTGATCCTGCCTGAGCCGGACAGGCTGGGCCTGCCGGAGGATCTGGTCGGCGATCTGATCGCTGCGTTGAGCCGTCCTGTGCGCTTCAACGGCCGCCAGATCGGCCTGAGCCTCAGCGCGGGGGCCGCGATTGCCTTCAGTGACGGCGATACGGCAGAGGCTTTGCATAAAAGTGCCGATCTGGCGCTTTATGCCGCCAAAAAGCAGGGGCCTGGTCATATCCGCTTTTTCGAAGAGGCATTCCGGGATGAAGCGCGGCGCGAGACGCAGATGCTTTCCGACGCCCGCGCCGCGTTGCTGGAAGACCGGATCGTTCCCTTCTATCAGCCCAAGATCTGTCTGCGCAGCGGCGCGCCCCTCGGCTTCGAAGCGCTTTTGCGGTGGCATCATCCTGACGGGGTGCGCCCGCCGTCGTCGATCAGCGCCGCCCTGGCCGATCCCGGCCTTTCGGTGCAGTTGACCGACCGCATGCTGGACGGGGTGATTTCAGACATCACCCGCTGGCGCGGCATGGGGCTGAACGTGGGCCGTGTGGCCGTAAACGGGGCTTCAGGCGATTTCCTGCGCGGTGATTTCGCTGAGCGGATCCTGAACCGTCTGGCCCAGGCAGGGCTGCCCCCTTCGGTTCTTGAGGTTGAGGTGACGGAGACCGTTTTCCTGAGCCAGAAGGCCCGGAACGTGGAGACCATTCTGCAGAAGCTGTCGCACGCGGGGATCACCATCGCGCTTGATGACTTTGGCACCGGCTATGCCTCATTAACCCATCTGAAGCAGTTCCCGGTCGATACGATCAAGATCGACCGCTCGTTCATCTCGCGCCTTGGCGGGCCTGCCTCGGAAGACAGCGTGATTGTCGATGCGGTGGTGGATCTGGCGCGCAAACTCGGCATCACTTCGGTGGCTGAGGGGATTGAGACCGCCACCCAGGCCTCGATGCTGAAAGCGCGGGGCTGCGATGTGGGGCAGGGCTATTTCTTCGGCCACCCGATGCCCGCCGATCAGGTGTCTGAGCTTCTGAAAGCGGGGGGCATTGCCTCAGAAAGCGGGCTCTTCGGCTGAGCCGGGCCGGGGGCAACCATCTGCCCGTCAGCAAAATGTCGACTGAGAAGCTGCCCGCCAAAGGTTCGGGCATTTTTGCATCGCCCGCCGCTGTTCATTAAGCCTTGGTGTCGCCGCGCTTGTCGGATGGTTAAATCGGGTTCAGGCTTTTGGGACATTCGCATCAGGAGTCACAAATGTTCACTCAACTCGATGCCTTCCGTCCCTATGCGCTCGGCCTGCTGCGCATTATGGCCGGTCTTCTCTACTTCGCGCATGGCACCCAGAAGCTCTTCGATTTCCCCGTCCCTGGTCCCGGCACGCTCAGCGGCCTTGTGCTTGTCTCGGCCCTGCTTGAGGTCGTGGGCGGGGCGATGATTATTCTGGGTCTTTTCACGCGTCCGGTCGCTTTCGTGCTCTCGGGGCATATGGCGGCGGCCTATTTTATGGCCCATGCGCCGCAAAGCTTCTGGCCGGTGGCCAATGGCGGGGACGCGGCAATTTTGTTTTCTTTCGTCTTTTTGCTGCTGGTCACCACCGGACCCGGAGCCTTTGCCATCGACAATTCGATGAAAGAAACGGTCTGACAGGCTGATCTGCCCTGCCCCCGGGCCCTCGGAACGCCCGGGGGAGGGGCGCCTGATATCCGGCGCTGAATTGCTGTGCTTTTTCAACGCGACCCGGCCGGTTTACCCGTAAATCCTCTGCATCGGATCAACGACACCTGTCCCCGGGCGCGAGGGGAACCTCTGTCAGGCCGGGGGGACGGCCCCCTGCGGAGGGGTATTCCCGCGCACGGCTCCCTCGTTTCCATTCAAACGGGAACTCAATCGGGCAGCCCCGGTTTTCTAAAGGGTGGGGCTTCGGTCCTGCATCCCTTTCATCACAGGAATCGCGCCATGACTGAGACGAACCCGCATCATACCGCCGAGCATCGTGAAGAGTTCTGGGACCGCCTCGAAGACTGCCGCAGCGGTATGCTTGAGGTGGGCGGCCGCTTCGTTCCCATGACCCATAATCTTGAGCCTGAAGACGGCCGGATCTGGTTTCTGACGGCCAAAGGCACCGATATGGCCGCATCCGCCGCCGCGAATGAAGAGAGCCGCTATGTGGTCAGCAATGACTCGCAGGCGCTATATGTGGCGGTGAAGGGCGTGCTGCACCGCTCAGACGATCCCCAAAAGCTTGAGGAAGTCTGGAACGAGATGGCAAAGCTCTGGTTTGAGGAGGGCAAACAGGACCCTGATCTCGAGCTGATTTATCTGCAGCCAAAAACGGCTGAGGTCTGGCTTGGACCCGAAAGCGGCCTCAAGTTTTTCTGGAGCGTCGTGAAGAGCAAAGTCACCGACGAAGAGCCGGATTTTGGCTCGCATTTCGAACTGACGTTCTGAGCGACAGACCTCTGATCTGCCCTGACTGCCGCGCCTGCCTTTGAGAAAAAGGCAGGCGTCCGGCGTTCGGGCACTCTGTCAGAGGGTAATCCGACTGCCGGTGACGATGCGCGGCAACAGCGCCGCATCATGGCTGATGGCCAGGATCCCGATGTTCCGGCTGCGGCTGATCGCGCTCAGAAGCTGCCAGATCTGCGCCTGCGAAATCTGATCGAGAGATGCGGTGATCTCATCGGCGATCAGAAAGGCCGGATCCGCCGCCAGGGCCCGCAGGACGGACACGCGCTGCAGCTGCCCGCCGGAGAGTTCATGCGGATAGCGGTGCAACCATTCCTCTGCGATCCCGAAGGCCTCGCGCTGCGCTTCGGGAACAGGCCTCGCCTCCGCAAGAATTCGGGCGATCCGCCAGCGCGGGTTCATCGCCAGGATCGGGTTTTGATGCAGGTATTGCACCGGCAGACACCCCCGTTCGGGCAAAGCGGCGCCGTTCAGCAGCACTTCACCGCCCGCGAGCGGATGCAGACCGGCGAGGGCGCGGCCCAGGGTCGTTTTACCCGCCCCCGAGCGGCCCGAAAGCCCGTGGATTTCCCCGCGCCGCAGAGAGAGGGTCAGACCCTGAAAGAGCGGTTTTCCGGCAAATCCGGCGGCGAGATTGCGGGCCTCAAGCATCGGTCAGAAATCCGTTTTCCGGCAGCGCCAGCCAGAGCGCGCGGGCATAGAGGCTGCGCAGCGCCGCTCCGGTGCCGGTGAAATCGCAGGCCGCCTCCAGCCCGCACATCTCTCCGTCGCAAAGCAGTGCAACCCGGTCGCAACAGGGCAAAGCCGCCGCCAGATCATGGGTAATCAGCAAAACCGCCCCGCCGCCCCTGGCATGGTGACGCAGCCCGCTCAGCACCCGGTCCCGGTTTTCCGGATCAAGCCCTGCGGTCGGCTCATCTGCGATCAGCAGATCCGGCGCGCCCGCCGCCGCTATGGCCAGCAGCACGCGCCGCGCCATACCGCCCGACAGCTGCGACGGATAAAGCCGCGCCGTCTCCGGCGAGAGATCATAGCGCGCCAGAAGCTCTTCCGGGCTGGCGGCTCCCTTTGTGCGCCGCAGCGCCCAGGCCAGTTGCGCCCCCACCCGTGCCAGCGGATCGAGATGGGTGATCTGCTGCGGCACCAGCGCCATTTTTCTTCCCAAAAGGCCCTCGGGCACACCATTTTCCAGGCTTTGGCCCTGAAAGGTGATCTTTCCGCCCGTCACGGCATTTGGCGGCAAAAGGCCAAAGATGGCATGGGCGAGCAGGCTTTTGCCCGCGCCCGATGCCCCGATAACGGCCAGAATTTCTCCGGCCTGAAGATCAAGCGTCAGGCCGGAAAGCCGCCGGACTTCACGCTGACGCAGCAGGCCGTCGTAGCACAAAAAGCCCACAGAGAGATCCTCAATCCTTAGCATTGTGCCCCTCTGGGGCTGAGGAGACGGCGCAGCGCGGTGCCGAGCATCTCAAAGGACAGAACCAGCCCCAGGAGCATCAGCCCCGGGAAGAGCGCCAGCCACCAGCGCCCGGCGCTGATATGGCGCATGGCCTCTGAGAGCATGACGCCGATCGCAGGGCGGGAGGGCTCCAGCCCGAAGCCGAGAAAGGTGAGCGCAGCCTCATGCAGGATCGCATGAGGAAACATCAGCAGAAATCCCACCAGCATCTGCGGCAGAAGATGCGGCAGAATATGGGCCCTTGTGATGTGCAGGCGCGTCCGGCCAAGCGCCCGCGCGGTCTCAACATAGGGGGCGGCGCGGATCTGCAGAAGCTCAGCCCGCAGGATCCGGGCGAGGCGTGGCCAATGGCTGATGGCCACCGCCAGGATGACCGCCGTGGTTCCCCCGCCGAAGGCGAAGGCCAGCAGGATCAGCAGCATCAGATGCGGCATGGCCAGAAAACCGTCGGTCACAAAAGCCGCAATCTGATCCGCCCGCCGCCCCAAGCCCGAAGCCATGGCCATCAGCGCGGAGAGTGCGACGGAAATCCCCGCTGCAAGCAGTCCGATCTGCAGGCTCAGCGCCAGCCCGTGCAGCGAACGGGCAAGGATGTCGCGCCCCATCTGATCGGTCCCGAAGGGATGCGCGGCAGCGGGCGCAAGATTACGGGCGCTGAAATCCGCGCGCAGGCCCAGATCCCCGAGCACAAACGGCAAAAGCGCGGTGGCGGCGATCAGGAAAAGGGCAAGGCCTGCGGCAAAGGCCGCGCTCTGGCGTCCATTCATGGTCCGGCCATCCGGGGGTCAAGGCGTGCATAAAGCCGGTCTGCAATCATATTGCCGCAGGATACGACCAGCGCCGTCAGAAGCGCGATGGCAAGCAGGAGCGGCACATCGCCTTTCAGTCCGGCCTCAACCGTGGCGCGGCCAAGGCCGGGCCAGGCAAAGACCTGCTCTGCCAGCAGCGAGCCGCCGATCATCTCTCCGACAGAGGCCATCAGCGCCGTCAGGGCGGGCAGGGCGGCATTGCGCGCTCCGTGGCGCAGCACGATATCCCATTGCCGCGCGCCCTGGGCCCGCGCCATCAGCACATAATCCGACTGCATCACCTCGGTCAGTCTGGCCCGGGTATGAAGGGCGATCTGCGCAACCCCAAAGAGTGTCAGCGCGGTTAACGGCAGGGTCAGATGATGCAGTTTTTGCAGGAGTGTGACCTGATCCGGCGGCAGACCCACCGGGCCCGCGCAACAGATCGGCGTCCAGCCGAGGCTGACGGAAAAGACCGTCATCAGCAGCATCGCCAGCCAGAAGGTCGGGGTTGCCGCCAGAAGATAGCAGTAAAGCCGGATGGCGCGATCGATCCCGCCCCCGGCCGCGACAGCCCAGAGCGCCAGCAGGAAGCCCAGGATCCCGGAGAGCGCCCAGGCCCCGCCCGTCAGTGCAAGCGAAGGGCCAAGACGGTCGGCCAGAACTTCGGCGACCGGCGCGTTATAGGTCGTGCTGTGCCCCGGATCGCCGCGCAGAAGATGCCCTGCCCAGGCGAAAAACTGTTCATGCGCGGGGCGGTCAATCCCCCAGGAGGCTGCAATCTGCGCTTTCTGCTCTGGGCTGACATGGGCGATGGCGGGGCCAAGATAGGCATCTACCGGATCGACCGGCGAGAGCTTCATCAGTGCAAAGACCGCCACTGCCACGAGGCTCAGCAGCAGCGCCTGCCGCAGGATCAGGGAGAGCGCGGTCACTTACTCGCAACTCCAGCGCCAGTTGGCGATCGTGGCCGTCACAGGCCAGCCATGGCCATGAGGCTCAATCTGCGTCGGGCCGATCTCAAGGCAGTCGCTGACAAAATAGACGTGATCGAGGTTCACAAGCCAGGCCCAGGCATTGTCGCCCCGGATCCCGAAGTCTGCCGCGGCCTCCGCCCAGAGCGGGAAAGAGGCCTCGAGGCTTTCGGCGCTCTGCGCTTTTGCGAAAAGCGCGTCGACTTTGGGATTGGTGTAATAGCCAGGGTTCGCCCAGCCGATGCCGGCCAGTTCTGAGGCGAAGATGCTGTAAAGCTGCAAGGGGGAATGGCTGCCAAAGCCGAAGACCACCGGCTCGGCATGCATCACCCGCGCAATCGCCTCCCAGCTGCCGCCGGTGGGCCGCGCCTCAATGCCTAAGGGGCGCAGCAGTTCTGCGACGGTCTCGGCAAGGGCCTGGCGCGTGGCGTCAGAGGCCGGGTAATGAATGCGGAATGCCGCCCGCAGCCCGTCTTTGACGCGGATGCCGTCATCGCCCTTGTGCCATCCGGCTGTCTCGAGAGTGGCGAGGGCTGCGGGCAGATCATAATCAGCGCGGTCCTGCGGGTCGGACCAGGGAAGCCCGTCCACAGAGCCCCAGGCCGGGGTGCCATGGCCGTGAAGGGCCACCTCAACCACGAGATCGCGGTCGAGACCAAGGTTGATCGCCCGGCGGATGGCGGGATCTGCCGTCACCGCATTGCCGATCCGGCGGCCGTCCTCTTCGCGCGGCAGACCGAAGGGCAGGCTGAGGCCGCGGTTGTCGACGCTGCGGGCGCGGATGGCGCGGAAGTTCGGCGGCAAAGCCTCGGCCAACTGCGCCGGGACTGAGACCAGATGCGCCACACCGGCCCGGGCGGCGGCAAGCCCGGCATCCTCGCCGGTAAAGAGAAAGGTGAGTTTTTCAAAGGCAGAGGGCGGGCCGTAATACTGCGGGTTCGGCTCGACGATCAGCTGCTCACCCTCCGCCCAGGCCACCAGCCGGAAGGGGCCCGAGCCGATCGGATTGCGGCCATACCCCGGCCCGTAAGAGGCGGCTGGCACAATTCCAAGCGTGTAAAAGCTCTCCGCAAAGGTGATCCAGGGCTTTGTCAGCGTGATCTTAACCCGCTGCGCATCAAGAGCTTCAGCGGCTTTCATCACCTGCAGATCGCGCTCTCCGGCGGCCGCCCTGGCAGCGTTGAAGGTGAAGGCCACATCCTCTGCCGTGAGCGCGGTGCCGTCTGAGAATTTTGCATCCGCACGGATGGTGATCGTCCAGGTCAGCCGGTCCTCTGAAAGCTGCCAGTCAGTCGCGAGATCCGGGCGCGTCGTCAGATCGGCATCGCGGGTCAGCAGGGTCGATTGAAACAGCGGATTGCCATAGCTGCCCCAGCCCATCACCGGATCAAATCCGGTCTCAGGCTCTCCGCCAATGGCGAGGACGAGAGAGGGCCCGCCCGCCTGCGCCAGGCCGGCTGAGAGCAGCAGCACCGCCAGTGATTTCGTCAGATCGAGCATCCTGGCCGTCCGCAGTATGATGAAACCTCAGTTTTTGCTTACCAATCCGGCGCGGCGGGTTGCAAGACCACGTCTTGCGCCGCCGTGCTGCGCAGGGCAGATTTTGCGAAAGCACATGGTGCGGGCTTTAAAAGCTGCCCGATTTTTAATCACAAGGAAGCCCGATGCAGCGCGTGACGGTAACTCTCGACGATGATCTGATGGAAGACCTCGACCGCGTGATGGCGGAGCGCGGCTATACCAGCCGCTCAGAGGCGATCCGGGATCTGGCCCGGGCCGGATTGACGCGCGCCCGTGTTGAGGCAAATTCTGAAGCGCCCTGTGTGGCGGCGATGGTCTATACCTATGACCATTCCGCGCGGGAGGTTTCGCGCCGCCTGACCGCTGCGCATCACGATTTTCACGACCTGACAGTCTCGTCGCTGCATGTGCATCTGGACCATGACGAATGCCTTGAGGTCTCGATCCTGAAGGGCAGCGTGGGAGAGGTGCGCCATTTCGCCGATCACCTTGTGGCGCAGCGCAAAGTTCAGAACGGCGAGGTCGTGATTATCCCGCGAAAGTAGAGATCCGGCCGTGGCGGAGTGTGCCTGTCCCCCGCGTCTCCTCAGGGCAGATTTTGCCGACAGGCGGCGAGAAGCCCCGCCGGGGGCGCACAGCAGCAATTTTCTGACACTTCCGGCTGCCTTCTTTTACGGCAGCCTTATCCCTGCCCTGCTGCGGGTGGCAGCGCTGAGAGTTTTGGGGCCGGTGATGCGCAATCAGGGCTTGCGAATTGCGCTGTTTACGCAATCATGACCGCCAGGGGCGTCATCAGAATGCCTGCAAACAACGCACCACTTTCCGGCACAAGAGTTTCAGATGACCCGACTTTTTCTGAGTTCCACCGCGCTTGCCCTGAGCCTGATCGCAGGCATGGCCCAGGCGGCTGATCTGCGCATCGCGCTGCAGGATGACCCGGATATGCTCGATCCGGCGCAGTCGCGCTCTTTTGTGGGGCGCATCGTCTATGCCTCGCTTTGCGACAAGCTGGTCGATCTGAACCAGAATGCCGAGATTGTGCCGATGCTGGCGACCGACTGGTCAACCTCAGAGGATGGGCTGAAGCTGGTCCTCAATCTGCGCGAGGGTGTTAAGTTTCACGACGGCGAGCCGATGGATGCGGCGGCGGTGGCTTATACGCTCAACCGCAACCTGACGCTGAAGGAAAGCCGCCGGAAATCGGAACTCGGCTCGGTGGAAAAAGTGGAAGCGACCGGCCCGCTGCAGGTGACGCTGACGCTGAAAGCGCCGGATGCCTCGCTGCTGGCGCAGCTCTCCGATCGGGCGGGTATGATCGTCTCGCCCAAAGCCGCAGAGGCGGCGGGCGCTGATTTCGGCCTCAAGCCGGTCTGTGCGGGCCCGTTCAAATTCGTTGAGCGGATTGCCCAGGACCGCATCGTGCTTGAGCGTTTTGCCGATTACTGGGACAAAGACCGCATCCACTTTGACAAAGTGACCTTTGTGCCGATCCCCGATACCACCGTGCGTCTGGCGAACCTGCAGTCGGGCGATGTGCATCTGGTGGACCGGATCGCCGCCACCGATGCTGAGGCCGTCCGGCAAAACAGCGCTCTGGGCTATGCCGAGGTCGTGGGTCTTGGCTCTATGGGCATCTATGTCAACACCGGCTTTGGTCCTAAAGCTGACAATGTGATGGCAAAAAGCGTCGAGCTGCGTCAGGCTTTTTCGGCAGCAATCGACCGTGAGGCGATCAACCAGGTGGTCTTCTCGGGCACCGCATTGCCCGGCAACCAGCCCTGGTCGCCGGTTTCGCCCTGGTATAACGCCGATATCCCGGTGCAGCCGCGCGACATTGAACGTGCGAAAGCGCTCGTGAAAGCTGCAGGCCATGACCGCGTTCAGGTGCAGCTGGAGCATCACAACAACCCGGTGGTCACTCAGACCATGCAGATGATTCAGGCCATGGTGGCTGAGGCAGGCTTTGATGTGCAGCTCGTCTCGACCGAATTTGCCACGCTGCTGACCATGCAGCAGGAGGGGAATTACGTCATGTCGCGCGGCGACTGGTCCGGTCGCGCCGATCCGGATGGCAACACCCATGCCTTCTATCACTCGAAGGGCGGGTTGAACAATTTCGGCTATTCCAACCCGGAGGTGGACCGCCTGCTGGATGAAGCCCGCGCCCTCTCTGACCCTGAAAGCCGCAAGCAGAAGTACGCTGAATTCGCTTCGATCATCACGCAGGAGCTCCCGATCATCACCCTTGGGCATCAGAAATTTCTCTATGGCTTCACCACGAAGCTGGAGGGGTTTCAGGCCTATCCGGACGCTATGATCCGCCTGCAGGACGTCAAACTGCAGTAAGTGAAGAGGCCTGCCCTTCAGGGCAGGCCGCCGCCCGCCTGGCCTGAGTGCGGTGACTGCCGGCGGGGCAGCGCTCTCATCGCTCCAGTGCCTGCCGGGTCGTGGCAGCGGACAAAGAGTGATCCACAAGCGATACCGAAAGGCGGTTGACGGGTCTGATGGCCCGTCCCGGCGTCTGCTTTCTGTCGTTTTCAGAAGCATTTGGGGTTGTTGCAGAACTTGCCGGTGCGCGGATTCACTTTGGTGTAGCAGTAGGTTAAGCGTCTTTGCATGACGAAATCTGAA
>NZ_SBLC01000038.1:21402-21864 GCF_004054105.1 Falsigemmobacter intermedius
GAAGTCTGTCATTGTCCGGACTTGCCCCTTTTATTTTATGCCACGCGTTTGATCTCGGCAGTTCCGAATGCATTGAAGCGGTTGATGACGAGCGTCTGCGGGCGGTGGAGCTTTATATCAGGCTGGGGGTTGTTGCAGAACTCGCCGGTGCGCGGATTCACTTTGGTGTAGCAGTAGGTTAAGCGTCTTTGCATGACGAAATCTGAAGCTGGCCGCTATCGCACGACGAATTGGAAATCCTACAATGCCGCTTTGAAGCAGCGCGGCTCGCTGCTGATCTGGCTGGACAAGGACATGGCGTGGCTGGCGACGAGGGCGGGGCGACCCGGCCGCCCGCCGGTATTCTCTGATGCAGCGATCCAGTTTTGTCTCATGTTGAAAGTGCTCTTCGGCCTGCCGCTTCGGCAAAGCACTGGCATGGTAGCCAGCATTCTGGAAATGGCCGGGCCCGACTGGCCGGTG
>NZ_SBLC01000039.1 GCF_004054105.1 Falsigemmobacter intermedius
ATCAGAAGACTCGCTTTCGCCGATCACCGCCACCCCAAAAACCTCCGTGTCGTGTAGTGTGGGTTTTTCTGAAAGACGGCATAGATGCCGTTTTCAAACTCTGAAAACGTCACATCATGATGCGGCAGCACCTGCACCAGCCGCCCGCTTGAGAGATGCTCCGCCACCGACCAGTAGTTCATGATCGAGATCCCGGCCCCGTCGAGGGTTGCCTGCAAAAGCGCAAGCCCGCTGTTTGACGTAAAGACCCCGCTGGCGCGGATTGAGACCTCCGGCCCGCCGCTGGCCGGGCGCAGCCGCCACAGAGGCGCGGTCTCATTGATGCGGTAGTTCAGGCAGGAATGCCGCTCAAGATCCTCGGGGATCTGCGGGGCGGGGTGGCGGGCCAGATAGGCCGGGCTCGCGCAAAGGATGCGCTGCGAGGGCAGCAGTTTGCGCGCCACCAGGCTGCTGTCCTGCAGCTTGCCCATGCGGATGTCGATATCAAACCCCTTGGCGACCAGATCGACGGCATGGTTTGACAGCTCCAGGTCGACCCGGATCTCCGGAAATTTCGCATGAAAGCGGTGCAGCGCCGGCACGATGAACTGATGCCCGATCACATTGCGCGAATGGACCCGCAAAAGCCCCGCAGGCGCGCGGTCAAGCTCTGCAACCTCAACCCGCGCCTCGCGGATGTGGTTGAGGATTTCCTGAAGCCTGCCGTGATAAAGCTGACCGGCCTCTGTCAGCGACAGGTTCCGGCTGGTGCGGTTCATCAGCTTAACGTTGAGATGTTCCTCAAGATCGTTGATATGCCGCGAAACGGTCGCGGGGGAGCAGTTCAGTCGCCGCCCCGCCTCGGAAAATGAGCCTGCCCGCACGACGCAGTCATAGACTTCTGCAGATTTCAGCCATTCCATAGCGACCCCCTTACTTTGCGCCATCTTTTCCCGCCACGGCGTGATCAGGTCAAGGCTTTTCAGATTTTGAAAAGATGGTTCTCGATCACAGCCGGTTCTGCCGCTCTTCTCTTACGCCTATCGCTTTCTCAGGCCCGGGTTCCGCGACCCTTTTGCGACCCGGGGCAGACTGAAAAAGGACGAGACTATGACCGAGACACCCACCGCCCCGGCTGCCACTGCGGGGCCTTTGTCACATCTGAAGGTGCTTGATCTTTCGCGCGTGCTGGCCGGTCCCTGGGCGGGGCAGATCTTTGCCGATCTCGGCGCAGAGGTGATCAAGGTAGAGCGCCCCGGCGCCGGGGATGACACCCGCTCCTGGGGGCCTCCCTTCCTGAAAGACCTTGACGGCAATGAGACCCGCGAGAGCGGCTATTACCTGGCCGCCAACCGGGGCAAACGCTCGGTGACCGTGAACATCGGCACGCCGGAAGGCCAGGAGATCATCCGCACTCTGGCGAAAGAGGCCGATATCGTCCTCGAGAACTTCAAGACCGGCACGCTGAAGCGCTTTGGTCTGGATTACGAGAGCCTCCGGGCGGTGAATGAGCGGATCATCTATTGCTCGCTGACCGGCTTTGGTCAGAACGGACCGCGCGCCAATCAGGTGGCCTATGACTTCCTGATCCAGGCCATGGGCGGTCTGATGTCGATCACCGGGGAAGAGGACGGCAGGCCGGGCGGCGGGCCGCAGAAGGTCGGTCTGCCGATCGTTGACCTGACCACCGGGCTTTATCTCGTCATCGGTGCGCTGGCCGCTCTGGCGCGGCGTGAGCAGACCGGGCGCGGGGATTATCTCGATCTCGCCATGCTCGATGTGCAGGTCGCGCTGCTGGCCAATCAGGCCATGAACCATCTGCTGACCGGCAATGTGCCGCGCCGCTATGGCAACGGCCATCCCAATATCATGCCGCAGCAGGTCTTTGCCTGCCGTGATGGCCGCATCGTGCTGGCCGTTGGCAATGATGAGCAATATGCCCGCCTGGCCCGGCTTCTCAACGACCCGCTGATGCTGGAAGAGCGTTTCGTGAAGAACCGCGACCGGGTGCAGTACCGCGATGAGCTTCTGGGCCGGATTGCCGAGGTCTTCGCAACCTTTGAGCGCGCCGATCTGCTGGCCCGCCTCGATGCCGCCGATATCCCCGCGGGGCCGATCAACACGGTCGCCGAAGCCCTGCAGGAGCCGCAGATTGCCGAGCGTGGCATGGTGACCCGCCTTGCCCATCCGCTCTCGGGGGAGGTGCCTCAGGTCCTCAGCCCGCTGAAGTTCCGTGAAGCCAAGGGCGCGCTGCCCAAAGCGCCGCCGCTTCTGGGCGCGGATACCGATGACATCCTCGACGGCCTGGGGCTGAGCGATGAGCAGCGTGCCGGCCTGCGCGCGCGCGGCATCATCTGAGCGCCTCTCTTCTCCCGGCCCCCGTGCCGGGAGGATCCGAACAAAGACCCCCCCCCCCGCGGTCTGACCGCGGGGGGCATCTTTTTCTTTGCAGATCTTACTTCCCTGCCGCGAGGGAGGGCAGCCAGAGCGCCACTTCCGGCACCAGCGCCGTGATCAGCATCGACAAAAGCATCAGCATCACCCAGGGCGCAGAGGCGCGGTAGACCTCACGCAGCGGCTCTCCCGTGGCGGCTTTCAGCGCAAAGAGCGTATAGCCGAAGGGGGGCGTGATCCCGCCGATCGTCAGGTTGACCAGCACCAGCGTCCAGAACCACAGCGGGTCAATCCCGGCTGCCGCAACGAGGGTCTTGAAGATCGGGATCAGCATCAGCATCAGCGCGATCGGATCCACGAAGAGCGACATCACAAAGATCATCAGCTGCATCGCGATCAGCAAAAGCCACGGATTATCCGCCAGCTGCTGGCCTACGATCACCAGATTGCGCGTCGCCCCCGAGAAGGCGAGAAGCTGGCCGAAGAGGTTTGAAGCCACCACGATGACCATAATCATCGTGCAGATCGACATGGCCCCGCCAAGTGCCTCACCCAGCATCTTAAAGCTGAAGCGGCGATAGATCAGCGCCACCAGAACCGCGCCCACAACCCCGGTTGCCGCCGCCTCTGAGGGCGTGGTGATCCCCAGAAGGATCAGGCCCATGATCGAGAAGATCACCAGCGAGAAGGGGGCCATCAGCAGCAGCGACGCCAGAACGCCGGGCCTGTCCTCATCCGCATCCGCGGCTTCAGGGGCCAGCGAAGGGTCGCGCCAGCAGCGCCAGAACAGATAGCACAGAAACAGCGTGCCGCAGACCACCGCCGGACCGATGCCCGAAATCAGCATCTGGCTGACCGAAATATCGGCCATGGTGGCAATGACGACGGCCAGAACCGAGGGCGGGATCAGCGGCGCCAGCGATGCTCCCGCCATGATCGCCCCCATCGAGAGCCTGGAATCATAATTCCGCGCCCGCATCCGCGGATAGAGCGAACGGCCCAGCATGGCAGCCACGGCCATCGCCGCACCGGCCAGCGCCCCGAAGAGAAACGAGATGAAGATCGTCAGCACGAACTGGCGTCCGCGCAGCCGCCCGATCAGCCCGTCCGAGGCCCGCAGCAGATTTTCGACCGAGCCTGACCGTGTCAGGATCTCGCCCATCAGCAGAAACAGCGGGATCGCGGTGAGTGTGCCAAGGTTTGCGCTGTCAAAGATCGAGTTGGCGGCCAGAGAGATGCCGCGCATCCCCATCAGATACCAGACCGTCGCCAGGTTGATGGCAAAGAAGCCGACAAAGAGCGGAGCCCCGGTCAGAAAGGCCAGCAGCAGCAGCGTCAGACTGCCGCTCAGGATCATCCACCATTCCATCAGAAAAGTCCCGCCTCTGCAGTTTGCCCGGGCTTCAGAACATGGCGCAGAAAATGCAGCCCTGCGCTGAAGAAGCCATAGGTCAGCCAGGCCGAAATCCAGATTTTCGGAATCGGATTGACCCTTACCAGCATCTCAGCCCGCTCAATCTGCAGCAGGTTTGCCCGCAGGCAGATCCAGGCAACAACCAGGCAGACGACACAGGAGAACAAAGACAGCAGCCGGTCAGCCTCAACCCGCCAGCGCCCGCGCAGTGCCGAGACAACGAAATCAATCGCAATATGGCCCTTTGCCCGGCTGATCTCCGGCAGCGCGAGGCTGACAGAGATGCACAGCATATAGGCCACAACTTCGTTCGACCAGGAGGTGGGCGCGTTAAAGAAATAACGCGCCGCAACTTCCCAGCAATAGGCCAGGGTAATCACCGCCAGCCCCGCCTTTGCCCCCTGGAAGGAGGCAAAGGTCAGCCTGTCATGCCAGGCTTCAAGGGTCTTCAGCATCGGATGCCTCAGTCGCTCAGGCCGGCGTCAACGGCGAGCTTGCGCAGCGCATCGCTGTTGTCCTGACCGCAGCAGTCGGCAACCACTTTCCAGACGCCTTCTGCATAGGCCTTCGAGACTTTCTCATAGGCGGCATCCGAGAAACGGGTGACTTCGACACCGGCTTCGGCAAGCGCTTTCAGCTCACCCTCTGCGGCCTCATTGCCGATGCGGATGGTGTCCGCTTCGGTGCGGATCGCGGCTTCTTCGACCTTGGCCTTCACCTCATCCGACAGGCCGTTCCAGGCGTCGAGGTTCATCGCGATATAGGACACCATCTGCCCGAAGGTCGGCTCGGTCCGGAATTTCGCCACTTCGAAGTGACGGGTTGCGCGGAACACCGACTGCGGCGCGCAGGCCCCGTCCACAACACCGCGCTCGAGGCTGGAGTAGAGCTCGCCCATATCGGTCGACACCGCCGCACCGCCCAGAGCCTCAATGACCGGGACGTAGTTCGACACGCCACGGATCTTGCGGCCGGCCCAGTCAGAGTTTTCGCTCAGCGGGCTGCGCAGATAGCAGTGAATGCCCGAGGTGCCGACGGCCACGCTGGCCAGCAGCTTCAGGTTATGCTCTTTCTGGAAGTAGGTGTCCATAAAGCCGAATACGCCCGACGAGCGGATCTTTTCCATATCCGGCGCCATGGCGCTGGTGGCGATGTTCAGCGCCTTGGAGTGATAGGTCGGATAGGTGTAGATGAAATCAAATACACCGTCCTGGGTGGGCGTCAGCTGCTCATAGGCCGGAACCGTTTCGGTCCCGAAAATCTCAAGCTCGATGCCGCTGCCGGTTTCTTCCAGATTCCGTTTGAACTCCAGCGCGGGCATGTAAGCCATCACGTTGGTCTCGTTCCAGCTCTGGATCATCCGCATGGTCTGGGCAGAGCCAGGCGTTGCGAGCATCAGGCATGCAACGGCCGTCAGAACGCTTTTCTTCATCATCAGTTTTCTCCCCCTTTGAGCATGCGCCCGCTCTGTGCGGGCCATGCATCTGGTCGTTCCCTGCCCTCTGGATCACTTAACGAGCCCCGAAGTTGCAATCCTTAAATGCACAGGGGCTGCGGACATATCCGTGACACAGTCCGAGAATGCGCTTCCGGCGTGAAATCCGCAATATGTTGAAATAAGTAATAAAAATAGCGCTTCCGTGAAAATTATCGGCGCCCGAAAGGATCAGATCAGCGCCCGTCTTTTCAAAAAGTGAAAAGATCTTTTGCCCGGCCGGCGGCGGTTTGAGGGGCTGCGGGGGCTTTTGATCGCAGCGCCCCCGGGTTAGCCATAGGCTCGCTTGTACGGGGGATCTTATGTTTTATCAGCCAGAGCTGGGCCACGGCCTGCCGCATTGTCCGTTCCGCGCAATGGTGTCACCGCGACCCATTGCCTGGATCTCTTCGGTCTCCGCCTCAGGTGCCGTGAACCTCGCCCCTTACAGCTTCTTCAATGCCATCGCCGGCAGCCCGCCGATGGTGATGTTCGTCTCGGAAGGCCATAAGGACACGATCCGCAACATCAAAGAAACCGGGGAGTTTGTGGTCAATCTCGCCAGCCGCGCGCTGGCCGAGAAGCTCAATGTCACCTCCGTTGCCTGGTCCTCAGAGGTGAATGAATTTGAGGCCGCCGGGATTCGGGCAGAGCCGTCCCGCCTGCTGCGCGCGCCGCGCGTTGCCGATGCGGCCGGCGCGCTGGAGTGCCGCGTCACGACCATCCTTCCGGTCCCGGATCTGACCGGCGATGTCGGAGAGCGCACGATGGCCATCGCCCAGGTCGTGGGCATCCATCTGCGCGACGACTGCCTTGAGGACGGTCGTTTCGACATTCGCCGTGCCGGGCTGATCGCGCGCTGCGGCTACTGGGACTACCAGGAGACGACCGAGCTTTTCGAAATGCCGCGCCCCGATCACATCACTCCGCATTGAGAACCGGCCCCGCCGCTCCGGCTGCCTGAGACCCGGACTGGCTCCGTGCCTTTCCTGGCAGCCGGCGCGACCGGCATCTCCTGGTGTTCCTCACCGCGCGCAACTCGCAGCAGGCGGCGCGAAGCGGTTCACCGCGCCTGACGCAGCGGGCAACCGCCCGTATTCGCGCTACGCAGCCTCACATGACCTGTCTTCAGGCGGGTCCGGCTTTTCGTCCGCTCCCGAGGCCCCCCAAAATCACCTGCAAGGGTGAACGGGCCTTCGGGCCTCGCCCTCTGAACCTTCAAAACATCTCAAGCCCCCTTCAGACCCTGCGTCGAAGGTGGTGGAGGCGCAGGGCGATGTGCTGCTCGACCAGCGGGGAGCCTGTGGCTGAGGCACCAAGGAGCGCCAAGGCCGCCTCGATGCGGTTATGGACGGTGTTCACATGCACGCCCATAAGCCGCGCGGTCAGGCTGGCATTGCGGCCATTGTCGAGAAAATTCAGCAAAGTCTCACAAAGCTTGCCGTTTCGCGCTGCATCGTGACGCAGCAAAGGGCCGATCAGCGCCTCAAGCACCTGATCCACCCGGGAGCTGTCGTGGCCGTGAAAAAGCACAGCGTAAAGCGACATTTCCGGCTCATAACTGACCTGCTTTTCAATGCCGAGACAGCGGGAGAGATCAAGGCAGAGCCTGACGGCGGGAAGGCACTGACGGAGGGCCGCAAGCCCCTGAACGGGCGCGGAAAGCGCGGCCTGTCCGCTCAGGCGAAGATCGCCGTAAATCAGCTCGTTGAGCCGCTGTCGCAAGGCCTGCGGCGCATCCGCCTCTGTCAGGAGAACCAGGTGGTCATTCCATTCCCCGATCAGCCCGGCCCTCGGCCCAAGGGCAGTGCGCAGCCTGCGCGCGAGGGCGGGAAGCTGGGCCTGCTCTGCCTCAATCACGCCCAGATGCAGCGGGCGGGTCAGCGCCAGATCGTGCCGCTGCAACTCTTCGCTCAGGGCGCTGCCCTCATTGCGACCGCCGTCGAGGAGGCGGTGGATCAGCCGCGCCGCGCTGCGGTTCCCGGCCTCCCGGGCATCGGTTTCAGGGCGCAGATGAAGGGCCAGAAGCGCGCCCGCGCGCTCAAAAAAGGCGCGCATTGCCTCAGAAAGCGCGGCCTGCCGGCTCAGGACCAGGGAGCCTGCCGCGCCGCTGCCTGCACTCAGCGCGACCACATGATGCACAAGCCCGCCCTCGCTGAGCATCTGACAGCGTGCCGAGACCCGCGCCGCATCTGCCGCCCGCAAAAGCGGCGGACTGAGGGCCGGAACCGGCGGGACGAGGCTGCCCTCTTCCGGGGCGAGGAGGGGACGGCCGAAGGTATCTGCGAGAGTGACCCTGCCGTCGAACATCCGCCCCAGAAGGGCAAGGGAGCCCACAGCACTCTCCCCCTCTGCCAGCCGTTCGATCATCTCCCCGAGGGCGGAGGCCGCAGAGGCCGCTTCCGCCATGCGGTCCTCCAGATCGCGGATCCGCTCACCGGCCTCGGTCAGCTGGTCCTGTAAGGCATTGTAGGTCGTCGCATTTCTGACCGCCACCGAGGCGCAGCTTGCAAGGGTTGCAAGAACCGCCACCTCCCTCGGGGTGAAGACCCGCTCTGCGCGGTCGCCCACGGTCAGCACGCCGATCACGCGGCTTCCCGCCATCAGCGGAACGGCCACCGCCGCCCGCAGACCCTCGCGCCGCGGCGTTCCGTCATTCTCGGGCGTATGGGTGATGACCGGATCATTCAGATAATCGCTTGTGGTAAATGCGGCCGCCGTCCGCACCACATGCCCCGCGATCCCCACCGAAGCCGCCGCGGTCATATAGCGTGTGGCATCAGAAGTGGCGCCATCAATCGCCAGGACCCGTAAAATCCCCTCCTGCTCACCGGAGAGCCAAGAGAGATCGCTCCCCAGAAGCTGACGCCCGCGACAGACGATGTCATGAAGCACCTCCTCCAGGCTTTTCAGCTCGGTCAGGGCGCGGGCGATATCCGAGACGGCCTGGGCCGTGCGTTCGCGCTGCTGCGACTGTTGTCCGCGTTTCCAGATCGCCAGAGCATTCTGCGCGGCCAGAACCAGAGCGCTGCGCCCCGGATGATCCTCCGGCAGGTCTGAAATCTCGCGCTGCACCTCCAGAAGCGCGCCCGGATCATCAGAGTCGTTCAGAAGCGCCAGCAGGCGTCAGGCAGGATCAGACGCGGCAGATTGAGCAGAGGAGAACAAGATTTCGATCCCGATTGTGAGATATCTCTATTAAGGTTTCCGTGCGGAACAAGCCGCAGAACACCTTGTTCCTGTGCTTTTTCATCCCTTCTCAGAAGGGGTCGGGCTACATCCTGGGCATCCGCCGGAAAAAGCCTGAGCGGATCTGTTCAGCCAGCGCCCCGGGAAAGCCCTCAGGCATCTGCGCCAGCGCCGCCTCAAAGGCGTGATCCGCCGCAAGCCGGATCTCCTCAAAGATCGTCTGCACCCGCGCGGGCGACAGACCCGCTGCCGAGCCGGTCTCAATAAAATGGCGGCCCAGAAGATCCTCAACCCGGTAATGGCGGTTCCGGCCCGCCCGCATCGCCAGCCGCATATCGCGGGGCTGCAGCCAGCCTTCCGCAAGACCCGGCTCCAGGCTGATCACATCATAAAGCGGCGCCAGCTGAAAACGGCCCCCCGGCGCCAGGCGCAGGCTGAAGTTCTTGGCGTGACCATCGGTGGCCCCCATCAGCCAGAAGAGCACCACGGCTTTGAAAAAAGCGTCCTGATCACTTTGCGGCTGATCGCTGCCGCGAAGCAGGGTGGCAATCTCGCCGATGCCCGGGCCGCTGTCGGATTGATATTTCCGCTCCGGCGGCACACCAAGCGCCTGACAGCAATCCTCCTGCGGCAGGCGCAGCAGGCGTCCGTCTTTGGCAAAGCGGCGGTCAAAGCGCTCAACAATAAGCACCCGGATCTCTTCAAACTGCGCGATCCGGCTTTGCGCCACCGGCAGGCCGAAGGCCCCCAGCAGGGCCAGACAAAAATGTTCATTCTCAACGCTGTCGCGCAGATCCATCCCGCCGCCCATCGGCCCGATCGCGGGTTTGAAAATATGGGTGGTGGGGGTGGTGCCATGGGGCTCCAGCCACTGGCCCTCTGCGTATAAAAGCGCGGTCTTGTCCTGGGCCCCCGCGACCGAGATCCGGAACTCCCGCTCGCGGCGCAGACCAAGCGGGCTTGCCTTCAGATCCCGCAAAAGGGCTGCAATCTCCGGCTCTGAGAGGGGCACGCCGCGCAGACCGGCGGGGCCGGGATCGGCCTCCGCGGGCAGAAACTGCAAAGCCCCCACACAGTCGCGCCCGATCCGGGCCAGCAGGCTGTAGGCATCCGTCCCCTCCGCCCCCACCCGCGCCGCAAGGCGGCGGCGGATATCACTGTGATCGGGCAGAAGATTGTCGAAAACCGCAATGACCGCCGCACCGCTGTAGCGGTCCTCCCGCAGCGGCAGCGACAGCGAGACCGGCATGCGATGCTCCCAGGCGAGCCAGGAGGCCGCATAGCGAAACCCGAAAGCCCCGTCCGGATCCCGCCAGAGCGCCCCGACCTTCCGGCCGTTCATCAGAACCTCCAGCGCCGGCCAGCGCGGGCGGCGGCCCATCAGAAGATCTCCTCAACGTCAGGGGCGGCGCCCCGGCTTCTCGGCGCGATCTGCAATTCCAGATCCAGCGCCGCCAGCAGATCAAAAAGGGTGTCGAGCTTCGCCCCCCCTGCCCCGCTTTCAATCAGCGAAATGGTCCGCGGCCAGACCCCGGCGCGGCGCGCCAGATCCTGCTGCGACAGTTGCTGTGCGCGGCGCGCGTTGCGCAATATATTCCCGATGTCCGCCGGGCTGCGGGAGATCTCTGACATCGGCACGACCTTTCCTGACGATGGGGCAGCATGATCTTCAGATCATAAAGCGACGATATGATCTGAAGATCATAAAGTAAATATATGATCTACAGATCATCAAATCCCCCCTGCCCCGGCCGAGTCTCACGAATCGCCTGCGCCTCAAGCGCGCTGCGACAGTCTGTCCCGACAAGGAAAACAGCCACAGAAGCTGCCCGAGGGGTCAGATTCTGCACAAACCCAGGGAACCATTTGCAGAATCATCTTGCCACGCTCCGGATTCGACCGCATTAATTACGGACAATAGTGAAAAGATCGCCAAACAGCGTAACATCAGAATCGCAAACCGGCGGCGAGAGAGCAGATGAGCACAGTAACACGGATCGACCACCTTGTCGGTGAACATGCAGCCAGGCTGTCCGAACGTCTTATGGCGCACCGCGAACAGCTGTTCCCGCCCAATGCGGCCAAACAGCTGCGCCGCTTCACCAGTGGGGAAGTGGCCGATCTTCTGGGCGTGAAAGACGCCTATCTGCGCAAACTCTCGCTCGACGGCCGGGGCCCGAACCCGGAAACCGGGCCGGGCGGCCGCCGTCTTTACACCCCCGCCGATATTATGGAGTTGCGCCATCTGCTGGAGGCGGGCGCGAAAACCCCCGGCACCTATCTGCCCGGGCGGCGCGGCGACGATCATCTGCAGGTCATCACCGTCATCAACTTCAAAGGCGGCTCGGGCAAAACCACCACCGCAGCGCATCTGGCGCAGAAATGCGCGCTCGATGGCTACCGGGTGCTGGCGATCGATCTTGACCCCCAGGCCTCGCTTTCGGCGCTGCATGGCATCCAGCCGGAATTTGACCTCCTGGAGGGCGGCACGCTTTACGATGCGATCCGCTATGATGATCCCATCCCGATGCGCGATGTGATCCGCAAAACCTATTTCACCAACCTCGATCTGGTGCCGGGCAACCTGGACCTGATGGAGTTTGAACACGACACCCCGCGGGAACTGGCCAATCGCTCCGGCCAGATGTTCTTCACCCGCATCGCTGAGAAAATCGCCGAAGTCGAAGCCGATTACGATCTGGTCATCATCGACTGCCCGCCGCAACTCGGCTTTCTGACCATGTCGGCGCTGTCCGCCGCGACGGCCGTTCTGGTCACCGTGCATCCGCAGATGCTTGATGTGATGTCGATGTGCCAGTTTCTGCTGATGACCTCGAACCTGCTCGGCGTTGTGGCCGATGCGGGCGGCAATATGAATTACGACTGGCTGCGCTATGTCGTCACCCGCTACGAGCCGGGTGACGGGCCGCAAAACCAGATGGTCAGCTTCATGCGCTCGCTTTTTGGCGAACATGTGCTCAACCACACCGTTCTGAAATCCACCGCGATCTCGGACGCCGGAATTACCAAGCAAACCCTTTATGAGATTGAAAAATCGGCCTTCACCCGCGCCACTTATGAACGCGCGATGGAAAGCCTGAATGCGGTCAACGGCGAAATCAGCGCCCTGATCCAATCCGCATGGGGACGCTGACATGGCACGTAAAAACCTGCTCGAATCGCTGATGGGCAATGACAAACCCGCAAGCCAGACCGCCGATCTGCACGCGCCGCGCTACAGCAAAGGCGCGATCGGCGCGATTTCGCGCTCTGTCGCCGATCTGCAGGCCCGCGCGCTGATTGAAATCGACGCCTCAGAGATTGACCCCGCCGGGCTGCAGGACCGCCTTGAAACCGATCCGGCAGAAGATGAGGCGCTGCGCGCCTCGATCGAAGAATATGGCCAGCAGGTGCCGGTTCTGGTGCGCCCGCATCCGAGCCAGCAGGGCCGCTATCAGATCGTTTATGGCCGCCGCCGCGTGCTGGCGCTGCGCGATCTGGGCCGCCCGGTCAAAGCCCTGGTGCGCAATCTCGACGACCGCGATCTGCTGCTTGCGCAGGGCCAGGAAAACACCGCCCGCCGCGATCTGAGCTTCATCGAAAAGGCAAACTTCGCCCGTCAGATGCAGGAAGCGGGATATGACCGCAAAATCATCGGCGACACGCTGTCGATGGATAAGACGCTGATTTCGCGTCTTTTGTCGGTGGCCGAAACGGTCCCCCTGCAGCTGATTGAGACCATCGGCGCCGCTCCTTCCGTGGGCCGGACCCGCTGGCTGGCCCTGGCCGAAGCCATCGAGGCGGGCGGCATCGAACTCGATGAAGTCTGCGCTATGGTGAACCTCAGCGACGCAGAAACCTCAGACGCCCGCTTTGAGGCCGCGTTGAGCTATATTCGTAAATATACCGCTAAGCCTAAGTCCGCAGCGGTAACCGAACCCCAGGTGATTACCTCGCTCAATGGCGTGACCATTGCAGAGGTGCGCCGCGAAAAGGGACAGACGGTTTTGAAATTCGCCAGATCCAAAGGGAAGGGATTTGACGACTGGCTGCTTGAGGCCCTGCCCGAGCTGCACAGGCGTTATTCCCAACCCGACTGAGCCGCCCCTTTCATCCGCAACGCCACAACAACAGGAGGCACGATCCGGCAAAAAAATAAGCCCCCCAGGACATGACATCCCGAGAGGCCCATTCTTCGTGTGACAACTGAGAATATCTGCCCTCTTACCAGAAGTGTCAACACCGCCATGTCCGGCGGACGGCATAGTTTTGCCTCGTGAATGGTAAATGCAGCATATTTCCACCACGCCCTGCGGGCGGCGGGCGGTCACGCCTGCGCAATTGCGCCGCGATCAGGCGCTGCGGCAGCCCCATGCCGGGCTTTCGGCTGACAAATGGCAGCTTTTCTCCGCCCTCAAAACGGCGCGGCGCCGATTCGGTCTCAACGACCGCAATCTGACCGTTCTGTCAGCGCTGCTGTCTTTCTTTCCCGATCGTGACCTCAGCGGTGGCAGCGCCCTGGTGGTCTGGCCCTCCAATGCCGTGCTCTCAGAGCGCGCGAATGGCATCCCCGAAAGCAGCCTGCGCCGTCATCTGCAGCGGCTGATCGAGGCGGGTCTGATCGCCCGTCAGGACAGCCCCAATGGCAAACGCTACGCCCGCCAGGGCCCCTGCCCCGCCGTCTTCGGCTTCTCCCTGGCCCCCCTTCTGAGCCGCAGTGCTGAGATTGAAGCCGCAGCCGCAGAAGAAACCCTGATGCAGGCGGACCTGCGCGCCACACGCGAAACCGTCATTCTTTTGCTCCGCGATACTGAGAAGACCCTCAACGCCCTCAACGCACCTCTTCCCGAAGCGCTCATTGAGATGCGTCGTGACCTGCGCCGCACCCTGCCCCTGACCGCGCTGAAACAGCTTGAGCGGCTCGCAGCCAGGCTCTGCCAGGATGCCCTTCTGCAACTTGAGAGCGCTACGGAAGTCCCTGTTTCTTATACGAAATCAGAAGAAATGAGCGCCAGTGACAGTCAAAATGAGCGGCACAATAAAGACTCTACTACAGATCTTTATGACTCTTTGACTGCTGAGAAACAGAGTAAACATGAAAGCGCCTGCGAAGATCAAAATATCACATTGAACGAAGTGCATCGCAACTGCCCTGACATCCTGCCCTACACCCGGTCCGGTCTGCACGAGTGGGGCGATCTGGTCGCCGCCGCACATTTCGCCTTTCCAATGATGGGCATCGCCTCAGCCACCTGGTCCGCCGCCGAACGAAAGCTCGGCCCGGTGCTTGCAGCCCTGTCGATTGCCGTTATCCTGCAAAAGATCGAACAAATCCCTAATCCAGGCGGTTATCTGACGCGGCTCATGCAAAACGGCACCTCTGCGCGCCGACTTCTGAACAGCCTCAGCCATCCGACCCGCAAAGTTGACAGCTGTCAACTTTTCAAAGCGCGCCATCGTGAGCCTGAATTCTCTTAAGAAACTGCCCTCCCGGATAGCCGCAACGGATGATCGCCAGATGTCAGAGCAGACCTTCACAGATCACAACGATCTGCAGAGACAGGTCGCAGAACTTCTCGGGCGCTGCATTATCCGGCTTCAGCGTTTTGAGCTGTCGTTGAAATATCTTCTCACGACTGCTGATATCGAGGTTGAGGCGAGCAGCTCGGGGACCATGCGACAGAGGCACAGGCTGCAGGGCGATCAGGATACGCTTGGGCGACTGATCGGAAAACTGCTCGGGTCCTTCATTCTGCCCGACAAGCCCGGGTTTCGGGAAATTCCGGATGGTGGGGCGGCAGGTCACATCCGCGCCCGCTGGTATGTGGTGGCCACGCCGCAAGATCATCAGCGGCTCAGCGAAGATCTGGCGGATCTGCTCTCGCTGCGAAACTATCTTGTGCACCACTTCCTCGCGGATAAAGACCTCAGAGAGATCGATGACTGCAAAAACGCACTGAGTGAACTGACGGCGGCGGAAGCAAAAATTGTTGCTCAGAGCAGCTATATTGCCGAGCTTATCGGAGATCATGATCGCTGCCGTGCCGCGATGCAGGAGCAGCTGTCTCAGGCGCCGCTTCGGGCGATGATTGCGGGTGGTCCGATCGTTTGGGAATACGCAGATATCGTCGCTGATCTGCGGGAGGCTGAGCGGAAGCTTTCCCGGGACGGCTGGACGCGGTTGCGTGATGCGGTGGCTTTCATCGCGCAGATGAAACCGGAGCAGACGCCTGAGAATTACAGGTGCAGATCATGGCCGCAGGTCCTGGATGAGTCTCGGCAGTTTGAGGTGAAGAAGTCGAAAGAAGGAGGCATCTTCTTCCGCTCCGGAATCTGAGGCAGCGCATGGCAGGATATTGCGACCCGCTGCATGATGGGGAGTGAAGCTTCCGTTTTTGTAATGAGTGGTTACTGATGCGCCCGGGCTGAGGGGCGACGGCGCTTATTCGAATGATCTTCGCATTTTGGGGGCAGGGGCTCGGTCGGCATAACGCTTTGTTCTAAGAACAAAGTCAGGATGAGGCGTTGCGGTCGAAGGTGATTTCATGGGGCGGGCGCTCTGATTATTCGATTACCCGCCAGATGCGCCTGGAAGCGCACAACTTTCTTCATGAGTTCGGGATCAGGGCTGAAGTCACTTTCTCGAAGAACAGCAATTCCGGCATCGTCATCAGAGCGCGGGCTTTGGCCGGATGCTGTTGCCGCTCCTTTGAATGGTGGAGCGGCCTTTGGCGGCGTCAAAGCTGAATGCCCGAGACACATGGGCGCCGATTGCGCTGGCTGCATTTAAGTGATCGTGGCACGTTTTTCCCGAACGGAAGGCCCCGGCGAGTGGGACGCCCCTTAGGTCTCCGCTAAGAGCCGGAACCCCCGCAGCAAATCTGGCAGGCTAAGGCTTTTGCGGGTTTCACGCATTTGAGGCAGCGTTCAGGCAGGAGTTCAGCGGTCTGTTATCCGGAGGCCCGCACAGCTAAAGCCCGGTGGGAGAGCCCGGTCTCCTTCCTTCAGCCGCTCTTTCACGCGAAACGTTCGGGACGCACCCCTGGGGGTTCTCTAGGGCTTATGTGTCTCGCAATGAAGAGACGGCCGGGGCCGGTAAGGAAAGCCGCGGCCTGGAACGTATTGAAACGGAAGTGATTTCGCGACCGGTCCCCGCGCGCTGAGACCCACATGGATTGTCGCGATTTGATCATCCTATACTTAAGATTATCCTTCGCTTTTTTCTTTCATCAGAGCGGAAAAAGCGGTAAAAAGTCGCATCTGTGAGTGGCTCGGTTTTTTGTTGGCATTGGTTGGTTGGTGCAGGAGCGGCAGCTTGACGACCGATTGTTACCCTGAAAACCAAAGAGACACCCATGACTGCGATTTCGCGCGCCGCTGCTGTTGTCCTGACTGCCGCGCCCTTTAAGGGGCAGGGCAGGGCGCGTCTCACGGGGCTGCGCCCTGCGGTTCTCAGCCTTGCGGCTGCGCTGTCGCTTTCTGTCGCGGGGGCTTCGGGAGCGCTGGCGGAAAGACGTTTGAGATCCTGGATCTGGAACGCGATGTGGCCGCCGAAGTCAGCCGTCAGGCGCGGGGGGCTTTGCGTCCGCGGGTTGCGCTGAACTTTGAGATCAACACGATCGATCAGAACGTCATGGCCTCGGATAATGAATCCTATGGCGAGGCGCGCAGCCGCTACGGCACGACGACCATGGAGCTGACCATTCGTCAGCCGATCTATGATGCGGCCCGCTGGCGGCAGATGGGCGTGGCAGATGCGCAGCGCGAGCTGACCCGGGTGAAGGCCGAACAGGCGCGCAACGACCTCATCGCACAGATGACCGACAGCTTTCTTGATGTGGCGCAGGCGCAGTTTCTGGTGCGCCGCTCAGGCTCGGTCATCCGGACGCGGCAGGCGTTCGTCGCCATGCTGGAAGCGAGCCGCGAGGCCGGTCGGGCTGATCTGAGCACGCTTTTGCGGGCCGAAGGGGATATTCTCTCCGCTGAGGGTGATCTGTCTGAGGCTGAGATGGAGCGGACCCAGGCGCTTTTCAGTTCTGCGCGCTTTGTCGGTGGCGAAGTGACGGCTGTGGCCCTGACCGACAACCGCTTCGGCATGATCGGCAGCGAGGATCTGCGTCGCAGCCTGACGCGCGAGCGGCTGTTTGATATCAGCCCGCAGATGCAGATTGCGCGGGCAGAACTCGCTCTGGCGCAAAGGCTGCATCACCGCAGCAAGGCCGGCTATCTGCCGACCGTGAACCTGACCGCTGAGGTCGGGGTCGATGAGACCGACGGCACGCTTTTTGGCGGCGGCAGTAAGATCCGCAACGGCAAGGTGGGTGTCGGCATAGAGGTGCCGCTTTATCAGGGCGGCGTGCTGGCCCGTCATGCTTCGGCCGCGGCAGAGGCACTGCGCACCGTCCGGGCGGAAGAAGAGGCCGGTCGGGTCAGCGCCGATGTGGTGCTTGAGCGCGAGTTGAACGTCGAAACCATCGACATCGAGATGCAGGTGGCCCGCCTGCAACAGCTGCGGCTTCAGCTGCGGCTGCTGGGTCTGTTCGGGGCGCTGGATGTGAACGCCCTTTCCCGTCAGCTCAATGGCTGACCTGAGTTTTTAAAGAGAGAAATCTGAGCATGGCAAAGCAACTTCTGATCTATTCCAACGTGGTTCCGGTGAACCGGGTGACCCATCGTGATCTCTCCGTGCGTCAGACCACCTCTTTCGCCTTTGCAACCGGCACCAATACCGTGCCGATCGTGGATATCGAATTCGTCAAATGCGCGGGCGAAATGCCGATCGTTTTCGCCCCCACCCAGAGCGGTCTGGTCTGTGTGGCGCTGCTGGGGGCAGAGCAGGATAAAAACGCTTTCGTCACCGCAGAAGGCACCTGGGACGGGCGCTATGTGCCCGCCTTCTTCCGCCGCTATCCCTTTGTGTTCTCGATGCAGGACGGCAGCGACCGGCTGACGCTGTGTATCGATGAGGCCTATGAGGGGCTGAACGACGAAAACCTTGGCGAGCGTCTCTTTGACGCCGCCGGGACCGAGACCAGCTACACCCGTAACGTTTTGAAATTCGTCGAGGATTATCAGGCGACCTTCGTGCGGACCCAGGATTTCTGCGCCCGTCTTGAAGCCTCGGGTCTGCTGGAAGAAGCGCGGATCGATTATGCCCTGGCCAATGGCCGTCGCGGCGGTCTGAGCGGATTTCTGCGCGTCTCGCCCACGAAACTGCGTGAACTGGGCGATGAAGAGGTCCTGCGGCTCTTCCGCAGCGGCGATCTGGATCTGATCCAGATGCATCTGATGTCGATGCAGCAGATTGAGCCGGTTGTGGCCCGCATGAGTGCTGCGTCCCCGGCTGAGGCTCAGGCTCCGGTGGCTGCGGCTGAAACCCCTGCCGAGCCCGAACCTGTCCTGAACTGAGTTCAGCGCCCTTTCCCGGCCCCGCCTGACCGGCGGGGCCGGATCTGATTTTAAAATCGGCCCCCGGGGCCGGACCCTGGGAGAGCAGAACATGAGCAGGTTGCAATTTGGCAAGCGCGGACGCCGGAACCAGCTGCAGTCGGCCGCGCCTGTTCAGACGCCCTCTGGTCTGGCCTCTCTCATTGCGGCGCTGAATGAGGCCCCGCAGCCCCGGGCGCCTTTGCATGTTCTGGCCCATCCCGCCCCGGTGCTGCAGCGCCGCGCGGGCGCGATTGAGACGCTGGAGCAGCGGCTTTTGCTCTCCTCGGATCCGCTGAGCCTTGGGGAGGCGATGAATTTCCAGGGCGCGGCGACGCTGCGGGTGGCTGAGGTTCAGGTCGATAAGGGCAACAATCAGCACGCCAGCGAGCTGCGGTTGCAGCTGGTGGGCGATGGTGCGGACAACAAAGACCGCATCCTGTCGGAGCTGTGCGTTGAGATGCGCGACGGCAAGCGCGTGGTTCTGGCCGGGACCAGCGGCAATCAGCTGCTCGACAGCCTCTCGATCAGCGGCGGGGAAGGGGCCGATCATCTGAAGATCGACGGCTCGGCGCTGGATCTGGGCAGTCTTCTGGTGAATATCGATCTCAAAGGCGGCGCGGACCGTCTGAGCGGGCCTGCGCAATCGACGCCTCTCGTCTGGACGCTGAGCGGGCGCGACAGCGGCCATGTCTCGCTTCAGGCCATCGCAGGCTCAATTGTGACGGCCGATGAGGCCACCGCGGTGGCGCTTGATGCGACCCAGCGGCTCAACGGCAAAGAGCAGATTTTCAGCTTTGCCGGGTTGAACATCTGGATCTGGCGGGGGCGCGCGACATCGTCTCCGATCAGATCGCCAGTGATGCAGGCCGCGTGGCGGACTGGGGTATGACCTGGAACAGCGACAGCGGCAAAACCAGCCTGACCCGCGCCGAAAGCAACGGCGATGTGCTGACGGCGCGCGGCGACCGGATCGGCTCCACCGCGGGGCTGACGATCACCGGGGCAGAGGGGCTGGTGCTGCGCCAGGCGGGGAGCGTTCTTGACCTCTCGGGCCAGCAGGTCAGTGCAGGCCAGGCCGGTGCAGAGTTTCATGCCGAAGACGGCATGGTCAAACTGCTGGCGGTGGGCGATGAGGACCGCCAGAAGGTCATCAGCCTTGAGACCGGGAACGTTCTGAATTTCATCGGCACCGCCGGGGACGATCAGGCGCAGCTGATCGATGGCGCGGTGATCAATCTGGGCGCAGGGTCAGACCGCATTATCGGCAGCCATGCCAATCAGGACTGGCATCTGGTCTCGCGCAACGCCGCCGGGCGCGAACTGAGCCTGGAAGTCACCCTCTCGGATCTTGACAGCGAGACCGGCGAGGCGACGGCGCGGACGAAAAAAGCGTTTGTTTACGGGGCGGATGCGATCAGCGGTGGTCATGGCGATGACCGTCTGGTGATCGGCGATCAGACCGACAGCCGCATTGAAGTGAGCAGCAGCGAGGAAGAGCCGATACTGACCCTGCGGCGTGACGGCACGACCGGCGGGCAGGCTGCGGTCACGGTGACGGGGTTTGAGGCGCTCTCTGTGGCAGATGCCGGCGCCATTCCGAACGCGCATTCGGCAGCGCGGATCCATCTTGATTACACCGGGCTGAAGGCGGGCCAGGACGCAGTCAATGTCAGCATTGATCTGACCACCGGCAGCGCCACGGGGCTGAAATCGGTCAGCGGCGTCTATGGTGTGACCACCGGTGCGGGCGATGATGTCGTGGTGGCGGCGGCAGGCACGCGGTTCATCCGCACTCATGGCGGCGATGACACCATCTCGCTGGGGCTGGCGCATGGTGATCTGCTGCTTGATGGCGGTGCGGGGACCAACACGCTGATCGGCGATCAGGGGCTGACCTGTGCGCCATCCGCGCGGCGCAGCTCGGGCTTGAGACGGTTGTGATCGAAGCGCGGGCTGCGGGCGGCACCTGTCTGAATGTGGGCTGCATTCCCTCTAAGGCGCTGATCCATGCGGCCAATGAGTTTCACGCCGCGCGTCATCTGGCCGGGGAGAACCCCTGTGGCATCACCACCTCAGCCCCGGCGATTGATCTGGGGCGCACGACGGACTGGAAAGACGGCATCGTCGCGCGGCTGACCGGGGGCGTCGCGGGGCTGTTGCGCAAAGCAAAGGTGCGGGTGATTGAGGGCCAGGCGCGGATCCTTGACGGCAAAACGGTTGAGGTTGAGACCGCGGAGGGGGCGGTGCGGCTTCGGACCGAACATCTGGTGATCGCCACCGGATCGCGGCCCCAGGCGCTTTCTGCGCTGCCCTTTGGCGGCGATATCCTGTCATCGACCGAAGCGCTGTCGCTGCGCCAGGTGCCCGGGCGGCTGGCCATCGTGGGGGGCGGCTATATCGGGCTGGAGATCGACACCGCCATGGCCAAACTCGTCGCGAAGGTGACGATAATCGAGGCAGGCCCCCGGATCCTGCCGCAATATGACGCCGATCTGACAAAGCCGGTGGCGGCGCGGCTGGCAGCGCTTGGCGTCACGGTTCTGACCGGGGCGCGGGCGGAAGCTTTCGCCGGAGGGGTCCTCAGCGTGACCACCGCAGAGGGCAGCCGCGAGATCGCAGCCGATAAGGTTCTGGTGACCGCCGGTCGCGTGCCGGTGGTGAGCGGCTTCGGGCTGGAGGAGCTTCATCTCGATCGCAGGGGGCCCTTTATTGCGGTGGATGCGCAGTGCCGCACCTCGATGCGCGGGGTCTGGGCGATCGGGGATGTGACGGGCGATCCGATGCTGGCGCATCGCGCCATGGCGCAGGGCGATCTGGTGGCCGAAGCCATTGCCGGAAAGAAGGTGAGCTGGGACAAACGCGCCATGCCTGCAGTCTGTTTCACGGATCCCGAGATCGTCACCCTGGGGGCCATGCCCGGGACTGTTCCCGGCGCTGAGGTGGCGGTTTTCCCCTTTGCAGGCAATGGCCGGTCGCTGACGCTGGAGCGCGGGGATGGCTTCGTGCGGGTGGTCTGTGAACCCTCAACCGGCCTGGTGCTGGGCCTTCAGGCGGTGGGGGCCGGGGTCTCGGAACTGGCCGGTGAATTTGCCCTAGCGCTGGAGATGGCGGCCACCCTCACCGATCTGGCGGCCACCATCCATGTCCATCCCACCCTCGGTGAAACCGTGCAGGAGGCCGCCCTGAGGGGTTTGGGCCGGGCGCTGCATATCTGATCCGGACCGGACCGGCTCTGCGGGAGCCGGGCCTTACTCCGACAGCGGAACCGGCACACCCCCCTCTTTCAGGCAGCGCAGCGCAAAGCTGGAGCGGGAGTGCCGGATCCCCGCCACCTTATAGAGTTTGCGGCGCAGAAATTCCTCATAGCCGCGCGTGCCATTGACCGCGACTTTGATGAGGTAGTCATATTCCCCGGTGGTCAGCCAGACCTCCAGCACCTCCTCCATCCGGGCCATCTCACGGCCGAAGGTCTCGAGGATGGCATCATCATGGCGGTCGAGCGTGACCTCAATGAGCACGGTCTCACCCATCCCGAGCGCCTCGCGGTTGATCATGGCGCGGTAGCCCTGGATCACGCCCTCCGCCTCAAGCTTCCGGGTGCGCTGCCAGCAGGGCGAGGCCGAAAGACCGACCTTTTCCGCCAGATCCTGGTTCGACAGCCGGCCATCGCGGCCAAGCTCGCGCAGGATGCGGCGGTCGATGTCATCAATCCGAAGTGAAGAATCTGATTTCATCATACCGACCTTTTGCAGATAATTCTTTGAATATAGGCCGTAATATCAGAAGAACGAAAAATATCAGAAGAACGAAAGGAAATTTTGCTGAGCTTCCGGCATACTGCCCCCGGACGACCAGGGAGGTCGTGTCTCGGAAGTGGTGGAAATTTGAAGGCGGCGTAATCTCCGGGTGAACTGACGCCCAGCCAACCGGCGGCGCCAACCGCCAGGGAGATCACGCCATGAAGCAGAATATCGACAGCT
>NZ_SBLC01000004.1:0-545 GCF_004054105.1 Falsigemmobacter intermedius
CCGGTGCAGGTCGATTTCGAGGTCGGGCGGATGCCGACGATCTCGACTTCGTCACCAACGTTGATCACGCCGCGCTCAACACGACCGGTCACAACGGTACCACGGCCCGAGATCGAGAACACGTCTTCGATCGGCATCAGGAAGGGCTGGTCAACAGCACGTGCCGGGGTCGGGATGTAGGAATCGACAGCTGCGAGCAGCTCGCGGATTGCGTTCTCGCCGATTTCAGCGTCGCGGCCTTCGAGAGCAGCCAGAGCCGAACCTTTGACGATCGGAATATCGTCGCCGGGGTAGTCGTAGGACGACAGCAGCTCACGGATTTCCATTTCCACGAGCTCGAGCAGCTCCGGATCGTCAACCTGGTCAACTTTGTTCATGAAGACGACCATGTAGGGGATACCCACCTGGCGGCCGAGCAGGATGTGCTCACGGGTCTGCGGCATCGGGCCGTCAGCAGCGTTCACCACGAGGATCGCGCCGTCCATCTGGGCAGCACCGGTGATCATGTTTTTGACGTAGTCGGCGTGGCCGGGGCAGTCAACGTG
>NZ_SBLC01000004.1:555-76862 GCF_004054105.1 Falsigemmobacter intermedius
GAGCATAGTGACGTGCTTCGGTCTCATACTCGACGTGTGCGGTCGAGATGGTGATGCCGCGTGCACGCTCTTCCGGTGCGCCGTCGATCTGGTCGTAGGCTTTGAAGTCACCGAAGTATTTGGTGATTGCTGCGGTCAGCGTGGTTTTGCCGTGGTCAACGTGGCCGATGGTGCCGATGTTGACGTGCGGTTTGTTCCGTTCAAACTTAGACTTAGCCATGGAGGCCTCTCCTTAATTCGGTGGCGGTGCGTGGGATCACGCCCTGCCCGGGGGGGTAGGGGTGCGTGCCGGAGCACGCACCGCCCTTATGCGTATTTCTTCTGAATCTCTTGCGAGAGGTTCTCAGGCACAGCGTCGTAGTGGTCGAACTGCATCGTGAACACTGCACGACCCGAGGACATCGAGCGCAGGTTGTTGATGTAGCCGAACATATTCGCGAGCGGGACCATAGCGTCGATGACGTTGGCGTTGCCGCGCGTGTCCTGACCCTGAACCATGCCCCGACGCGAGGTCAGGTCGCCGATGATGCCGCCGGTGTATTCTTCCGGGGTGACAACTTCGACTTTCATGATCGGCTCAAGCAGTTTCGCGCCTGCTTTACGCAGACCCTCACGCATTGCCGCACGCGACGCGATTTCGAAGGCGAGAACCGACGAGTCGACATCGTGGAAAGCACCATCGATCAGAGCGACTTTGAAGTCGATCACCGGGAAGCCTGCCAGCGGACCGGAGTCCATGACCGACTTGATGCCTTTTTCGACGCCCGGGATGTATTCCTTCGGAACGGTCCCGCCGACGATTTTCGACTCGAACGAATAGCCTTCGCCCGGTTGGGTCGGCTCGATCACCAGCTTCACGCGTGCGAACTGGCCGGTACCACCGGTCTGTTTCTTGTGCGTGTAGTCGATCTCAGCCGAGGTCGAGATGGTTTCGCGATAAGCCACCTGCGGAGCGCCGATGTTCGCCTCAACCTTGAACTCACGACGCATACGGTCGACGAGAATGTCGAGGTGAAGTTCGCCCATGCCCTTCATGATGGTCTGACCCGACTCGAAATCGGTTTCGACGCGGAAGGACGGGTCCTCAGCAGCCAGGCGAGCGAGGGCGAGGCCCATTTTCTCCTGGTCAGCTTTGGTTTTCGGCTCAACAGCGATCTCGATAACCGGCTGCGGGAAGGTCATGGTTTCGAGAACCACAGGCTTCGCCGGATCGCAGAGGGTGTCACCGGTGGTGGTCTCTTTCAGACCCGCCAGCGCGATGATGTCGCCTGCGAAGGCTTCTTCGATCTCTTCACGCTGAATGGCGTGCATCACCATCATACGACCAACGCGCTCTTTTTTGCCTTTGGTGGCATTGAGCATCGTTTCGCCTTTCTTCAGCGAACCCGAATAGATGCGCGTGAAGGTCAGCGAACCCACGAAGGGGTCGTTCATGATTTTGAACGCCAGCGCCGAGAAAGGATCCTCATCGCGCGCGTTGCGCTCGATGTTACGGGTCTCGGTCTCGTCGCCCGGTGCGAAGCCGACATAAGCCGGAACGTCGGTCGGTGCAGGCAGGTAATCCACAACAGCGTTGAGGACCATCTGAACGCCTTTGTTCTTGAAGGCGGAACCAGCGAGAACCGGGAAGAAGGCCATCGACAAGGTGCCCTTACGGATCAGCTTGCGAAGGGTGTCTTCGTCGGGCTCGTTGCCTTCAAGGTAGGCTTCCATGGCGGCATCGTCCTGCTCGACGGCAAGCTCGATCATGTTGGCGCGCCATTTGTCTGCAAGATCCTGCAGCTCTTCACGGATCGGCTGACGGATCCAGGAAGCGCCGACGTCGTCGCCCTTCCAGACCCACTCTTCCATCGTGACCAGGTCGATCGCGCCTTCCAGCGTGTCTTCCGCACCGATCGGCAGAGCGACCGGCAGAGGTTGACCACCGGTACGGTCTTTGATCATCTCGACGCACTTGAAGAAGTCAGCGCCGATTTTGTCCATTTTGTTGACAAAAACGATACGCGGAACTTTGTAGCGGTCAGCCTGACGCCAGACGGTCTCGGTCTGCGGCTCAACACCGGCGTTGCCATCGAGAAGGCAGATCGCGCCGTCGAGCACGGCCAGCGAACGCTCAACTTCAATGGTGAAGTCAACGTGGCCGGGGGTGTCGATGATGTTGAAGCGGTGCTTCTTCGACGGATCCGGGGTGTACGTCGGATCGACGTGACGCTCCCAGGTGGTCGAGGTCGCTGCCGACGAGATGGTGATGCCGCGCTCAGCTTCCTGTTCCATGAAGTCCATGGTCGAGGCGCCGTCGTGGGTTTCACCCATCTTGTGGTTTTTGCCGGTGTAAAACAGAATACGCTCAGTCGTCGTGGTTTTACCCGCGTCGATGTGCGCCATGATGCCGAAGTTACGATAGAGGTTAAGCGGGAACTCGCGTGCCATCCGACCCTCTTACCAGCGGTAGTGGCTGAACGCTTTGTTAGCGTCGGCCATCTTGTGGGTGTCTTCGCGCTTCTTCACTGCGGTGCCGCGGTTGTTGACCGCATCCGACAGTTCAGCAGCAAGACGCTCTTCCATGGTGTTCTCGTTACGCTTGCGCGCAGCGGTGATCAGCCAGCGGATTGCCAGAGCTTCGCGACGTGCGGGACGCACTTCGACCGGAACCTGGTAGGTAGCACCACCCACACGACGCGAGCGCACTTCAACAGCCGGCTTCACGTTGTCGAGGGCTTCATGGAAAGCCTCAACCGGAGCGCGTTTCAGGCGCTTCTCGACGCGGTCGAGAGCGTTGTAAACGATGGTTTCTGCGATCGACTTTTTGCCGTCGATCATCAGGTTGTTCATGAATTTGGTCAGAACGGTATCGCCGTATTTGGCGTCCGGCAGGACCTGGCGCTTCTCAGCAGCGTGACGACGTGACATATCTCAGTTCCTCACTTCGGACGCTTCGCGCCGTATTTCGACCGGCGCTGACGACGATCTTTGACGCCCTGCGTGTCGAGCACGCCGCGCAGGATGTGGTAACGAACGCCCGGAAGGTCTTTTACCCGGCCGCCACGGATCAGAACCACGGAGTGTTCCTGAAGGTTGTGCTTTTCACCGGGAATGTAGCTGATGACCTCGAAGCCATTCGTCAGACGCACTTTGGCGACTTTACGCATAGCCGAGTTCGGCTTCTTCGGGGTGGTGGTGTAAACGCGGGTGCAAACGCCGCGCTTCTGCGGGCACTGCTGGAGGTGCTGCGACTTCGAGCGCGTCACCTTGGGCTGCCGCGGTTTGCGGATCAGCTGTTGGATCGTCGGCATAATATGCTCGCCTTCTCTTGCAACCCGTTCGGCCTCCACGCGTCCGCGGGGGTTTCCGGGGGCAGTCCGTAAATACGTGCCTTGCGCGTCCACAAAACACCAAAACCGCATGCGAATCCCAAGGCGGGACTCGACGCGGTGGAATCTCAGAGGATCGGAACCAGGAGTTCGGATCTTGACCACTTCGATTTCAGATCCGCATCGCGGGCCAGGGGCTTCTGATGCAGATGGGCGTGATATACGGAGAGTCGCCAGCGATGTCAACAGCAGCACGGGCATTTCGACCCCCTGAATTGAGGTCGAAATCGCTTATTTTTCCCAAGATTTCCTGGGGTCGGCGGGAAGTCGCGACTCCTGCGCAACTCTGGGTTCACCCAAGGACTTTCGGCGGTCGCCGAGGGGCGAATCCCCCCTCTCCGGGCGAACTGCGGCAATCCAGCACAGCCGCGCCGCACCGTCAAGTGAACGGGCCGGATTGCCACCCCCCACACGCCGGCACGATGGGATGCGCCCTGCCCTGCAGATCAAAGCAGGCGAGACGGTTATGTGCAGATATGGTAGGCCCCTTAAATCCGCCCCCTGGATCTAGGAAGACCGGCGCCGCTGCTCTCAGGTCCGGCAACCCGGCTTCCCGGACCAACCGGCGAATCAACGGCGGGTTTCGTCATTTTGACCGGACGCGGTGCGACCGTTGACGCCACCCGGAAGCTGCGCCGCCCGACTGCCGCAAGCCATGTTTTGTTAGGCGGCGCGTAGCCCCCTGCCCTGTATCCGACCGCGAAGCATCCTTTGGCAGGGCAGATTTCCTCCCGGAATTATCCACATATCTATTCACAAAGCGACGATTTCTGCCGCTGAATACTGACTTATTGCGCAAGAGACGCAGCTAAGTGTAGTCACTATCCGACCCTATGACGCGCAGGACGCTGACCGACCACCTTCAGGCGGCGGCAGTTCCCTTGCCTCAGTCAGCCTTCTGGTCAGGAAAAAGGGGGCCGCCGCCAGCAGAACGGCAAGGGCAGCCGCCGGGCAGGCCGCCTCATAATCCCCTGTCCAGGCATAAAGCTGGCCCGATCCCCAGGAGCCGAGTGCCGCCCCGAGTGACATCATCAGAAAGATCAGCCCGTAGATCGAACTGACCCGCCCCCGCGCAAAGATCCGCGCGTTGACCGCCGAGATCACCGGCCCGCGCGCGCCCTGACTCGTCCCGAAGGTCAGCACGAAAATCCAGACCAGCGTCGGATGCTGCCAGCGCGCATAAAGCCAGAGGGCAAGAATGCCCCCCAAAGTCCCCCCGAAGGAGATCAGCGTAGCGCCTTTGACCCCGAAGCACTGGCTGCCCCAGCCCGAGGCGATCACGCCGAGGATCGACAGCATTCCGGCCACACCGAAGGCCAGCGCCGCCTCCATCGCGGGCATGCCGCGCGACAGCAGAAAAGCGATGATCTGAACGCTCATCAGATAGGCCGCCACGGCGGTGAAGAAGAAGGACTGGATGAGCAGCCAGAGCTCAGGGGTGCGCAGAGCGCTGCGCACCGTCCACTCCGGCCCGCGCAGGGCCGCCCGCCCCTTGCGCTGCGCGGCCTCGGCTCTCGGGTTGCCCTCGGCCCCGGCAGCGATCCGCCCCCAGGGCAACAGCGCCAGCACAGGCAAAAGGGCCAGCGCCGCCCAGAACATCACAAAATAAGTGTCGCGCCAGCCAAGGCTCTCCACGCCCACCTGCGCCAGGGGGACCAGAACCAGCATACCCGAGCCGAAGCCCGCATAGGCCAGAGCCACCATCAGGCTCAGCTGGCGGTCAAACCACCGCCCCAGCAGCGCAGAGGCCGGCACCATGCCCATCAGCGAAGAGGCCATACCGCACAGCACCCCCGGCCCCAGGTAGAGATGCCAAAGCGCCCCCGTCCGTCCCGCCGTCAGCAGTGCCAGCGCAAGGCATCCCGCCCCCGCCAGATAGGAAATCCGCGGCCCCCAACTGTCGAGGATCTGCCCCGTCAGCGGCGACATCAGCCCAAGGGTGATCAGATAGGCCGAATAGACGCCGGTCAGCGCCGTATGGTCCCAGTGAAACGCCGCCTCCAGAGGTGCCATGAAGACCATGAAGGTATCCACCACACCCCGAACGATGAAATTGCACAGAAAGGCGATGGCCACCACCAGCAGGGCAATGCCCCCCGGCCGCCGCACGGCAGAGGGGCTGCGGATCATGGCAGGTCGCGCCCCGCCGCAATCAGGATCTTCTCAGCCGCGCGGGCATGGGGCCTGTCGATCATCTTCCCGCCGATCTGAACCACGCCGGAATTCGGGTTCTGTGCGAAATGGCGCAGCACCTCTTCCGCCCAGGCGATTTCAGGCTCTGAGGGGGTGAAGGCGGCATTGACCGGCTCAATATGGCTGGGATGGATCACCATTTTCGCGCCAAAGCCGTCGCGCCGCGCCGCACGGGATTCATCGGCGACATATTCCAGATCGCCGATCGCGGTGCAGACCGTATCGATCGCCGTCACCCCTGCCGCCGCCGCCGCCATCAGGCACATATTGCGCGCAAGGATAAAGGGGCCGGAGTAATCCGCCCCGTCCCGGTTCGACAGCGCCCCGAGCGAGGCCGCCAGATCCTCCGCCCCCCAGAGCATCCCCTTCAGCCGCGGATGCGCGGGCGCATAGGTGGAGAGCCCCTGCATGGCCTCAGCCGTCTCGGTGGCGACGACGTAAATATCGGTGCTGCCCTGCGTCAGCCCGAAAGCCGCTTCAAAGGCGGCCAGGTAATGCGCAAGCTCCCGCACATCCGCCCCGCCCCGGCATTTCGGCAAAAGGATGCCATCCGGGCGATGCGGCATCACCGCCGCCAGATCCACGAGCGTCTCGCCGGTGTCGAAAGCATTGACCCGCACCATCAGATATTTGGCGCGCGGTGACTGCTGCAGAAAGCCCGCCGTCTCGCTGCGCGCCAGAGCCTTATTGGCCAGCGAAACCGAATCCTCCAGATCCAGAACCAGCGCATCCGCCGCCGTCCCGCAGGCTTTCTCAAACTTCCGGGCGGAATCCCCCGGCACAAAGAGGATAGAGCGCATCAGGCCACATCCTTTTTCCGCATCAGGCCGGTCCGGCGACAGGTCGCCACCACATCACCGTTCTGGTTCAGACAGATATGCTCAAATTCGACGATCCCGGCATTCGGGCGCGAGGCGCTTTCACGCTTGCCGATGATCGTGGTGCGGGCCCGCAGGGTGTCTCCGGCGAAAACGGGTTTGGGGAATTTCACCTCCGTCATGCCCAGGTTGCCAATTGTGGTGCCAAGCGTGGTATCGGCCACGGTCATGCCGATCATAATGGCGAGGGTATAAAGGCTGTTAAACAGCGGTCTGCCCCATTCGGTCCCGGCCGAGAAGTGATTGTCGATATGCAAAGGCTGCGGATTCAGCGTCATCAGCGAGAAGGAGATATTGTCATGCTCGGTGACCGTGCGGCTGAGCGGATGCTCAAAGACCCGGCCCACCTCAAAGTCTTCGTAATAAAGTCCGGCCATTCTCAGCTCTCCTCAAAGCAAAATCTGTCGGTCGCGCAGCGCGCGGATACGGGTCTCACAGATGCCCCAGCCCGCCAGTGCCTCAGCACCTGAGCCGCGCGGGGCGGGCGGGCGCGGCACAGCGGCCGGGGTCTGCGAAAAGCGCGGAGCGGGGGCGGGTTGCAGATGGCCTGCCACCTCCACCCAGACACGGCGCGCAAGGTTCGCCGGATGGGCCTGAGCTTCTTTCAGGCTCAGGACCGGGGTGGCGCAGGCATCCGTGCCCTCAAAGACCGCCTCCCAATGGGCGCGACTCCGGCTCGCGATCCGCGCCGCCAGAGCCGCCCTTGCCGCAGGCCAGTTCTCGGGGCGGCTGACATCGGGGAACTCCTGCGGCTCAAAGCCGAGGCCGCGCAGCAGCTCCTCACGAAACCGCGCCTCGATCGGCGCGATGGCCAGATAGCCGCCGCAGGCACAGATGTAGCTGTCATACTGCGGCGCACCGCTGTCGAGCAGGCTGCCCCCCCGCGCCTGCGGATCATGCAGGCCGGCGGCGATCAGCCCGCAGAGCGGCACCATCATGAGACTGACCCCATCGAGCATCGCCGCATCGACCACCTGCCCCGTTCCCTCTGCCCGCGCCCTCAGCACCGAGGCCAGCAGCCCCGCCACCATCAGCATACCGCCACCGGCATAATCCCCAAGCAGATTAAGCGGTGCCACGGGGGGCGCGCCGCTGCGTCCCAGCATCGACAGGAGCCCGCTTTGCGCCAGATAGGTCAGATCATGCCCGGCGGTTTTCGCCAAAGGCCCCTCCTGCCCCCATCCGGTCAGCCGACCGTAACTCAGACGCGGATTGCGGCTCAGGCAGAGGTCCGGCCCAAGGCCCAGACGCTCCATCACGCCGGGGCGAAACCCCTCAATCAAAGCCTCTGCGCCCGAAATCAGATCGAGCGCCAGCGCCACCCCCTCGGGCTGCTTCAGATCCAGCGCGATCGAGGCACGGCCGCGCAGCGTGAAATCCAGGCCCTCAGGCCGGGCGATCCCGGCATCGCCGGGGGTGATCCGGTCGATGCGGATCACTTCGGCCCCCAGATCGGCCAGCATCATGGCCGCAAAAGGCCCGGGGCCGATGCCCGCCATTTCGACCACCCGCAGCCCCGCCAGCGGTCCGCCCGTCATGGCATCGCCCCTGCTGCACGGAAATCAATAGGATTTCTCAAGACCCAGAACCCGCTCGGCGATGAAAGACAGGGCAAGCTGCGGGCTGACCGGGGCGATACGCGGCACCATCACCTCCCGCAGATAGCGCTCGACATGATATTCTTTGGCATAGCCAAAGCCGCCATGGGTCATCACAGCCTGCTGGCAGGCGTTAAACCCGGCCTCACCGGCGAGATATTTCGCGCCATTGGCCTCTGCGCCGCAGGGCAGGCCCCGATCATAGGCCCAGGCCGCTTTCATCACCATCAGCCAGGCGGCCTCCAGCTCACACCAGTTCTGCGCGAGGGGGTGCTGGATGCCCTGGTTGCGGCCAATGGGGCGGTTAAAGACCACGCGCTCTTTGGCGTATTGGGTGGCCTTGCGCAAAGCCGCCATGCCCAGACCCACGGCCTCTGCCGCGATCAGAATGCGCTCGGGGTTCATGCCGTGGAGGATATATTCAAAGCCGCGCCCCTCTTCGCCGATCAGATCCTCGGCGGGGATCTGCAGATCTTCAAAGAAAAGCTCGTTTGAATCCACGCATTTGCGGCCCATCTTCTCAATCTCACGGACCTTGATGCGGTCGCGGTCAAACCGGGTATAGAACAGGCTCAGCCCATGGGTCGGCTTTTTCACCTGATCGAGCGGCGTCGTGCGCGCCAGCAGCAGAATGCGGTCCGCGACCTGAGCGGTCGAGATCCAGACCTTCTGCCCGGTCACGCGGTAGACCTCGCCGTCGCGCTTTGCAAAAAGCTTCAGCTGCGTGGTGTTCAGCCCGGTGTTCGGCTCGGTGACCGCAAAACAGGCTTTTTCGCGCCCCTCCGCCATGGGGCGGATCATCCGCTCCTTCTGCACCTGAGTGCCGTAGATATCGACGGGTTTCAGCCCGAAGATATTGATATGCACCGCCGAGGCCCCCGACATCCCCGCACCGCTTTCGGCAATGGTGCGCATCATGATCGCGGCCTCAGTGATCCCCAGACCCGCACCGCCAAAGGCCTCGGGCGTGCAGATGCCCAGCCAGCCGTCTTTCGCCAGAGCATCGTAGAAATCCTGCGGAAAACCGCCCTCGCGGTCGCGCTTGAGCCAATAGGCATCATCAAAGCCTTCGCAGATCTTCCCGACAGCCTCACGGATGGCCTCCTGTTCAGCGGTAAAAGCGAAATCCATCTGTTCCTCCCCGGTCGCGCCTCACAGGCCGCGCACCACCTGTTTTTCAAAAAGGCTGTCGATCTGCGCCTCCGACAGTCCGGCCCCGCGCAGAATGTCCCGGCTGTGCTCTCCCTGACGCGGCGCAGGCCCCGGCAGCGTGACGGGCGTATCCGACAAAGCCACGGGATTGCGCATCACGCGCAGCGCCCCTTCCGAGGGGTGCTCAACCCTTACGAAGAAATCCACCGCCGTCAGATGCGGATCGCGCAGCACGCTGTCGAAATCATGAAGCGGCATGGCCGGCACATCGATCTCTTCAAAGAGGGCCTGCCACTCTGCCGTGCTGCGGGTCAGAAAAACCCCGGTCATCCAGCCATAGACGTGATCGATATTGACCGAGCGTCCGACGTAATCGGCAAAGCGCGGATCGCTGAGCTTCTCCTCTTCGCCCAGCGCAGTCAGAAACCGCTTCCAGTGCTCATCGGTATAGACCAGCGCACAGATATAGCCGTCCGCCGTCTTCAGCGGCCTGCGGTTGACGGAAAGCTGCCGCGCATAGCCGCCGCCATCCAGCGGCGGATCATAGCTGAGCCCGCCAAGGTGGTCAGAGAGCACGAACTGCACCATGGTCTCAAACATCGGGATATCAACGCGTTGCCCCCGCCCCGTGCGCCCCCGCGCCACCAGAGCGGCCAGGATGCCCGCCACCCCCGTCAGCCCCACCACCCGGTCACTGATCGCCGTGGGCACATAGCGCGGCTCCTCATTCCCGGAGAGGCGGAACAGATGCGCCAGGGTCGCGCCGCCCTGGATCAGGTCATCATAGGCCGGGCGCGCGGCATAGGGGCCGTTCTGGCCAAAGCCGTAAAGCCCGGCATAGATCAGCCGCGGATTCACCTCAGCCAGCGCCTCAAAGGACAGCCCCAGCCGGGCCATGGCCGCCGGGCGCACGTTATAGGCAAGCACATCGGCGCTGCGGCACAACTCCAGCACGACCTCACGCCCCTCCGGCGTCTTGAGATCCAGCGTGATCGAGCGTTTGCCGCGGTTGGAGTTGAGAAACATCGGCCCCATACCGCTGTGCCGGGCGGGGCCGATGGCGCGCACCAGATCGCCTGCGGGTGCTTCGATCTTGATGACATCTGCGCCGAATTCGGCCAGAACCTGCGTGGCATAGGGGCCCATGACCACAGATGTCAGGTCAATGACTTTGATCCCTTCAAGCGGACCCATGATCTCTCCCTACTCCGTCCCGGCCTCAGGCCCGGCCATAAGGCGCAGCGGGGTATAGATCATCACCACCTCACCGCGCTGATTAACAACGGAATTTTTCGTGCGCACCAGGCCGCGACCTGCCTTTGAGGCGGCACGGCATTCGGTGACAACCGCTTCGACATGGATGGTATCGCCCTGCACGACGGGGGCTTTGACATCCATCTCCATGCCCAGGAAAGCCAGCCCCGTCCCCTGCCCCGTGGCATTGAGAACCAGCCCCTCCGAAATCGCATAGACCAGGGCTGCGGGTGCCGGGCGGCCCGGAATGGCAGAATGCGCCGCGCGATATTCGGCATCGAGGAACAGCGATTCCAGCATCCCGGCCACCGAGACGAAATTCACGATATCGGTCTCAGTGATCGTGCGCCCGAAGGTGCGAAAGGCGGTGCCGGCCGGCAGTTCGGTCCAATAGCGGCCCTGGCCCACAAGTTGCATGGCTCTCTCCTGCAAAAGGGCTCCGGCAGCCGGGGCTGCCGGAGCGCATGTCACTCAATCGCGTCGCGGAAGGCCTGCAGGATGGCTTTGGCAGGACGGCCCCGGGCCTCCAGATCCGCCGCCCACTGATCGCCGACGGTGGCCATCAGATCGCCGACCTTTTTGGCGTCAGCCTCAGGCAGTTCGACATATTTCACACCGGCAGCGGCGATCTTTTCGCGGTCCGAGACATCAAGCTGATCCGCCACCTCGCAGGCTGACAGGGTCGTCTCCTCGCCGGTCTCGGCCAGAACCTTCTGCACCTCCGGCGACAGGCTGTCCCATTTTTGCTGGCTGATCGTATAGGTCACAACAAAGGAGCCGAAATTCTGTCCGGTGGTGGCATATTTCAGGAAGGGCTGCATCTCATAGGGCAGGATCGAGCCATTGGGGAACAAAAGCGCATCCAGCGTGCCGCGCGACAAAGCCTCGCGCGATTCCGGTGCGGGGATCTGAACCGGGATCGCCTCCAGCAGCTTCGATGCGATCTCTTTCGCCCCGCCCGTGGTGCGGATCTTCAGCCCTTTAAAGCTGTCGGCACCGGTGATTTCGCGGTCCTTGGTAAAAATCTGATAGGCGGGCAGCACCATGACCATCAGAACCCGCACGCCATTGGGTGCAAATTCCGCCTGATCGAGCGCGCCGCCGGGCTGCGCGATCTTCCAGAACGCCTTGGTGCCCTGACAGGAGGTGGTGAAAGCCTCGGGCAGTTCGCCCACCGACGACAGCGGCAGCTTGTCCGAGACGTAAGAGGCCCCGACATAGCCCACGTCCAGCGCCGCGCTTTGCGTCAGTGCCAGAAGATCCTTGGCTTTGCCCATCTGCTCGGCGGGGAAATACTCAAACTTAATCTCGCCACCGGATTTCTCGGTCACCCGATCCATCCAGACTTTGGCAAGGTTTTCAGCGATGTAATGGCCCACCGGGAAGCTGTCGCCGACCCGAAGGGTCTCAGCCGCCGTGGCGGGCGCAGCGGTGGCAAGCAAAGCGGCCATAAGGCCCGCAGCAGAGGTCATGCGCATTCCGGTCTCCTCCCTGAAGACAGTGGTTAGTGTGCAGACATGGTCGAAGGCAGCCACAGCACCAGCTGCGGAAAGAGGGTCATCAGCGCGATCACCAGAAGATGCGCCCAGACATGCGGCAGCACGCCCCGGAACAGCTCGCCCATCGGGCGGCGGGTGTAACGCGCGACAACAAAGACATTCATCCCCAGGGGCGGCGTCACCATCCCCAACTCCGCTGTGACCACCACGATCACGCCGAACCAGATCGGATCATAGCCCAGCTGCAGCACCACCGGCAGCGTGACCGGGACGGTCAGGATCAGAATGGCGATCTGATCCATAAAGAAACCAAGGATGATATAACCGATCAGGATCAGCGTCATAATCGCCAGCGGCGGATAGGGCAGCCCGCCGACCCAGGTCGCCAGATCATTGGTCACCCGCGTGAGCGTGAAAAAATAACCAAAGATATGCGCGCCAAGGATGATGAAGAGGATCATACAGGTGGTCTGAGCCGAGCTGCGAAGCGCATGCCAAAGGCTGGCCTTTGTCAGCTTCCGCTCCCGGATCGCCAGCAGCATGGCGACAAAGGCCGCCAGACCTGCGGCTTCCGTGGGCGTGGCGATCCCCGAATAAATCGTGCCGGTCACCGCCAGAAACAGCACCATCATCGGCCAGATACGCTTCATCGAGCGCAGCTTCTCGCGCATCGTATAGGCCTGCCCGATCGGCGCCGAATGCGGCCAGAGCCAGACCAGAAGGACCACCGTCAGGATGATCGCAATGGTGACGATGATGCCCGGGACCACCCCCGCAATCATCAGCCGCGAGATCGAGATATCCGCGAGAATGCCGTAAAGGATCAGCGCCACCGAGGGCGGGATCAGCATGGCCAGCGTGCCGGAAATCGCCACCACACCGCCCGCAAGCTTCGGCTCATAACCCTGGCGCATCATCTCGGGCAGCGAGGTGGAGGCCAGGGTCGCCGCCGAGGCCGTGCTCGAGCCGCAGATCGCCCCGAAACCCGCGCCCGCCAGCGCCGTGGCCATGGCCACCCCGCCGCGCAGCCGCCCCACCCAGACCGTGGCTGAGCGGAAAAGATCGGTCGCAATGCCGGAAATGATGACAAATTCCGCCATCAGAACGAACATCGGGATGGTGATCAGCTCATAAGAATTGGCGCTTGAGAGTGAGGTGGTGGACAGGATGCCCATCAGCACCCCCATGCCGCCATAAAGATAAAGCCCGATCGCGCCCGACACCGCCATGGCCAGCGCCACCGGCAGACCCACGATCAGCAGCACGACCAACAGCCCCAGAACCAGCGAGACGAGCATCAGATCATATCCTCGCGCACAGAGCCGGTCTCCGGCGGCGGCGGCAGATCCGCCAGATCCCGCCCGGTCACCAGAGAGGCGAGATGCCCCATGGCCCGGACCACACAGCGCAGCATCAGCGCCGCCGTGCCGATCACCAGAAGCGCATAGGGCACCCAGGTCGAAATCGGGACAAGCGCCTGAATATGCTCATCATTCACCCAGGCCTTCACAAAGCGGGTCCAGCCGCCTTTGCAGATCAGCGCCACCACCCAGACCGAAGCCGCATAGCCAAGCGCCAGCCCCAGATGCATGAGGGGCCTGGGCAGCGCATGCTGAAAGACATCCACCGCGATATGACCGTGATGGGTGAGGGTGTCAGGCAGCGCCAGGAAAAACACCGCCGTCATCAGCCAGAGCCCGATGACATTGTAGGACCAGCTGAACGGTGCATCCAGAAAGTAGCGCCCGGCCACATCGGCCACGACAATCAGCATGATGGCTGCGAGCGCTGCAGCCGAAACAGCGACGAGGGCAGTCTCAATATGCGCCATAAGGCGCAAAGCCGGAGCTTTGTCCGGCGATCGAACGTCACGCTGCATTCCATCCCCCTCCCCGGGGCGAACGGCACCTCCAACCCCTTTGACAGGGCCTCCCTGAAAGCGCTTAGTTCAGATATGCGGACATTTTATTCCTGATAGTGAATAGAAAGCAGCACAGGCCAGGCTGTCAATCCTGCAATTTTTAAACGCCTGAATTAGATGATGACGGGCGGAAAGCTTCGAGCCGGTCCATAAATTGCGGTAAAAAGTTCTCAAATATGGACAAATCACAGCTGAAGAGGCACAACTCTCAGAACGCTTCGCGGAGGGCAGGTCATGGCGGTGAAACAAGTCCTCAATATGCTGGACCTGCTGGAGTTCTTTGCCGAACGCGGCAAAGCCGCTTCGCTGGCAGAGGTCAGTGGCGCGCTGAACTGGCCGCGGTCTTCGACCTTTAATCTGCTGACCACCCTGACCGCGCGGGGCTATCTCTATGAGCCGGAGGCGAAGGGCCGCTTCTATCCCACTCCGCGCTGGCTGAGCATGGCCCAGGCGATCACTGCCGCTGAGCCTCTGCCCGAGCAGTTGCTGCGCTTGGCGCGCGACCTTGCCATGCGCACGGGAGAGACCCTGTGCCTCGGGTCGGCCTCCGGGCAGAAAGTGGTATTTCTTGAGGTTATCCCCTCGCCCCAGAGGGTGCGTTATGCGGCCGAGGTGGGCCAGCAGGTGCCGCTGCATGCCACGGCCTCAGGTCATGCCATTCTGAGCCAGTGGAGCCAGAGCCAGCGTGAGGCCTTTCTGCGCCGCACCACCTTTGAACGCTACGGCTCAGGCACACCGATGAGCGTCGAGGCGGTGGAAGGGCAGATGAGCGCAGGGCTTGCGCGCGGCTGGTTTCGCAGCGCGTCAAACTACAGCGTCGATCTTGGCGGCGTAGCTTTGCCGGTGGCAATCGCCGGGCGGATCTATTCGGTCACCGTTGCGGGCCCGCTGAACCGCATCACCGGCGAGATGAGCGCCATTGCCCGCGAGATGCATGACGCCGTGGCGCTGCATTTTGGCCAGGATTACCTCAGCCGCGAGATTCGCGGCCTGACCACTCCGCCGTTGCCGCGCTGAGCGAAAAAAGCGCGCCCGATCCGGGGCGCGCTTTGACAGATCAATAAAGGTTCTGCAGCGTCTGACCGAGGGTGTTCCGCTTCGGGTTCAGGATGTTATGCGCAAGGCTGTTGCGCGGCATAACCGAGCTGCGCTCGCCGAAGGGGATCGTGACGCCAAGGCGCGTCGAAGTCAGCTTATCCCCGCGGAGGCCGAGAGCTCCGGCAGAAGCGCTGCGCAGTTCCAGCGACAGAGCCACCGGCTGCTGAGTCGGCAGCACATAATGCGCGCCCAGGCCGCTGAAGTTCACATGGCTTTCCAGTTCCGGCGAGCTGGTGCGCGACAGACCGGCAAAAACGCCGAAGTTGTTGTTGAAGGAATAACCACCCGCAATACCTGCCGAAGTCAGATGACCACGCATACCACCCGAGCTCAGCTTCGACTGGGTCAGATGGCCGCCGATGACCGCCCCCGGCGCCACGGCATATTGCAGGGCTGCACCGTAAGAGGTGAAATCATCGCCGGTGCCCAGGAAGCCGCTGAGGTCCAGATCGCCGGAGCGATAGCCGCCCTCAAGGCCAAACTGCTGCAGGTTGCCCACCGGCAGGGTGTCGCCAAGGAGACCAAGCTCAAGGTCGTGGTGATCGGCGTAAACACCGCCACGGGTCATGCCATCGGTCCAGCCGAAACCGACGCCAAGCGCGGTATGGTTCAGGCTGATACCACCCTCTTTCAGGCGTCCGGCATCCAGCATCGCATCGAAGGTGAAGCCGCTCGGGCTGACCGTCGAGATCTCACCCGACAGGCCAAGGCTGTTCGCAGAACCGGGCACGTCGCTCAATTTGCTGGAGCCGCCCGAGAAGGTGACAGCACCGCTCAGGCCCTGTGCCGACACAGCACCTGACATCAGCCCGAAAGCCGCGATAACTGCAAAACTGATTTTTTTCATGGTTGTACTGCTCCTGTTAACGAATCCGAACCTAGGAGATCGAAACCGTTTCGGTCCACATGCCGACAGAGTTATCACCGAAATGATTAAGAAAGTTGCATACTCGCAACGGTTGTATTCAGCGCTCGAGTTCGGCGCCCCAATACAAAAAGTCCATCCAGGTCTGATGCAGCTCGCCCTTGGCACGCGGCAGCGCCCGGGCCGCCGCATCAAGCTGGAAAGCCGTCGGCTCAAAGGGTTGACGCAGAAGCCGCATGCCCGCCTGCGCCAGGGTGCGGGAGCCTTTGCGCAGGTTGTCCCGCCCGCAGCAGGCCACGATATTGGTCCAGCTTGTCCTGCCGCCCCGGCTGCGCGGGATCACGTGATCAAAGGTCAGGTCTTTGGCCGCAAAGGCATTTCCGCAATACTGGCAGGTGAAGCCGTCGCGCAGAAACAGATGATAGCGGGTGAAGGCAACATGGCGGCGCTTGCGATAGCTTTTGAGCGCAACCACGGCGGGAACTTCATACTCACGGCTGGCTGAGCGGATCCGCACCCCGTCATAACTGCGCACCTGAATGACGCGCTCCTGGTGCACGGCCACGAAAGCATCTTCCCAGGACCAGACCGACAGAGGCGCCCAGGACAGGGGCTGCATATCCATGTTCAGAACCAAAGTCCGAAGTCCGGAAAGCCCCTGCATCGCCGATCACCTTTGTCCGAAGAGAAGGTGACGGCAGACAACACCAAAGACGCAGCCCGGCGGCCCTTTCCGGCCCGGTTGCGGGGAAGTGCTCAGCATGACCCGTGCCTCCTTCTCCTCTGGCGGCGCAAAGCGCCCGTGGCACCACTATATCTGGCGGTCGATCCGAAACAAGCCCGCACCTGTGGTGCGGGCCTGATCTGATTGACAGATTTTTGTGACGTCACCGTGACGGCAGTGCTTACTCGAGACGATCTTTCAGGAAGTTCAGCGCGACGCCCAGGCCATCCGGTGCGATGCCGTGGCCGGTGCCTTTCATGACGTGGCCATAGGTTTCAAACCCGGCCTCCATCAAAGCCTCTGCGGCCTTGCGCATATCATCGAAGGGCACGACCTGATCGGCATCACCATGCACCAGCATCACGGGCGGACGCACCTGGGATTCGGAGCCGAGTTTCTCGGGGCGCAGCAGACGGCCCGAGAAGGCGACCACACCGGCCATCTCTTCTTCGCGGCGCGGGGCGACGTGAAGGCTCATCATGCTGCCCTGCGAGAAGCCAAAGAGCGCCAGGCGATCGATCCCGATCTCTTCACGCGCCAGAACGATGTCGATAAAGGCGTTCAGATCGGCCACCGCCGCTTCCATGCCCTTTGCAGCCTCTTCCTCAGAGGAGCCGTCGAGCCAGGGGATCGGGAACCACTGATAGCCAAAAGGTGCACCCGGCACCCGGGTCGGCGCGTCAGGCGAGTAAAACGCGGTGTCGGGCAGATGCTCGGCCAGCGGGTCCGCCAGGCCGATCAGATCCGCCCCATCCGCGCCATAGCCATGCACAAAGATCACCACCGATTTCGTTTTACCCGACTGCGCGGGCCTGGATTTAAAGTTCAGCGGACGCGTCATCGGATTCCTTCCCGGTTTTTCTCAACATGGTAATAGGCCCAGAGCAGCCGTGCCGCAACGGCGCGCCAGGGCGACCAGGCCTCCGCCATCCGGCGCAACGCCTTTTCCGAAGGCCGCGCCTCCAGACCGAATAAAATCCGTGCAGCTTCCTGCAGGGCGAGATCAGCGGGGGCAAAAACATCCGCACGACCAAGGGAAAACATCGCGTAAATCTCAGCCGTCCAGCGGCCGATTCCCGGCACAGCCACCAGCTGCCCGATGATCTCTTCATCACTCAGCCCCGGCAGCGCGTCGTAGTCGATCCCGGCCGCCGCCAGAGCAAGGGCATAACGCGCCTTCTGCCGCGAAAGCCCTAAGCCGCGCAGATCCTCCTCGGTCATCGCCGCAACGGCCTCAGGCGAGATCATCCCCGCCGCTTCAAGCCGCGCCCAGATCGCCCGGGCCGAGGCCACGCTGACCTGCTGAGAGGTGATCGCCCCAAGGAGTGCCGCAAAGCCGCCTTCGCGCCGACGCAGCGGCAAAGGGCCTGTGAGGTCAAGCGCATAAGCGAAACGCGGCTCCCGCGCGGCCAGCCAGGCCGCCCCTTCCGCCACGCAGTCCGGCGTCTCAATCAGACGGCCCTGGCTCATCTCAGCCCCGGATCGCGGGCGTGAAGCAGAGGTGCGGTCAGTTCAGAGAGCCGGCGCTTTTGTCGCCCCGCCGCGTCGAAATTGTCGCGGTCGCACCAGGTTATGAAGGCCTCTCGCAGGCGGGGCCAGTCGGCGTCGGTGATCGCATACCAGACGGTGTCTCTGTTACGCCCTTTGACCACCATATGTTGACGAAAAATGCCCTCATAGCTGAAGCCCAGCCGCTCTGCGGCACGGCGCGAGGGCAGATTCAGACTGTTGCACTTCCACTCATAGCGGCGATAGCCCAGCGCAAAGGCCTGCTCCATCATGGCAAACATCGCCCCTGTCGCAGCCGAAGTCCCCTGCAAAGCAGGTGAAAAGGTCAGTGAGCCAACCTCAATCACCCCATGCGCCACATCAATGCGCATGAAGCTCGCAAGGCCGGACCAATCCCCCTCAGGCGCGCGGATCGCGTAGAAGAGAGGATCGCGCAATCCGCAGCGGCTTTCGGCCCAGGCGGTGAAGTCCGCTTCATTGGCGAAGGGGCCGGTGAACATATAGTCCCAAAGCGCATTATGGCCGCGAAAGGCCTGCCAGAGCGCGGGAATATGCGCAGGCTTCAGCGGCTCAAGCACGCAAAGCGCATTTCCAAGGGGGACCGCCGGCGGCTGCACGGCACGAAGGATGACACCGGCGGATGGCGGAACATGGGTCATGGGCACCTCCCTGATGGGGCGCAGGCTGCGGCAGAACGGCGAAGAGCGCAACCCTGCTCACATCCGCGCGACTCCCACCTGGGGGGCCTTTTTCCAGGGCGCGGGGGCGGCTAATTTTTCAGCCGCTTTCCTTAGTGCAGGACCCCTCGTGCTTCGCCTTCTTCCGGCCCTGACCGCCGCCGCTCTGCTTCTGGCCGCCTGCGCCGCGCCACTGCCGCCGACAGCAGGCCCGCGCGCGCTGCCGCAACGCGGGGCACCGATCAACACCGCCGTCATGGCCTCTCCGGCGCAGAGTTTTTCTGCGGTACTGGCCAGTGTCGAGCCGGTGGCCGAAGCCGTCTGCCGCGAGAAGCGGCCTGATCTGAACTGCGATTTCCTGATCCTGGTCGACACTGACCCCGGCAAAGCGCCCAATGCCTTCCACCGGCTGGACTCGCAGACCGGCCGCCCGGTGATCGGCTTTACCGCCACGCTGATCGCTGAAGCCCGCTCTGCGGATGAGCTGGCCTTTGTGCTTGGGCACGAGGCCGGGCACCATCTGGCCGGGCATCTGCCGCGTCAGCAACGCTCAGCTGTTGCCGGGGCCGTATTGGCGGGCACCCTGGCCGCCCTGAGCGGGGCGGGGACCGAAGCCCTGGAGCAGCCAACACGGATCGGGGCGACAGTGGGTGCGCGCAGTTATTCCAAAGACTATGAACTGGAAGCCGATGCCATCGGCACGTTAATCGCCTGGCGTGCGGGCTTTGACCCTGAACGCGGGGCCGCCTTCTTTACCCGCCTGCCCGATCCGGGCAACCGTTTCCTCGGCTCTCACCCCCCGAATGCCGCCCGGATTCAGACCGTATTGGCCACCATGGCCGCGATCCGCCAGGGGCGCATCAGATAGCGGCGCGCAGAAAGGGCTGCGGCAGATCGGCGATCCGCTGTCGGATCAGATGCGAGAGGTCACGCGCCCGATCGCTGCCCCGGGTTGCCAGCGCCCCCGCAGCTTCGGCAAGGGCCGGGTCCGCCGTGGTGCGGGCCAGCCCCTCAAGAAAGCCCGAGAGATAGACCCGTTCCTGCTCGCTTCCACTTTGCGCCAGACGCCGCTGCGCGAAGATCAGATCCTCGCGCAGCGCCAGATCATCAGGAAGTGGCAGCCGCACCGCAGGCAGATCACCGCCACCGTCGCGCGGATCGGGCCGATGCGCCCGCAAAAAGGCCACAAACTCAGAAAACCCTGCCACAGGCTTGCTCAGAAAACCCGCAGCCCCCGCCGCAAGGCAGGCGCTTTCTTTCCCCGGATCCCCGCTGATCGCCAGAACGACCGGGCGCTGCGTCCGCGCGAAGGCCGGGGCCAGATCGGCGATCAGCGCCTCTCCCTCGCCGTCAGGCAGACCAGGGTCCACCAGAACAATGTCCGGCAGATAAAGGCCCAGGTGACGCCGCGCCTGGGCCAGGCTGTCGGCCCGCCGCAGACGTGCCCCGCCGCGCAGTGCCATCAGCCGCAGCCCGTCGGCGGCGAAGCGGCTGTCCTCAACCAGCAGAATCGTCAGCCCCCAGAGCGGCAGCCCCACTGCGGGGCGTGGCAGCTGATCCGGCCTTGTCAGAGACTCATTCACGGGCATCGCGGCGCTCCTCTCCTGTGCTCTTCCATCTGGCAACAAAGAGGTTGCCGGAGGATTAACCCCGCCGTCGCCGCGATCGCCGCTTGCCAGCCCTGCCCCATGCCCGCATAAAGCCTGCGACACGGCAGGACATAGCTATCGGAGGAGTTTCTATGATCGGTCGCCTGAACCACGTAGCCATTGCGGTGCCCGATCTTGAGGCCGCTTCGGCGCAGTACCGCGACACGCTGGGCGCAGTGGTGCGCCCGCCCCAGGATGAGCCGGACCATGGTGTGACCGTGGTCTTTATCGAGCTGCCCAATACCAAAATTGAGCTGCTTTATCCCTTGGGAGAGAATTCCCCCATTGCAGGCTTTCTGGAAAAGAACCCCGCCGGCGGCATCCATCACATCTGCTATGAGGTTGAGGATATCCTTGCTGCCCGCGACCGGCTGAAAGCCTCGGGCGCGCGTGTTCTGGGCTCCGGGGAGCCGAAGATCGGGGCCCATGGCAAGCCGGTGCTTTTCCTGCATCCGAAAGACTTTAACGGCTGCCTCGTGGAACTGGAGCAGGTCTGATGTCGATCACTGCCGTTATCGTTGTCTTCGCTGTCTGCTGGTTTCTGGTGCTGCTGATCGTGCTGCCGCTGCGCATGCAGACCCAGGCAGAGGCCGGATCGATCGTGCCGGGAACCCCCGCAGGTGCCCCCGCAGGGCCGGTCGGGCGTAAAAAGCTGATCGTGACGACGATTGCGGCCACGCTGGCCTGGGCGGCGATCTGCCTGACGGTGATGTCGGGGGCCATCAGCATCCGCGATTTCGACGTCATGGGACGCCTGCCCCCGATCAGCGCTGAGAACTGAAAAGGGCCCCTCAGGGGCCCTTTTTCGTTTCAATCCCGCGGCCTGGTTCCGGTGACGCGGTGGTAGAGATGCGTGAAGGTGGCAGCCCCCAGAACCGGGATCACCAGGCTCACGAAAGGCACCGAGAGCGGAATCGCCATCAGCACCCCGGCCGCAAAGATCTGCCCGCGATGTTTCCTGCGCAGTGCTCGCGCCGCAGACAGGCCGATGCGGCGCCCCGCCGCCATGGTGAAATACTCCCGCCCCAGCAGCCAGCCGTTCACCAGCCAGAAGATGAAGGGCAGCGACGGCGGAAAAACCAGGCCGATCACCAGGGCCGCACCGTTCACCACCATGAGAACACAGAGAAAATTCACCGCGTCCTTGATAGATTCATAGGTGCCGAGCCCCGGCGCTGCGGGAAGATAGGGATAGTGTTTGGCCTCAACCGCACTGGCCACCTGCTCAAGGAAAAAGCCGGTGAACACCGAAGCAACCGGCACCATGAGAAAGATGGAGAGGACAAACATCCCCCCCACCGCCCCCCAGGAGGCCAGCGCCGTGATCCCCTCAACCGTGCCGATCAGCGGCAGGTCCAGCTCATCCGGAACCAGCGTCTGAACGCCGATCAGAAAGAGCACAGAGATCGCAGCCAGCAGCAGCAGGGTAAGACCGATTCCCAACATCAGCACCCGGCGAAAGCGCCGCTCAGGCAATTGCGCCAGCGCCCGCAGGAAATCCCTGAAGATCATGCGCTGATCCATGTTGTCAGAGCGGCCAGATCCGGGCGCGGACGGTCAGGCACCTCACCTGCATAGCTGCCGATATGGATCAGACCGGCGATAAACTCACCCTCAGCCAGACCGAAAGCAGGCGCAGCAAAGGCCTGATCCAGCGCGACCCAGCCGGTCAGCCAGCTGGCCCCCCAACCCGAAGCCAGCGCCGCATTCACCAGCGACAGACAGACCCCGCCGGCTGAGAGAACCTGCTCAATCTGCGGGATTTTATCATGCGCCACGGGGCTTGCGACCACCGCAACACAAAGCGGGCTGCGGTCAAACTGCCCGATCCCCTTCTCCGCCTTCTCCGGCGCAAGGCCGGTCTTTTCGGCGAAAGCCGCCGCCTCTCCGGCCAGCCGCGCCAGCGCCGCACGCTCCAGCACGATGAAGCGCCAGGGCGCCAGCTTGCCATGGTCCGGAACCCGCGCTGCGGCCGTCAGCAGCTCTTCCAGCCCGGCGCGGTCCGGCACCGGTCCTGACAAAAGCTTTGCCGGACGCGAGCGGCGGGTGAGCAGAAAATCAAGAACGGCGTTTCGGGTCATAATGGTCTCCTTCAGACCCGGATGTCGGGCCTGAAGCGGCTTTGGTCAAGCGCCCGCTCAGGAGCCGGCGATCATTTCCGACTGACGCACGATCACCTCAGCCTGTTTGATCGAGGCGATATCGACCAGACGCCCCTTATAGACGGTCGCGCCCTGCCCTGCGGCTTTTGCAGCCTCCATCGCGGCGAGAATCTCCCGCGCTTCCGACACCGCTGCCTCAGAGGGCGTAAAGACCTCATTGGCCAGAGCCACCTGTTTGGGATGGATCGCCCATTTGCCCACCATCCCAAGCGTGGCCGAGCGGCGCGCCTGGGCGCGGAAGCCCTCATCATCCGAGAAATCGCCGAACGGACCGTCCACCGGCAGCACCCCATGGGTCCGGCAGGCCGCAACAATCGCCGCCTGCGCCCAGTGCCAGGGGTCCGACCAATGCTTCACGCCCTCACGCAGCATATAATAATTCTCCTGGGTGCCGCCGATCCCCGTCGTCTGCATCCCCATTGAGGCTGCGAAATCCGCAGCCCCCAGGCTCATCGCTTCCAGCCGCGGAGATGAGGCCGCGATCTCTTCGACATGGGCAATCCCGGCGGCGGATTCGATGATCACCTCAAAAGCGATGCGCTTTTTGCGCCCCTTCGCCGCCTCAATGGCCGTGACCAGAGCATCCACCGCATAGACATCCGCCGCGCAGCCCACCTTCGGGATCATGATCATATCCAGCCGGTCCGAGGCCTGCTCCAGCAGATCGACGACATCGCGATACCAGAAAGGCGTATCCAGCCCGTTAATCCGCACCGAAAGCGTTTTATTGCCCCAGTCGATCTCATGGGTCGCCCGGATGATATTGGCGCGCGCGGCATCTTTGTCCGAGGGCGCGACCGAGTCCTCCAGATCGAGGTTGATCACATCCGCAGCCGAGGCTGCCATCTTCTCAAAAAGCGCCGGACGCGAGCCGGGGCCAAAAAGCTGGCAGCGGTTGGGACGGGCAACAGGGGCAGGCTGAAGGCGGAATGACATAGGGCCTCGCAATGATATTCCGAATTTGCTGCCTAAATTGTTAGTAACTTGCGCAGGCTCTGGCAAGAACGACTTTGCACCTGCAGCATCGCCCCGCCCCTCTTCCGCCGCATGACGCAGCGTGACAGGATGCAGGCACTTTTTCTGCCTCGGGGACCCCCGCCATGACCCTTACGCTCCACCAGGACAGCTTCCGCCTGGCTCAGGCTTTTACGATTTCGCGCGGCTCGCGCACCCATGCCCATGTGCTGAGCGTTGAGGTGAACCGCAACGGCGCCACGGGCTTTGGCGAATGCGTCCCCTATGCCCGCTACGGCGAAAGCCTTGAATCGGTTGCAGAACAGATCCGCACCCTGCCCGCAGGCATCACCCGCGAAGCGCTCCAGGATCTCCTCAAACCCGGCGCGGCCCGCAATGCGGTCGACTGCGCACTCTGGGACTGGGAAGCGAAATTCACCGGCACCCCGGTCTGGAAACTGGCGGGCCTGCCCGAGCCCGGTCCCACTGAAATCACCTATACCCTCTCGCTCGACACCCCTGAGCGGATGGAGGAAGAGGCCCGCAAACACGCCTGGCGGCCGCTTTTGAAAATCAAACTCGGCACCCCCGACGATATGCCCCGCCTCGAAGCCGTCCGCCGCGGCGCGCCGAACTCCCGCATCATCGTCGACGCCAATGAGGGCTGGACCGCCGCGGTCTATAGCGATCTCGCCCCCCATCTCCTCCGCCTCGGCGTGGCCCTGGTCGAACAGCCGCTCCCCGCCGCCGACGATGGAATGCTCGCAGAAATCGCCCGCCCGCTGCCGGTCTGCGCCGATGAATCCGTCCACGACCGCGCAAGTCTGGCCCGTCTCAAAGGCAAATACGACCTCGTGAACATCAAACTTGATAAGACCGGCGGGCTGACCGAGGCCATTGCGCTGCGCCGCGAAGCCGAAGCCGCGGGCTTCGGCATCATGGTCGGCTGCATGGTCGGCTCCTCGCTTGCCATGGCCCCGGCCATGCTCATCGCGCAGAACGCCCCTTACGTTGATCTTGACGCGCCGCTTCTCTTGGCAGAAGACCGCGCTGCGCCCATGAAAACCGAAGGCGCGATCCTTTATCCCGCAGCCCCCGCGCTCTGGGGCTGAGACTTTGCCGGAGGAAATCCGAATGTCCCGTATCGTCTATGTCAACGGTGAATGGCTGCCGGAAGCGGAGGCGAAGGTCTCGGTCTTTGACCGCGGCTTCCTGATGGGTGACGCTGTCTATGAAGTGACCACGGTCATGCAGGGCAAGCTCATTGATTTTGAGGGCCACTGCCGCCGCCTCGCCCGCTCCACGGCCGAGCTTGGCATGGCAAACCCGCACAGCGACGAAGAATGGCTGCAACTGCACCGCGACATCGCCGCGAAAAACAACCTGACCGACGGCGGCATCTACCTCCAGGTCACCCGCGGCAATCCCGGCGATCGTGACTTCGCCTTCGCCCGCGAGGGCCTTGCCCCGACGGTGGTGATGTTTACCCAGTCCAAACCCGGCCAGGCCGAAAACCCCGCCGCCTGGGCCGGCTGGAAGGTGATCTCGGTCCCGGAAATGCGCTGGCACCGCCGCGACATCAAAACCGTGCAGCTGCTCTGGCCTTCGCTGTCGAAAATGGCCGCCAAAGACGCCGGCGTCGATGATGCCTGGTTCGTCGAAGACGGCTTTGTCACCGAGGGCACCTCGAACAACGTCTATATCGTCAAAAACGGCAAAATCATCACCCGCAACCTCAGCACCGACCTGCTGCACGGCATCACCCGCGCCTCGGTGCTGCGCCTTGCCGCCGATCTGCAGATGGAAGTCGAAGAACGCCCCTTCACCATCGAAGAAGCGCAATCCGCCGATGAGGCCTTCTCAACCTCCGCCGGCGCCTTCGTCACCCCGGTGATCGAAGTCGACGGCAAGCCGGTCGGCACCGGCAAAGCCGGCCCGATCGCCACCCGCCTGCGCGAAGTCTATATCGAAGAATCGATCAAAGCCGGCGTCTGATCACGCCACGCTCCCGCAGATTTTGGCTTTTTCCAAATACTCTGCGGGGGTCCGGGGGCTGCACAGGCCCCCGGCGCTCACCACTCAGACCCGGCCCCGCCCTCACAGCGGGGCCGGGGCTTTCATCTCTGCCTCAGCCTTCCGCCTTACCGACATTCTCGGCAAAAGAGACCTCAAAGGCCGCCTTCTGCTCCGCGCTGGCCTCGGTCTGATGCTGCGCGCGCCAGTCCTCAAACGGCATGCCGTAGACGATCTCACGCGCGCCGTCTTTGCTCAGATCCAGCCCGCGTGCATTGGCCTCTTCCTGATACCAGCGCGACAGGCAGTTGCGGCAGAACCCCGCCAGATTCATCATATCGATGTTCTGCACATCCGGGCGCGCGTCCATCAGATGATGCAGCAGACGACGGAAGGTTGCGGCCTCCAGTTCGGTTTTCAGGCTCTCATGATCGGCCATCGGGCCCTCCTCTCACTCAGTCTTTTCACAATCTGCCAGCGCCGCCGACAAAAGGGGTGCCAGCCGTCGGCCCCAGGCCCGCTGCGCCGCATCATCTGCGATCAGATCGTTGCGCAGCTCAATCAGCGTGTTGTGCCGGCCCTGCCGCAGAGCATGCTGATCAATCGCATCGCCCGGCAGATGGCCATCATAGGGCTCATTATCCCCGCTCACCAGATCGGCTTCCCGGCGCAGGAGATCCAGAAGCGCCAGCGACAGGCGGCTGTCGAGATGACTGTGCAGCACCCCGATATGCCAGGGCCGTTTCGGGCGCCCACGTAACTGCGGGGTAAAACTGTGAACCGCGCAGATCACCCGGTCGCGCCGCTCTGCCGCCAGCCGCGCATAAGCCGCATGATAGGGGCGATAAAGCGCCGCCATCCGCCGCTCCACCTCGGCGCTGTCCGCATGGCGGTTCGCGGGAATGACAGTGCCGTCGTAAAACTTCATCACCAGGGTCGGATCATCGGCCCCGCGGTTGGGATCAATCACCAGCCGCGAAAAATTGCTTAAGATGCAGGGGCTGTCGAGTGCCTCCGCCAGGGCCACAGCCACTCCGGCCGCGCCGGGATCCCAGGCGATATGGCGGTTCATATCCTCCGGCGCGATGCCCAGATCGCCGCCATTGATAAACTCCGGCACCCGGTTTGAGGCGTGATCGCAGGTGATCAGCCAGCGCCCGGGGCGCTCAGCGCCAAGGATGTGAAAGGGAGCGTCGTCATTCATGCCCGGAAACCCCGCAGTAACCCGGATGATCTATAGCGAAAGATCATCTCCCTGCCACTGTCATATCCCTGTTTCATAAGTGTCATAGACAGCGGGCGCGGAGTTGTGAGCCTGCCCGGAGCAGGGCATAACTGTCGCAAAGGCACTGGCAAGGAATGACCGATGAGACGGCACCGCAAAATCAAAATCGTCGCCACCCTGGGCCCGGCATCTTCCGATAAAGCGACGATCCGCGCACTCTGGGAAGCGGGGGCCGATGTCTTCCGCCTGAACATGAGCCATGGCACCCATGAGACCATTGCCGCGCTCCATGGCCATATCCGCGATGTTGAGGCCGAAATCGGCCGCCCCATTGCGATCCTTGCGGATCTTCAGGGGCCGAAACTGCGCGTGGGTGTTTTCGCCAATACGGCCGTTGATCTCGAAGAGGGGCAGGCCTTCCGCCTCGATCTCTCGGCAGAGCCGGGTGACGGCACCCGGGTGCAGCTGCCCCATCCGGAAATTTTCGCAGCCCTTGAGGCCGGCACCACCCTTCTGGTCAATGACGGCAAGATCCGCCTGCGGGTAGAGGCCTGTGGCGCAGATTTCGCCGATTGCACCGTGACCGTGGGCGGCACCATCTCCAACCGCAAGGGCGTGAATGTCCCTGATGTGGTGCTGCCGCTGGCGGCATTGTCCGAAAAAGACCGCCGCGATCTGGAATTTGCCTGTCGCCTGGGCGTCGACTGGCTGGCGCTGTCTTTCGTGCAGCGCCCCGAAGATGTGCTTGAGGCGCGCGAGCTTGCGCAGGGGCGTGCGGCAATTCTGTCGAAGATCGAAAAGCCCGCTGCCGTGAAAGCCTATGACAGCATCCTTGCCGTCTCGGACGGGATCATGGTGGCGCGCGGCGATCTGGGCGTGGAATGCCCGGTTCAGGCGGTCCCCCCGGTGCAAAAGCGCCTGGTGCGCGGGGCGCGGGCTGCGGCCAAACCGGTAATCGTCGCCACGCAGATGCTCGAATCGATGATCGAAAGCCCGATGCCCACCCGGGCCGAAGTCTCGGATGTGGCGACCGCGATCTATGAGGGCGCGGATGCAGTGATGCTCTCGGCCGAATCTGCCGCCGGGCAATATCCGGTCGAAGCGGTGCGCACGATGAACAATGTGGCCATCGAGGTTGAGGGCGATCCCACCTATCGGGAGATCATCGAAGCCAGCCGCAAAGTGCAGCGCCGCACGGTGGCGGATGGCATCGTATCCGCCGCGCGCGAGATTGCTGAGACGACCGAGATCCGCGCGATCTGCTGCTTTACCCAAAGCGGCACCACGGCGGCGCTGGTGGCGCGCGAGCGGCCGCGGGTGCCGATCCTGGCGCTGACGCCGCTGACGCGGACCGCACGACAGCTTTGCCTGACCTGGGGGGCGCATTGCGTGATCGTCGATCCGCAGGAGCGCTTTAAGGGCGCCGTCCTTGCAGCCGCCAAAGCAGCGCGGGACGACGGTTTTGCCGCCACCTCGGATCAGATTGTGGTGACGGCAGGGGTGCCTTTTAACGTCCAGGGCACCACCAATATTCTGCGCGTTGCCCCCTGCGATGAGCGTCTGATCACCCGCTCGGAGGCGTGATTTCAGCCCCCGCCCCGCCTCTGGTGCGAAATGCCGCGCCGGGGGCGGCTGATGGGGTGCTTATCTGCTTGTCAAATTACCGGATCCGGTCTATCGGGTCCACTCTCGTTGCGCGGCCGGCCGGTGTGGCATGCCGAGTCGCGCGTTCACCACTCGAAAGAGGAGATGGAAATGCCCAAGATGAAAACGAAATCCGCAGCCAAAAAGCGGTTTACGTTCACCGCGACCGGCAAAGTCAAAGCAGGTCCGGCTGGCAAGCGCCACGGCATGATCAAACGCTCGACGAAGTTCATCCGCGATGTGACCGGGACCATGATCCTGTGCGCAGCGGACGAGAAAATCGTCAAGAAATACATGCCGTATAACCGCTAAGGAGAGCCAGATATGACCCGCGTTAAATCCGGCAAGGTAACTCACGCTTCGCACAAAAAAGTGCTGAAGGCCGCGAAAGGCTATTACTCGGCCCGTTCGCGTAACTTCCGCACCGCGACTCAGGCTGTTGATAAAGCCAACCAATACGCAACCCGCGACCGCAAAGCACGTAAGCGCAGCTTCCGCGCTCTGTGGATCCAGCGTATCAACGCCGCTGTGCGTCTGGTTGATGCTGAACTGACGTATTCGAAATTCATCAACCTGCTGGCGAAAGCCGGCATCACGGTTGACCGTAAAGTTCTGGCAGACCTCGCTGTCGCAGAACCGGAAGCTTTCGCTGCCATCGTTGGCCAGGCTAAAGCTGCTGCCTGATTTCAGGTGAATTAAGATGAGAAGCGCCCGCAGAGTGATCTGCGGGCGTTTTCTTTTGCGCGTGAAGTGAGAGCGGGATGAGCGGGGCAGGCCCCGGGGCGCGGCCCCGGACCCCGGAGTATTTGGAAAAAGCCAAAGCCGCGGGCGGTTCAGGCGAGCGGGTCGGCGCAGTCGCGGAAGGTTTCCGCAAGGATCGCGGTGAGTTCGCGGACATCCTCTTCGGTGAAGGCGGCTTCCGTGTTGCTGTCGAGATCGAGCACGCCGAGAAGCGCCCCCTGGCCGTTCCGGACCGGCAGCACCAGTTCCGAGCGGGTGGAGGAGGCGCAGGCGATATGGCCGGGGAAGAGCTCGACATCCGGCACGAGCTGGACTTCGCCGCTGCGGGCCGCCGCGCCGCAGACGCCGCGGGAGAAGGGGATCACGAGGCAGCCGTGGCCGCCCTGGTAGGGGCCGATCTTCAGCAGCTCCGGCGCGGTGACGCGGTAAAAACCGGTCCAGTCCGAGAGCTTATGGCTGTGATGCAGCTCACAGGCCAGGGTCGCCATGAGCGAGACGGTATCCGTCTCGCCATGGGTCAGGGCCGCGAGCGTTTTGCGCAGGTCCGCGTAGTCGCAGGCAGGCTCACTCAGCGCCATTTTGTTTTGCTTCCAGCGCGTCGAGGCGGGCTTTGAGGGCGATGTTTTCTTCGCGGGCTTTGGCGGCCATGGCGCGGACGGCATCAAATTCCTCGCGGGTGACGAGGTCACGGTCGGCAAGCCAGCGGTCGAGAAGCGATTTCACGGCGTTTTCTGCCTCTGTGCGCGCGCCATGGGCGACGCCCATGGCATTGGTGGCCAGTCGCGACAGGTCGTCGAAGAATTTATTCTGGGTCTGCATGGAAGCGCCTCCGTTGCGATCTTGTGAAGGATATGGCGCGGGGAGGGGCCGGGTGCAAGGTTGACAAGCCCCTGGGCTGCGCGGACAAGGCCTGTGACACAGCGAGGTGCCATGGATTATATTCCCTTTCCGCAGATTTCGCCTGAAATTTTCACACTGACGCTGGGCGACTTCAGCTTTTCGCTGCGCTGGTATGCGCTGGCCTATATTGCCGGGCTGCTGATCGGCTGGCGGATGGTCATGGGGCTGATGAAGCGGCCCGCGCTTTGGGGCGGCGAAGCGCCGGTGGCGCCGGGCAAAATTGAAGATCTGCTGAGCTGGATCATTCTGGGGGTGATCCTCGGCGGGCGGCTTGGTTTTGTGCTGTTTTACCAGCCGGGGTTTTATCTCTCGAACCCCGGCGAGATTTTGAAGATCTGGGAGGGCGGGATGTCCTTCCACGGCGGTTTTCTTGGCGTGGTCGCGGGTGCCTGGGCCTGGGCGGCGCGTCAGGGGGTGGCGCCTTTGAAGATTGCCGATGCCCTGGCGCTGGCGGCGCCGGTGGGGCTGTTCTTCGGGCGGATCGCCAATTTCATCAATGCCGAGCTTTGGGGGCGACCGACGGATCTGCCCTGGGGTGTGGCCTTTCCGGGCGCAGGTCAGGACTGCTTTGGGGTGACCGGCATCTGTGCGCGGCATCCGTCGCAGCTTTATGAGGCGGTGCTGGAAGGGCTTTTGCTGGGCGCGGTGCTTTTGTGGGGAATCTACCGTCGCGGCTGGCTGCAGCTTCCGGGGCGTTCGCTTGGCGTCTTCCTTGCGGGTTATGGCGCGGCGCGTTTCTTTGTGGAGTTTTTCCGCGAGGCCGATGCGCAGTTCATCACCGCTGAGAACCTGCGCGGGGCGGTCCTTGCCGGGATGTCGATGGGGCAGCTTTTGTCGCTGCCGATGATCTTTGCGGGGCTTTATTTCATTCTGCGCGCCCGGAGCCGCGCGGCATGAGCACGCCGCTGGCTGCGCTGCTGAAGGCGCGTATCGCCGCCTCGGGGCCCATGCGGTTGTCGGACTATATGGCCGAATGTCTGCTCCATCCGGAATATGGCTATTACACCCGGACTGAGCCCTTCGGGCGGGGCGGCGATTTCATCACCGCCCCGGAAATCAGCCAGATGTTTGGCGAGCTTCTGGGGCTGTGGCTGGCGCAGTGCTGGCTCGATCAGGGGGCGCCCGGGCGGTTTACCCTGGCAGAGGCAGGGCCTGGGCGCGGGACGCTGATGGCGGATATATTACGCGCCACACGCGGGGTGCCGGGGTTTCATCAGGCGATGGCGGTGCATCTGGTGGAGGCCTCTCCCCGGCTGCGGCAGGTGCAAAGAGAGGCGCTGCGGGGCTATGACGTCATCTGGGCGGAGAGCCTTGCGGATCTGCCGCAAGCGCCTTTGTGGTTTGTCGCCAATGAGTTCTTCGACGCGCTGCCGGTGCGGCAGTTCATTCGCGAGCCATCGGGCTGGTCAGAGGCCATGGTGGTCCTTGAGGGCGACCGTCTGGCCCATAGCCGCAGCGCCCCGCGCGGGGTTCCCGCGCTTGCCCACCGGCTGGGTGATACCCGGGCGGGTGATGTGGTTGAGCTTTGCCCCGCGGCACGGCCTTTGACCGAAGCCGTTGCCGGGCGGATTGCGCGCCATGGCGGGGCGGCGCTGATTGTGGATTACGGCGACTGGCGCTCGCGCGGGGATACGCTGCAGGCGATGAAGGCGCATGGCTACGCCGGCCTGTTTGACAGCCCTGGTGAGGCCGATCTGACGGCCCATGTGGATTTTGAACCCCTGGCGTTGGAGGCCGAAGCGGCAGGGCTGCGGGCCTATGGCCCGATACCCCAGGGCGATCTTCTGCGCGCGCTTGGGATTGAGGCCCGCGCCGCGCGTCTGGCTGAAAGGCTGAGCGGCGACAAGCTGCAAAACCATCTCGCGGCCACGCGCCGCTTGACCGATGCGGCGGAAATGGGGACGCTCTTTAAAGCGCTCGCCCTTTTGCCGACAACTGCCCCCTGCCCTGCCGGATTTACACCGTGACCCCTACAGCAACGCTTGAGATTCTGACCTCACCCGATCTGCGTCCCGTGCAGCATGGCTTTTTCACCCGCAAGGGCGGGGCCTCATCGGGGGTGTTTTCCGGGCTGAACTGTGGCCCTGGCTCAACCGATATGGCGGAGATGGTCGAGATCAACCGCGCCCGCGTGGCGGAGGCCATGGGGGTGACGCCGGGGCATCTGATCACGGTGCATCAGGTGCATTCGCCCGATGTCGCGGTGATCACCGGACCGCTGGCGGAAAAGCCCCGCGCCGATGCCATGGTGACGGCAACGCCGGGCCTGGCGCTTGGCATTCTGACCGCCGATTGCCAGCCGGTGCTTCTTGCCGATCGCAGGGCGGGCGTGATCGGCGCGGCCCATGCCGGATGGAAAGGCGCGATCGACGGGGTGCTTGAGCGGACCGTCGAGGCCATGGAGGGCCTGGGCGCGCGGCGCGAGGACATCACCGCGGTGATCGGCCCCTGCATCAGCCAGCGCGCCTATGAGGTGGGTCCGGAGTTTTTCACCCGCTTTTATGACGAAGATCCGGCCTGGTCGCGGTTTTTCACGCAAGGCAACGGCGACCGTTATCTCTTTGACCTGCCGGGCTTTGGTCTGATGAAACTGCGCGAGGCGGGTGTGGGTGAGGCGCTCTGGGGCGGCTGGTGCACCTGGTCGGATGAGGAGCGGTTCTATTCCTACCGCCGCACCACACAGCGCAAAGAGGCCGATTACGGTCGGCTGATTTCCGTTATCCGGTTGTGACAAAAGAAAAGCCCGGGGGTCGCGCCCGGGCTTCTTCACTTTTGCGTGCGGGCCTCAGGCCTGACGCGCGATCCGCTCTTCCAAGACCTCAAAGGGCACGCCCGGCTCATCTTTTGAGCCGCGGATCACCAAGCTGGTTTTGACATTGGCCACATTGGGGGCCTTCAGCAGATCTCCGGTCAGGAAGCTCTGGAAGGAGGACAGATCGGGCGCCACGCATTTCAGAATGAAGTCGATCTCACCGTTGAGCATGTGGCACTCGCGCACCAGCGGCCAGGAGCGGCAGCGCTCTTCAAAGGCGGTCAGATCGCTTTCAGCCTGGCTGTTGAGCCGGACCATGGCGAAAACCTGCACCTCGAAGCCCAGTTCACGGCTGTCAATCTCGGCATGATAGCCGCGGATATAGCCCTGTTCTTCCAGTGTGCGCACACGCCGCAGGCAGGGAGGGGCCGAAATACCCACCCGCTTTGCCAGCTCTACGTTCGTCATCCGCCCGTCCGCCTGCAGCTCGGCCAGAATATGCCGGTCAATCGGGTCGAGTTTCGCGCCTGCCATTCATCAGCCTCCTGGGAACTGGACGGGAACTTATTCATTCGCCCCGCTCCGCGCAATATTGTTTCGTAAAACCGCCCGGTTTTGATACGGGTGTCTCACAATCGGAACGCCGCCCCTCCCTCTGGCGGCGAAGAAGCGACCCGCCTATATCAAAGCCAAAGCACAGTCAAAGAGGCACTCTGTCCATGAGCGAGACACGGCATACCAAAGTTCTGATTATCGGTTCCGGTCCGGCAGGTTATACGGCTGCCGTTTATGCCAGCCGCGCCATGCTCTCGCCGATTCTGGTGCAGGGCATTCAGCCTGGCGGTCAACTGACCATCACCACCGAGGTGGAAAACTGGCCGGGTGACAAAACCGTTCAGGGCCCGGATCTGATGGTCCGTATGGAAGAGCATGCCCGCGAGATGGGTGCGGATATTCAGTTCGACACCATCACCGAGCTGAAACTCGGCAGCCGCCCCTTTACCGCCGTGGGGGACAGCGGCACGACCTATACCGCCGATGCCGTGATCCTTGCGACCGGCGCTCAGGCCCGCTGGCTTGGCCTGCCCTCGGAAGAGAAGTTCAAGGGCTTCGGCGTCTCGGCCTGTGCGACCTGCGACGGCTTCTTCTATCGCGACAAGCCGGTGGCAGTGATCGGCGGAGGCAATACCGCTGTGGAAGAGGCGCTCTTCCTGACGAATTTCGCCTCTAAGGTGACGCTGATCCACCGCCGTGACAGCCTGCGGGCGGAAAAGATCCTGCAGGAGCGTCTGTTCAGCCACCCCAAAGTTGAAGTGCTCTGGAACCATGAGGTGGATGAGGTTCTGGGCACGGAAGCGCCGCTGGGCGTCACCGGGCTGCGCGTGAAAAATGTGCAAAGCGGTGAGACCTCTGAGATTGCCTGCGACGGCTTCTTCGTGGCCATCGGCCACAGCCCCGCGTCGGAACTGGTGAAAGACCAGCTGGAACTGCACAACGGCGGCTATGTGAAGGTTGAGCCGGGTTCGACCCGCACCTCGATCCCGGGCGTCTTTGCCGCGGGCGATCTGACCGATCACGTTTACCGTCAGGCGATCACCTCGGCCGGTATGGGCTGCATGGCCGCGCTCGATGCTGAGCGTTTCCTTGCCGGGCACTGAGCCCTTTATACCTTTCAGCGCGCGTCTGTGGCGCGCGCTGCCCAAAGGGGCCGACCCGCTCAGCCCCGCGCCCTCTCCGGAGGGGCGCTTTCACCACTCCGGCCAGAGGGCGATTTATCTCTCGCCCTCGCCTCAGGCCGCCCGACGCGCGACGGCCCGCAAAGCCGGGGGCGCGGACCTGCTCCTGCAGAGCTACAGTGTGACCCTGCACCACCTGGCCGATCTGCGCCGGGCAGAGGTTTGTGAAGCCCTGGGCCTTACCGGCCACGAGGCCAGCCGCCCCTGGCGAAGCGAGCGGATTGCGGGTCGCCCCGCAAGCTCCTGGCGCGCCTCGGATGCGGCGCGGGCGGCGGGTTGTGACGGGCTGATCTGGACCGTGCGCAATGCCCCGCATCTGTGGCATCTGGTGGTTTTTGATCTGAGCGGGGCCTGCCTGCTCCCCCTTGCGGACGTACAGGGCTGAGCACGCAAAAGGGGCGCGCCCGCAGCGGACACGCCCCCCTGTCCTCTGTCAGACTCTCGCTCAGGCCGCTTCGAGCAGACCGACGATATCCATCATGATGCGGTTCAACTCAAAATCCTTGGGCGTATAGACCCGGGAGACGCCCATGGCGCGCAGCGCCTTTGCATCCTCTTCGGGAATGATACCGCCCACGACCAGCGGAACATCAGAAAGCCCTGCCGCCTTCATCCGCTCGACCACCTCGCCGATCAGCGGGAGATGGCTGCCTGAGAGGATCGAGAGGCCCACCACATGGGCGCCCTCGGCCTCAGCCGCGGCCACGATCTCAGCCGGGGTCAGGCGTATGCCCTCATAGGTGATATCCATACCGCAGTCGCGGGCACGGGCGGCGATCTGCTCGGCCCCGTTGGAATGGCCATCAAGGCCGGGCTTGCCGACCAGGAACTTCAGCCGCCGCCCCAGACGGGCAGAGACGGCATCCACCGCCTCCCGGATCGGCTCCAGCCCCTCGGTGCGGTTCGAGATCGCTTTCGACACCCCGGTCGGGCCGCGATAAAGGCCAAAGACCGCGCGGACGGCTTCGCCCCATTCGCCCGTCGTCGCCCCGGCCTTGGCAGCGGCGATCGAGGCGGGCATGATATTGACGCCCGAAGCCGCATCCGCGCGCAGACGCTCAAGGGCGGCACGCACCGCGCCCTCATCGCGGGCCGCGCGCCAGGCTTTCAGCCGCGCAAGCTGGTCGGCCTCTGCTTCAGGGTCAACCACCATGATCGCGCCTTCGCCGGTGGTCAGGGGCGAAGGCTCGGTGGTGGTAAAGCGGTTCACGCCCACCACAACCGTCTCCCCCCGCTCGATCCGGGCGATGCGCTCGGCATTGGCCTCAACCAGGCGGCCCTTCATGTAAGGAATCGCCTCAATCGCGCCGCCCATGGCGTCGATCTGCGCAAGCTCGGCCCGTGCGCCTTCCATCAGGGCGGCAACCTTGCGCTCCACAGCGGGGTTGCCCTCAAAGAGGTCATCATACTCCAGAAGGTCGGTTTCATAGGCCAGGATCTGCTGCATCCGGAGGGACCATTGCTGATCCCAGGGACGCGGCAGGCCAAGTGCCTCATTCCAGGCCGGAAGCTGCACGGCGCGGGCGCGGGCGTCTTTCGACAGCGTGACCGCCAGCATTTCCAGCAGGATACGATAGACGTTATTTTCCGGCTGCGGCTCAGTCAGCCCCAACGAGTTGACCTGCACGCCATAGCGGAAGCGGCGGAACTTCGGGTCCGTCACGCCATAGCGCATCTCACAGATCTCATCCCAGAGCGCCACAAAGGCCCGCATCTTGCACATCTCGGTCACAAACCGGATGCCTGCGTTCACGAAGAAGGAAATCCGCCCCACCATCTCGGGGAAGTTCTCCGCCGGAACCTTGGCTTTCAGATCATCGAGCACCGCAATCGCGGTCGCCAGCGCGAAGGCCAGCTCCTGCTCCGGCGTCGCGCCGGCTTCCTGCAGATGGTAGGAGCAGACGTTCATCGGGTTCCACTTCGGCAGATGCTCCCGCGTCCAGGCCGCGACATCCGTGATCATCCGAAGGCTGGGCTTCGGCGGGCAGATATAGGTGCCGCGCGAGAGATATTCCTTCACCAAATCGTTCTGAACCGTGCCCTGGAGGCGCGAGATATCCGCCCCCTGCTCTTCCGCCACCGCCACATAAAGCGCCAGCAGCCAGGGCGCGGTGGCATTGATGGTCATCGAGGTGTTCATCTGCTCCAGCGGGATCTGGTCAAAGAGCATCCGCATGTCGCCTAAGTGACAGACCGGAACCCCCACCTTCCCGACCTCGCCGCGCGAGAGCACGTGATCGCTGTCATAGCCGGTCTGGGTCGGCAGATCGAAAGCCACCGAAAGCCCTGTCTGCCCCTTCGACAGATTGGTCCGGTAAAGCTCATTTGAGGCCATGGCCGTGGAATGCCCGGCATAGGTGCGGAACAGCCAGGGTTTCTCTGTCCGGGTCATCATCCCCTCCGAAATCCGACGCGCAAGAATCTTTCGCATTGATTGCAGGTCGGGAAACATTCGGCAAGGGTGATTTTTCTGCGCTGCGGCAATTTCCCGTTACGTCACAAATGCACCCCGCTGCCCGCTTTGTCGCGGCAAAATCGCAGGCTTTGCCGTGGTCAAAGCCGGGGCCGGCCCTTATCTGACAGCTTTCGCAGCGATCGCCCGAGCGGAGGCCTTATGGGAACTGTTGAACTGCCGGTCTGGCTGCTGGTGCTGATCTTAGGATTTGCCTCGGTGACCTTTGCCTCGCATTTCCTTTTCCCCTCCGTGCGATGGTTCGTGCGGCGCCGCATGGAGCGGCTGGTTCTGCGCATGAACCAGCGGCTGAAGCGCCCGATTGAGCCTTTCAAGCTGCTGGAGCGGCAGGATCTGATTCAGCAGCTCTCCTATGACCCCCAGGTGCTGGATGCGGTGCTGTACCATGCCCGCGAAGATGGGCTGCCGCGCAACGTCGCCTTTGAGCGGGCGCGCCGCTATGCCCGCGAAATCGTGCCGGCCTTCTCGGCCCGGACCTATTTCAACGTGGCGGGGCGTGTGGCGAAATGGCTGTCGCTGCTGATGTACCGCGTCGATGTTTCGGCGCGTGACGAATCGGCCCTGCAGCATATCCCGCAGGATGCGACGGTGATCTTCGTGATGAACCACCGCTCGAATATGGACTATGTGCTGCTGACCTGGGTCGCCTCCAGCCAGATGACGCTCTCTTATGCAGTGGGGGAATGGGCGCGGGTCTGGCCGCTTTCGGGGCTGATCCGGGCGATGGGGGCCTATTTCATCCGGCGCAGAAACCTGAACCCGCTCTATCGCAAGGTGCTGGAGCGTTATGTCCAGACCGCCACGCAGGAGGGGGTGGCCCAGGCGATTTTCCCCGAAGGCCGCCTGAGCCTTGATGGCCGCATCGCCCCGGCGCGCCTGGGGTTGTTGAGCTATATCCTGTCGGCGGCAAAATCCGGCGGGCGGCCGGTGGTCTTTGTGCCCGTGGGTCTGAACTACGACCGCGTGCTTGAGGACCGTCTGCTGGTCAAAGCCGGGGAAACCGGAGAGCGGCGGTTCCGCGCGGGTCTCGGCGGTATCATGATCTATGTGGCGCGGATGTTCTGGCGCAGGCTCTGGGGCAAATGGGACGGCTTTGGTCAGGCCGCCGTGCGTTATGGCGAGCCGGTGGATCTGTCCGCCCTGCTGAAGGATGAGCCGGATCTGAGCGCTGAGGCCATGGGCCATCTGCTGATGGCGCGTGTGGGCGAGGCGCTTCCGGTTACCCCCCTGCCCCTGATTGCCGCAGCGCTGAGCAGCGGGGCGATGACAAGGGCCGCCCTTCCCGCCGCCTTTGCCGGGCTGCGCGCCCGCCTTGAGGCGCGGGGAACCCGCCTTGTTCTGCCTGAGGCCTCTGCCGAGGTGATCCTGGAACAGGGATTGACGCATCTGCTGCAGCGCAGAATTCTGGAAGAGCGGCCGGAAGGTTTCCTGGCAGTCAAAGCCGGCCTTCTGGACTATTACGCCGCATCGGTCTGGCAGATCCTTGGGGACCCCCGGTAGTCGCAGGCGATTTCCGGGTAACAAAATTTCGTCGCGTCAGATTATTTCGTGAGCGGTATAAATCTTGTTGCTTTGTTGCGTGGCCATTTGTATCCCAAGGAGGCGCACCCGATTCTGCGGTGCGGCATTGCATCGCTGAACGGACCTGAGGAGAGCGCCGTGGCCCTGGATACGAATACCGCAATCGTCCCCTATGACGCCCCCGTCAAAGACCTCTATGAGGTCGGTGAAATGCCGCCTCTCGGCCATGTTCCGGCAAAGATGTACGCCTGGTCGATCCGCAAAGAACGCCACGGCGAGCCGGAAACGGCCATGCAGGTCGAAGTGGTCGATACCTGGAAGCTCGACAGCAACGAGGTGCTGGTCCTCGTGATGGCGGCGGGTGTGAACTACAACGGCGTCTGGGCCGCGCTTGGCGTGCCGGTCTCGCCCTTTGATGGTCACAAGCAGCCCTTCCACGTCGCAGGCTCGGATGCGGCGGGCATCGTCTGGGCTGTCGGCGATAAGGTGAAACGCTGGAAGGTCGGCGACGAAGTCGTGGTGCATTGCAACCAGGACGACGGCGATGATGAAGAATGCAACGGCGGCGATCCGATGTTCTCGCCCAGCCAGCGGATCTGGGGCTATGAGACGCCGGACGGCTCATTTGCGCAGTTCACCCGCGTTCAGGCCCAGCAGCTGATGCCGCGCCCGAAGCATCTGACCTGGGAGGAATCGGCCTGCTACACGCTGACGCTGGCCACCGCCTACCGGATGCTCTTTGGCCATGAGCCCCATGACCTGAAGCCTGGTCAGAACGTTCTGGTCTGGGGCGCCTCGGGCGGGCTTGGCTCTTTTGCGATCCAGCTGATCAATACCGCCGGCGCCAATGCGATCGGCGTGATCTCAGACGAGAGCAAACGTGAGTTTGTCATGGGTCTGGGCGCCAAGGGCGTGATTAACCGCAATGAATTCAAATGCTGGGGGCAGCTGCCCACCGTCAACAGCCCCGAATATAACGACTGGCTGAAAGAGGCCCGGAAGTTCGGCAAGGCGATCTGGGACATCACCGGCAAGGGCGTCAGCGTTGATATGGTCTTTGAACATCCGGGCGAAGCGACCTTCCCGGTCTCATCACTCGTGTGCAAAAAGGGCGGCATGGTGGTGATCTGTGCAGGCACCTCCGGCTTCAACTGCACCTTTGACGTCCGCTACATGTGGATGCACCAGAAGCGTCTGCAGGGCAGTCACTTCGCCCACCTGAAGCAGGCCGCAGCCGCCAATAAGCTGATGGTCGAGCGCCGCATCGACCCCTGCATGTCAGAGGTTTTCCCCTGGGATCAGATCCCCGAGGCCCATGCCCTGATGCGCGCCAATAAGCACAAGCCCGGCAATATGGCGGTGCTGGTCCAGGCCCCGCACACCGGTCTGCGCACCTTTGAAGACACCCTGGAAGCCAGCCGCGCGGCGCATCCGGGCAAATAAAGCCTGCCTCCCCGGCATGCGGGCGGCCCCGGGCGGGGGCCGCCCTTTTTCGTTGCGAAATCAGCGCCTGCGGGGTTCACTGGCGCAAAGTCAGGGGGGCCATCATGAAACCGGGACCACGCAATCTGATCACCGATGTTCCCGGCCTGCGGGTCGGCAATACCGAAGATCACCAGATCAAAACCGGCACCACGGTGCTTCTGGGCGAGGCTCCGATGACGGCGGCCGTTCATGTTATGGGCGGTGCGCCCGGCACCCGGGAGACGGAACTTCTGGCCCCCGACAAACTGGTGCAGCAGGTCGAAGCGATCTGCCTCTCCGGCGGCTCGGCCTTTGGTCTGGATGCCGCGGGCGGCGTGATGGAGGCGCTTCGCGAGATGGGGCGCGGCTTTGAAGTCGCGGGGCTGCGGGTGCCGATCGTGCCCGGTGCCATCATCTTTGATCTGGCCAATGGCGGCGATAAGGCGTGGAAAACCTCGCCCTATTTCGCGCTTGGCAAGGCGGCAGTGGCCGCGGCCCGGGAAGACTTCGCCATCGGCACGGCCGGAGCGGGAACGGGTGCCACGACGAAGAACTGGAAAGGGGGGCTCGGCTCGGCATCGCTGGTGCTTTCCAACGGGATCACCGTGGGCGCTCTGGTGGTGGTGAACCCCCTCGGCTCGGTCACTGTGGAGGGCGGGCCGCATTTCTGGGCCGCACCTTTTGAGCAGGCGGGGGAATTTGGCGGCAAAGGCGTTGCCACCCGCTACGGCGACGAAGAACCCCGCCCCGGCAAACAGCAGGGTGAGGCCACGACCATCGCCATCATCGCCACCGATGCAAACCTGACCAAAGGTCAGTGCCAGCGCCTCGCCACCGCCGCCCATGACGGCATGGCCCGCGCCATCGTGCCCAGCCACACCCCCTTTGACGGCGATCTGGTCTTTGCAGTTTCGACCGGGGCGAAGCCCCTGCCTGACCCGATTGCCGATCCCTTCACCTTAGGCCATGCCGCAGCCACGGTGCTGGCCCGCGCCATCGCCCGCGCGGTCTATGAGGCCGCCCCCGCGCCCGGGGATCGCCAGCCCTGCTACCGCAGCCATCACGGATAGGCCGGGGGTTATTCCCCCAGCACCAGCCTGGTGAGCGGATCATCGGCCCGGCACAGACCGTCGAGCACGTTAAAATGGTGGGTATCGGGCACCAGGCTCCAGTCGCAGGACCATTCCTCAGACAGATGGCGGGCGTGGAAGATGAAGGCCGCCCGCTCATCCGCGCCGACCGTCACATGCAGCGCGATCCCTGCGCGGGGGAGATGCCGCGTCGGGCTTTCGCGGCGCGCTTCTTCGGCATCGATCTGCAGTTTCTGATTGGCAGCCAGCGGCATCAGCAGTTCCAGCTCAGCGAGCGGTGAGATCGGCACCACACGGGTGATGCGGGCGGCCACCTCCGCCGTCAGCGCCACATCGGCGCAGGCCATCCGCGCGCTCAGATGCCCCCCCGCCGAATGGCCCGTCACCACGATCGGCCCCGCAACTTCTGCGGCGGCGGCGACCACGGCGGCCGCAATCTCGCGGGTGATGGCGCTGATCCGCGCCTCAGGGGCCAGGGTGTAAGACGGCATGGCCACCGCCCAGCCCCGCGCAACCGCGCCGGCGGCCAGATGCGACCAGGTGCTTTTGTCAAAGGCCAGCCACCAGCCGCCATGGACAAAGACCATCAGCCCCTTCGGCGTGCCTTCGGGTAAAAAGAGGTCGAACCGCTGCCGCTCCCCGGCGCCATAGGGCAGATCGAGCCGCGCCCGCGCGCCCATCTGCGCCCGAAAGGCTGCCGCCTCGGCTGCCCATCTTGCCGGATAGTCCGCACCGCCCGGAATGACGTCACCATTGGCATAAATTCGATCCAGATCCATTTCCCACTCCTTTAGCTGGACGGCGCAAGGCGCACATGCTTGCATGCCCCTCAAGGAAATGGGAGGCCCGCCATGCTCGATACTGCAACTGATCTGAAGTCCCTGCTGAAAGACCCGTCCCTGCTGGAGACCCGCGCCTATGTCGGCGGAAGCTGGGTGGCGGCGGCGGATGGAAAGACCTTTCCGGTCCTCAACCCCGCGCGGGGCGATGTGATCTGCGAGGTGGCGGACCTGAGCCGCGAAGAAGCGGCCGGGGCCATTGCCGCCGCTGAGGCCGCGCAGAAAGACTGGCAGAAACGCACCGCCAAAGACCGCGCTCAGGTGCTGCGGCGCTGGTTTGATCTGATGATGGAAAATCAGGACGATCTGGGGGCCATTCTGACCGCCGAAATGGGCAAGCCCCTGGCAGAGGCGAAGGGTGAAATCGCTTATGGCGCGAGCTTCATCGAGTGGTTCGCGGAAGAGGGCAAACGCATTTATGGCGAGACCATTCCCGGCCATCAGCCCGACAAACGCATCACCGTGCTGAAACAGCCGATCGGGGTGGTGGCGGCGATCACGCCCTGGAACTTCCCCAATGCGATGATCACCCGCAAATGCGGCCCCGCTCTCGCTGCGGGCTGCGGCTTTGTGGTCCGCCCCGCCGCCGAGACGCCGCTTTCGGCGCTCGCCATCGCGGTTCTGGCCGAACGCGCCGGCATTCCGGGCGGGCTGTTCAATGTGGTCACCTCCAAACGCTCCAGCGAGATCGGCAAAGAGTTCTGCGAGAACCCGCGCGTGCGCAAACTCACCTTTACCGGCTCGACCGAGGTCGGGCGGATCCTGCTGCGTCAGGCGGCTGATCAGGTGCTCAAATGCTCGATGGAGCTGGGCGGCAATGCGCCCTTCATCGTCTTTGACGACGCCGATCTTGATGCCGCCGTGCAGGGCGCACTGATGTCGAAATACCGCAACAACGGCCAGACCTGCGTCTGCGCCAACCGGATCTACGTCCAGGCCGGGGTCTATGACGCCTTCGCCGAAAAGCTGAAAGCGGCGGTCGCAAAGATGCGCGTCGGAGACGGGCTGACTGAGACGGTGGAGTTTGGCCCCCTCATCAATGGCGATGCCGTCAAAAAGGTGGAAGAGCATATCGCAGACGCCCTCTCCAAAGGCGGTGAGGTCATTCTCGGCGGCGCACGCCATGAAAAGGGCGGCAATTTCTTCCAGCCGACCATCGTCACCGGCGTCACCCAGGAGATGGCTGTGGCGAGCGAAGAGACCTTTGGCCCCCTGGCCCCGCTCTTTAAGTTTGAGACCGAGGAGGAGGCGGTGACTTACGCCAATGCCACGATCTACGGCCTTGCGTCTTATTTCTATGCCCGCGACATCGGCCGCATCACCCGCGTCCAGGAGGCGCTGGAATATGGCATCATCGGGGTGAATACCGGCATCATCTCAACCGAAGTGGCGCCCTTCGGCGGGGTGAAGCAGTCTGGCCTGGGGCGTGAGGGATCTCACCACGGGATCGAGGATTTCCTCGAGATGAAATACATCTGCCTTTCGGTCTGAGCGGCGCTTTTGCCTGAAACTTCCGTGAACCGGCATCTCTTTGCCGGTTCGCCGCCACCCGCTGTGCGGCTTCCTGCCTGGCCCTCTCAGCGCTGTCAGGAACTCCGACGGAAGCGGCGGGTTTCTCCGTTGTATCTCTGTGTCCCCAGCCCGGGGACAGGCAACGGAGGGATTTTCGATGTCCGTCACGCTACTGAATAAAACCTGCGCGGCCCTGCTGGCCGCCGCCGTTTCGCTGGGCGCACTCGCCCCGATGGCTGAGGCCGGCCCCCGCGATGACCGCCGCTGGGAACAGCGCCACCACGGCCCGCCGGGCCATGCGAAGCATCACAACAAAGGCAAGGGCAAAGGCCATGCCCGCCATGATCCGCCGCCGCGCCATGTGCATCGCGGCCCGAGCCGTCCGGAAGTGCGCTATGTGCCCGTTCCGGTCCCGGCACGGGCTCCGGGCTGGCAGCAGCCCCATCCGCGCGAGGCTTTCTACCGCATGAGCCGCGAAGACCGTCTGCGCATTCAGCGCCAGCTGGCGCGCCAGGGCTATTATCGCGGCCCGATTGACGGGGCCTGGGGTCCGGGCACCTGGAACGGCATGAATGCCTGGGCCGGCAACAACGGCGGCTACGGCATGAACACCATGGAAGCCACTCTGGTCCTGCTGCAGGCGCTGTTGCGCTAAAGACCTGCCGGGCGCGCGTCAGGTAATGTCGCGCGCCTGCAACTGCCCCTGCGGGCCGGGGCGCACCTCAAAGCGCGGCAGGCCGCGCATCAGATCCGAGAGTTTCGCCGAGCCATAGGTGCGGGTGTCGAAGTCCGGATTGGCTTGGGTAATGAACTGCCCGATCTGGCCCAGAGAATACCACTCCCCTTCCGGGTCAATCGCCCACATCGCCGCCGTGATCAGCGGAACGGCCTGCGCGGGCGGCAGCTTCTCCTGCGCGCTGCGCGGCTCATCGCCGGATCTGACCTGCGCCGAAGGACGGCGGGGGGTGGTGTCGGGCTTATCCTCGGGCGTCAGGTTTTCCAGATAGATGAAGCGCTTACAGGCCATGCGGAAGGCTTCGGGCGTTTTCTTCTCACCGATGCCATAGACGTCCAGCCCCTGCTCGCGGATACGCGCGGCAAGCCGGGTGAAATCACTGTCCGACGACACCAGTACAAAGCCGTCAAAAAGCCCTGAGTGCAGGAAGTCCATCGCCGCGATCACCAGACCGATGTCCGAGGCGTTCTTGCCCTTGGTGTTCGAGAACTGCTGATCGGCCACCAGACCGAGAGTATTCACCCGCTCGGCCCAGCGATTCAGCCGCTGCGCGGACCAGTCGCCATAGATCCGGCGCACCGAAGCCTCACCCAGAGAGGCGATTTCTTCAAAAAGAACATCGGCGTAATGCGCCGGGACGTTGTCGGCGTCGATCAGCACGCAAAGGCGCGGGGCGCGGGTATCTGGCATCTGTTCTTTCCTTCTCTCGGGGCCTTGGGGGCATTCTGCCCGAAATTACGCCAGGACAGAAGCCGCCTTCGCACCCAGCACCCGCAGCGCATCGCCCGGCGCGATGCCCAGCAGAAGTCCGCGCGCGCCTGCATTGATCCAGACCTTCGGCGCGGCGAGCGGGCTTTCCTCCATCACCGTGGGGACCGGCTTCTTCTGACCAAAGGGCGAGATGCCGCCCACACGGTATCCGGTCAGCTTCTCGGCCTTCGCAGGCAGCATCATGGCCGCGGATTTGCCGCCAAAGGCCGCCGCGACTTTCTTCATCGAAAGCTGCCGGTCTGAGGGCAGCACCACACAGGCGGGTTTGCCGTCCACCTCCACCATCAGGGTTTTCAGCGTCAGGGCCGGATCTGTCCCAAGCGCTTCGGCCGCCTGAAGCCCCACGGCATCAGCCGAAGGATCGTAGTCATAGGGGTGCAGCGTGACGGCCACGCCCTGCTTTTCCAGAAATTTCAGACCGGGGGTCGAGGTCATTGGACACCTTCGCAACGAAAAAGGGCCGGCGTCACCGCCGGCCCTTTGGAATTTGAACCCGATTACAGGCCGACGCCAGCCTCAAAGGCCGAGCGGTAAAGCTTCGACAGCTCCGCCGCCGAAGCCGTGGCGCTGCCCAGCGTCACGGTTTCACCGCCAAAGCGGCCCGCAACGGTCAGTGTGACGCCCGCAGCGGCAGCCGCCGCCTGCAGATCAGCCAGTGCGCCCGCATCAACCGCCACCAGATAGCGCGCCTGATCTTCGCCAAAGAGGGTCGAGAGATCACCGGCCTCAAGGGTCAGACCAAGGCCCGCGCCTTCGGCCATCTCGAAGGCGGCCAGCGCCAGACCACCGTCCGAAAGGTCGGTTGCGCAGCGCACCAGCGCACGGTTTGCGCGCAGGAACTCGCCGTTTTTCTTCTCTTCTGCCAGATCGACCGCCGGGGCATCGCCCTCTTCACGGCCAAAAAGCTCAGCCAGAACAGCCGACTGGCCGAGGTGGCCTTTGGTCTCACCGATCACCACGGCCAGATCGCCATCCTGAGCGCGACCGGCGATCAGCTCATCGAGCGATTTCAGGATGCCCACCGCACCGATGGTCGGGGTCGGCAGGATCGGCTGGCCGTCGGTCTCGTTGTAAAGCGAGACGTTGCCCGAGACGATCGGCATGTCCAGCGCGATGCAGGCTTCACCGATGCCCTGAATGGCGCCGACGAACTGGCCCATGATTTCCGGCTTTTCCGGGTTGCCGAAGTTCATGTTGTCGGTGGTGGCCAGCGGCAGAGCGCCCATGGCGGTCAGGTTGCGGTAGGCTTCGGCCACAGCCTGTTTGCCACCCTCAACCGGGTTCGCCTTCACATAGCGCGGCGTCACATCCGAGGTGAAAGCCAGAGCCTTTTCCGTGCCATGCACGCGCACCACACCAGCCGGAAGGCCGGGGGTGACCATGGTGTCAGCACCAACCTGGCTGTCATACTGCTCCCAGACCCAGGCTTTATGGGCATAGGAGGGCGAGCCGATCAGCGCTTTGAGCGCATCGATCGGATCGGCTGCCGGGATCTCACCAACCGGAGCCGCTTTCGGGGTCGGAACCCAGGGGCGGTCATATTCCGGGGCCGAGGACGACAGCTTCGAGAGCGGCAGATCGGCTTTCACCTCATCGCCGTGCAGGATGAGGAAGCGGTCTTCCGGGATGGTCTCACCGACGATGGCGAAGTCGAGGTCCCATTTCACGAAGATCGCGCGGGCTTCCTCTTCCATCTCGGGCTTGAGCACCATGAGCATGCGCTCCTGGCTTTCCGAGAGCATCATCTCGTAAGCGGTCATATTGCGCTCACGCTGCGGCACGTTGTCGAGCTGCAGTTTGATGCCCAGACCACCCTTGTCGCCCATTTCCACAGCCGAGCAGGTCAGACCCGCCGCCCCCATGTCCTGGATCGAAATCACCGCGCCCGAAGCCATCAGCTCAAGGCAGGCTTCCAGCAGACGCTTTTCGGTGAAGGGGTCGCCAACCTGAACGGTGGGGCGCTTCTCTTCGATGGTGTCGTCAAACTCAGCCGAAGCCATGGTCGCACCGCCCACCCCGTCACGGCCGGTCTTGGCACCGAGGTAAACCACCGGCATGCCAACGCCCGAAGCGGCGGAATAGAAGATGCTGTCGGTGTCAGCCAGACCTGCCGCAAAAGCGTTCACAAGGCAGTTGCCGTTGTAGCTTTTGTGGAAGCGCACTTCACCGCCGACGGTCGGCACGCCAAATGCGTTGCCGTAAGCGCCCACGCCCTCAACCACACCCTGCACGAGCTGCGCGGTTTTATGGTGCGAGGGCTCACCGAAGGAGAGCGCGTTCATCGCAGCAATCGGACGGGCGCCCATGGTGAAGACGTCCCGCAGAATGCCGCCCACGCCGGTCGCCGCGCCCTGATGGGGCTCGATATAGGAGGGGTGGTTGTGGCTTTCCATCTTGAAGATGACGGCCTGACCATCGCCGATATCGACCACACCGGCGTTTTCGCCGGGGCCGCAGATGACCTGCGGACCGGTGGTCGGCAGGGTACGCAGCCATTTCTTCGACGACTTATACGAGCAATGCTCATTCCACATCGCCGAGAAGATCCCCAGCTCCGTGAAAGTGGGCTCACGGCCGATGATTTCCAGGATGCGCTGATACTCCTCCGGCTTGAGGCCGTGCGAGGCGATGAGGTCAGGCGTGATCTGCGGATCGGTCATGGCGGCCCCCAAAGGAATTTGCCGCGCTTTTAGGCCGGGGCAGGCGCGAAGGAAAGCCCCGAACAGGGGGGCAGGCGCAATTCAGCAGGGCTGCAAGGCAGGACAGCGCGAAGCCTGCCCGAGAGGCCGGGGCCGAAGCCCCCCGGCCTTCGCCAGCCGCAAAGCCCGCTGCCTTCAAAGGCAGAGGCAGGATTTTCTGCACGATTTCCGGGCAACCCCGCGAAGGGACAAAAAAAAGGCCGAGCATAAGCTCGGCCGAAGTCCAACAGGGAGGTAAGAACGATGCGAGGCACCGCCCTTACGGCAGGATTTAGGCCCCGCCCCCCTGGCATTCAAGCCCCGGGCGACAGCCCTTTGGGCAAAGCAGATATGCAATCAACGCATGACTTAACGTCAATCGCGGCTGATGCGGCGGTGTTCCTGGATCTCTTCGGTGATGAAATCGCGGAAAGCGGCCACGCGGCGCGAATGGCGCAGCTCTTCAGGATAGGCCAGAAAGACCGGAACCTCGTCGGATTCCACCCCCGGCAAAACCCGCTCAAGCGTGCCGAAATCGGCATTGAGATATTCCGGCAGAACGCCGATCCCGAGATGATTCTGCACGCCCTGCAGAACACCGAAGTAGTTGTTTACCTTCAAGGTTGAGCGCGGCTCAAAAGCCAGCATATCGCGCGCCAGCCGGGCGCCTGCGGCCACCTGGGGCGCCCCGTCCTGCTGGCAGATCAGACGGTGATTGCGCAGATCTTCGGGCTTCTGCGGCACGCCGTATTCTTCGAGATATTCCTTCGTCGCAAAGAGCATGATGCGAATGTTCATCAGGCGACGACGGATCAGATCGGCCTGGCTGGGCTCTTTCATGCGGATGGCGACATCGGCTTCGCGCATGGGCAGATCGAGCACCCGCTCTTCGAGCAGCAGATCGATGCGGACATCGGGGTATTTGCGGTAAAGCGACGACAGACGCGGTGCCAGCCACATGGTGCCAAAGCCCATGGTCGTGGTCACACGCAGTTCGCCAAAAACCTCATCCTCGCTGTCGCGGATGCGGGCCGAGGCGGTCTCAAGCCGTTTGACCATCGAAGAGGTCGCCTCAAACAGAAGCTCCCCCTGCTCGGTCAGGATCAGGCCACGGGCGTGGCGGTGAAACAGCGTCGTCGCCAGGGCCTCCTCAAGCGCGCGGATCTGCCGGCTGACGGCAGATTGGGACAGGTGCAGAGTGTCCCCGGCATGGGTCAGGCTTCCGGCATCGGCGACCGCGTGGAATATCCGTAACTTATCCCAATCCATGGTGTGGGGTTGCCCTGTCATAACTATTTCTTGATCGGCCTCAGATAGGCAGCATCACGAGGGTTTGCAAATGAATCAACTGAAATTCCTCTTTGTAGGTCAGGATAATTGACCTACGCTTCCGGGACTGCACGCGACCTGGGGGAGGAGACCTATGAGCCAGCAGGATGTTTCGCTGAATGATCGTTTCGATCTCAGCAAGTCCACCGTGTTATTGAACGGAACCCAGGCGCTTGTGCGACTGATGCTGATGCAAAAGGCCCGCGATGAAGCGGCGGGCCTGAAGACGGCCGGATATTGCACCGGTTATCGCGGATCCCCGCTTGGCGCGGTCGATCAGCAGATGACCCGGGCCGAAAAGATCCTCGCGCCCCGCGACATCAAATTCCAGCCCGGCACCAATGAAGATCTGGCCGCGACCGCCATCTGGGGCAGCCAGCAGGCTGAGTTGCGCGGCGAGGGTCGTTATGACGGGGTCTTTGCGCTTTGGTATGGCAAAGGGCCGGGGGTTGATCGTTCGGGCGATGTGATGCGCCACGCCAATATGGCGGGCACTTCGCCCAAAGGCGGCGTGCTGATGGCCATGGGCGATGACCACACCGGCGAAAGCTCAACCGTTCTGCATCAGTCAGACTGGGCGCTGGTGGATGCCTATATGCCCATCGTCAGCCCCGCAGGGGTCCAGGAGGTTCTGGACTACGGGCTCTACGGCTGGGCGCTGAGCCGCTTTGCCGGGGTCTGGGTGGGTCTCAAGACCATGAAAGACACCATCGAGGCCACGGCCGTCGTCGATGGCCGCCCTGAGCGGATGGCGTTTGTCACCCCCGACTTCCCGATGCCGGAAGGGGGGCTCAACATCCGGCTGCAGGATACCCCGGTCGCGCAGGAAGCGCGGATGATCCGCCACAAACGCCACGCCGCCGAAGCCTTTGCCCGTGCCAATCGCATCGACAAACGCATGATGGGGCGTGAGGGCGCAAAGATCGGCTTTGTCGCCGCCGGGAAAAACTGGCTCGACCTCAGCCATGCGCTGTCGCTTCTGGGCATTGATGCGGCAGAGGCGGAACGACTAGGCATCACCACCTATAAAGTGGGCCAGGTCTGGCCGCTCGATATGACCAGCTTCCGGGAATGGGCGGCAGGGCTGGATCTGATCGTGGTGGTGGAAGAAAAGCGCAAGCTTCTGGAAGTGCAGATCAAAGAAGCGCTTTTCGATGAGGAAAACCACTGCCGCATCTATGGCGGCACCCGCGCGGATTTCACCCGCGAGGGGGGGCGGCGTGAGCTGTTCACCGCCGCTTTCGCGCTGGATCCCATCATCATCGCAGAAGCCCTGGGCGAGATCCTGGAAGAAGAGGGCTGCGGCACCGATCAGATCCTCGCTGCCCGCAAGCGCCTGGGTGAGACCCGCCGCGCCGATAACGCCACGGATATCGCGGCGCGCACGCCCTGGTTCTGCTCGGGCTGTCCACATAATTCCTCAACCAAAGTGCCCGAAGGCTCCCGCGCCTATGCGGGGATCGGCTGCCATTACATGTCGCAATGGATGGACCGGGAAACCCTGGGCTTCACCCAGATGGGTGGGGAAGGCGCAAACTGGATGGGGGAGTCGCTTTTCTCAACGCGGGAGCATGTCTTCCAGAACATCGGCGACGGCACCTATAACCACTCAGGCGTTCTGGCCATTCGTGCCGCGGTCGCCGCAGGGACGCGGATAACCTATAAAATCCTTTTCAATGACGCCGTCGCCATGACCGGCGGCCAGCCCAATGAGGGGGATCTGACCGCGCCGCAGATCGCTCGTGAGATCCAGGCCATCGGCGTCAGCCCCATCGTGGTGGTTTATGATCCGAAGGAAGATGTTGATCTGAAAAGCTTTCCCCCGGGTCTTGAATTTGCGACCCGCGATAAGCTGATGGAAGTGCAGCGCCGCATGGCCACTGAGCCCGGCACCTCAGCCATCCTCTATATCCAGACCTGCGCCGCAGAAAAGCGCCGCCGCCGCAAACGCGGCGAATTTCCGGACCCCGATAAGCGCGTGTTTATCAACACGGACGTCTGCGAGGGCTGCGGCGATTGCGGTGTGCAGTCCAACTGCGTCTCGCTGGTGCCGGTTGAGACCGAACTGGGCCGCAAACGCGCGGTCGATCAATCCTCCTGCAACAAGGATTTCAGCTGCGTAAACGGCTTTTGCCCCTCCTTCGTGACCCTTCAGGGCGCGAAGGTGAAAAAGGCCGGTGCACGCAGCTTTACGCTGCCCGCGCTGCCGGAGCCGCAATTGCCGGCGATCAACGGCACCTGGAATATCGTCATCACCGGCGTGGGCGGGACCGGCGTGGTCACCATCGGCGCGGTGCTTTCGATGGCCGCGCATATCGACGGCCTGGGGACCGGGATGATGGAAATGGCGGGGCTTGCCCAAAAAGGCGGCGCCGTTCACATCCATTGCCGCATCGCGAAAAAGGCTGGCGACATCAGTGCCGTCCGCGTCGCAACCGGCGAGGCAGATGCCGTGATCGGCGGCGATCTGGTTGTGACTGCGGGGGCGAAAACCCTTGGGCTGATGACCACCGGGCGCTCTGGTGCCGTGGTCAACAGCCATGAGATCGTCACCGGCGATTTCACCCGGCTGCCTGATTTCCGCCTGCCCGCCGATCAGCTTCGGGTCGCCCTTGAGGCCCGTCTTGGCGCAAAACTCAGCTTCTTTGACGCCTCAGAAGTGGCTCGGGTGATGCTGGGGGATTCGATTTTCTCGAATATGATGGTCTTTGGCGCCGCCTGGCAGCAGGGCCTGGTGCCGGTCTCGCTGGCTGCGATCCGCCGCGCGATTGAACTGAACGGCGCAGGCGTAGAGGCCAATCTGCGGGCCTTTGATCTGGGCCGCTGGGCCATGGCTTTCCCCGGCGAGGTCCGCGCTGCCCTGACGCCCGCCGCCCCTGCCAAACCAACCGAGAGCGACCCGATTGAGTTTCGTGCCGCCCATCTGGCCGCCTATCAGGACGAGGGGCTTGCGCAGAAATACCGCGCCTTCCTGACCCGCGCCGAAGACCCTGCCCTGCGGCTGTCCATCGCGAAGGGCTATCACAAGCTTCTGGCCTATAAGGATGAATATGAGGTGGCACGCCTCCATCTTGCGACCATGGAGAAAGTGCGGGCGGGCTTTGACGGCGATCTGAAGCCCTCATTCCATCTGGCACCACCGATCCTGATGGGCGGAAAGGACAGCCAGGGGCGGCCAAAGAAACGCGAATTCGGCCCCTGGATCCTGCCGGTCTTTCGCCTTCTGGCCGGACTGAAAGGCCTGCGGGGCGGAGCCTTTGATGTCTTTGGCTATACCGCTGAGCGTAAAATGGAGCGCAATCTGATCACGCAATATGAGCGCGATATGAGTGAGGTTCTGGAAAATCTCACCCCCGGCAAACTCGGCCTCGCACGTGAGCTGGCAGAGCTTCCGCTCAGCATCCGGGGTTTTGGCCCGGTCAAAGAAGCGGCCGCCCGCCGCGCCGCGCTGCGCCGCGAGGAGTTGCTCGCAGAACTGCGCAAAGGGGATTCGCCGCAGCCGCAGACCCGGGTTTCCATGGCTGCACGCTGATTCGCTTCGCGTCACGCGACGCCGGAGGGCCAGGCCAGGCTCCCGGCGTCCCTATACGTAAGAATAACTTGTCCGATCACCGATTTCTGATTGGGCGGATAAGCTGTTACAAAAATTCCTTAAAAGCGCGACTGTTGTGAACAATCACAGCGGAAAGTGTTATATTTTTAAAAATTTTACTGTAGTTAGGGAACTGTTTCCGACTTATATCAATTTCAATTCCTGGCGTTTTTGCTGGTAGCGTGATGATCAAAGGTACAATGAATCTACGCCCGTCAGCCTCCGGCGAAACCGCGCGTCAAGCGAGGGGGGGGCGGCAGTCGGTTTATGCCCGCTTTTTCAAGCGCCCGCTTGATGTGCTGATGGTCCTGACCGCACTGCCGGTGATCGCCCCCGCGATGATTGGAATTTCCATCTGCATCCTGGCGACCAGCAGTGGTCCGGTGCTGCTGCGTGTCAGCCGCAAGGGGCGCGATGGGGCCATTTTCCGGCAGCTTCGCTTCCGCTGCGTCGATATGCGCGCCCTTGAGATGCCCCCCGTTCAGGGCGAGGCAGCGCTTGATTCCAACGGGCGCGATCCGCGGCTGACCACGGTGGGTGATTTCCTGATCCGGACCCGCCTGAACGCCCTGCCCCAGGTCTGGAACGTACTGACGGGAGAGATGTCGCTGATCGGCCCGCTGCCTGAGCCGGTGCGCGTTGATCGGCAGATTGAGCGGAATGCCACCTTGCGCCGTGTGGCGCCGGGGATTTTCTGCCCCTCGGAACTGCCTGCCTATGCGCATCTCTCGGGCAAAGACCGCAAGGCGGTTGCGATTGCCTATGCGACCCGGGTGACCTTCGCCATGGATGTCAAAGTTGCCTTTAACGCCATCACTTCGGCCCTGCGCAGCCAGCAACCGCCCGCGCCGCCCGCGACCTGAGACAGGGCGGTCCGGCAACTCTTCTCGTTCCGTCACGACAATAAAAAACACCGCCCTCAGGAGCGGTGTTTTCAATTCAACAGAGCCGGTCTCAGGCGCCGCGGCTGTCGTAGCGATTGTTCAGCTGCTCCTGCAGGCGCAGGGCGCGGAACAGAATCGGAGAGCGCTCTGCCGTGGTGCCCCCGGCGGCTTCCGCTGCCCGCAGCTCACTCAGAGCTTCCATTTCGGCGTCGATCTCGCGGCGCATATAGGCACGGTCGCGTTCGCTGTCGCGGTGGAAGCGCATCAGCAGCCATCCGGCGATCGCATTGCCCGTGGCCGCATAGATAACCAGCGACCACAGCAGGCTGACACCCGAGAAGTAACTGACGGCAGCAATGAAGAAGCCCACCACTCCGCCGATGACAATAATCAAGGCTCCCATGACAGTCCTCCTTGCTCTTCCGCGCACCCTTGGGGCCAGGGCCGGGCACTCCATCCATCTTTAGACATTTGGAGTGTAGAATTGTGGTTAAAATCGGGCAGATGGCACGATCGGTTGACCACTCTTTAACATTTCAATCGGGGGATTGTGGTAGCGAAAACCTGAGGAGATGGAAGCCCCCGATTTCGTCCCCACTCACAAAATCCTGCTTTCGCTCATATTTAAACCTGAAGTTTAAATATAATTTTTAATTCTCCCGAAAATATGACGTCGATGCGAAACGAATCAGCTTCACTCGCGCGCCAGGGCCACCACCGGATCAAGGCGCGAGGCCGACCGGGCCGGCAGGTATCCGAAAGTGATTCCCACCACCGTTGAGGACAAAAAGGCCAGCAGAATGGTCAGCGGTGAAAAGGTCAGCCTGATCTGGTCCTGGAACTGCCCCATGGCAAAGCCCCCGGCCAGCGCCAGCGAGACACCGATCGCACCGCCAAGCAGACAGACCACCACCGCTTCGGTCAGAAACTGCGCAATGATGTCTGACCGGCGTGCGCCGACCGCCATCCGCACGCCGATCTCGCGGGTCCGTTCGGTCACCGAGGCCAGCATGATGTTCATCACCCCGATGCCGCCCACCACCAGCGAAATCAAAGCGATCGAAGAGATCAGCAGGGTCATCGTGCGTGTTGTGGCATCAATGCTCTCGCGGATCGCCACCGAATTCGTCAGGAAGAAGTCTTTTCGTCCGTGGCGGCGGGTCAAAAGCTCTTCGATCTTTGCCTCAGCCTCCGTCACCGTCAGGTCATCACGAAAGCGGACCAGAATCTCCTGAAGGTGCTTTTGCCCGTTTATCCGTTTGGTGACAGTCGTATAGGGCACATAGAAACGCGTCCCTGACGGCCCGCGCGCGCTGCTGGAATCGATGATGCCGATCACCACAGCCGGCATCCGGTCCAGCATCACCGTTTCACCGATGACCTGACCGCCGTCAGGAAAGAACGTATTTACGGCGTCATCGTTCAGCAAAACCACCTGCGCCGCCGCGCGCACATCCTCAGCAGTGAGCGCGCGCCCCTGCCGCAGCTTCAGCCCGTCCGCGTCAAAGTAATCCACCCCCACACCGGAGATGGAGGCCGTTGTGGAATAACTCCCTCGCCGCAGCAGGCCACTGGAACTCAGCGTCGGCGAGACCGAAACGGTGAAATCCTCCCGCGCCAGGGCATCAGCATCACCGGCCACCAGCGTGCGCACGGCCGCAGAGCGGCGGTCGCCGAACCCGGTCCCCGGCCGAACCGTGATGGTATTGGTCCCCAGCGATGAGATGCTCTCCAGCACCTTCTCACGGCTGCCGGTGCCAAGGGCCACGACTGAGACCACCGAAGCGATCCCGATGATGATCCCCAGCATGGTCAGAAAACTGCGCAGCCGATGCGCATTCAGCGCCCGCAGCGCCATGGAGAACGCCTCACGAAAGCGCCCCAGACTGACAGCAGGGCCGGTTTTCTCCGGCGGCGCCGGCTCGGGCGTCGCCCCTGCGGGCAGCGGACGATTGCGCCGGTCGCCGATGATCCGGCCGTCCCGCACCTCAATCACGCGCCCCGCGCGGGCCGCCACATCGGGGTCGTGGGTGACCAGAATGATCGTATGCCCCTGGGCATTCAGCTCATCAAGCAGCGTCAGCAGCTCGCGCCCCGAACGGCTGTCGAGCGCGCCGGTGGGCTCATCGGCGAGGATGACCTCTCCGCCGTTGATCAGGGCGCGGGCGACCGAAACCCGCTGCTGCTGACCGCCCGAGAGCGCATTGGGGCGGTGATCCATCCGCTCACTCAGGCCCAGCCGCTCCAGAAGCGCCTTGGCGCGGCTGCGCCGCTCGGCCTGGGGGCGGCCTGCATAAACCGCCGGAATCTCAACATTCCCAAGGGCATCCAGATCCGGCAGCAGTTGGTAACGCTGAAAGATAAACCCGAAATGCGCCCGCCGCAGCCGCGCGCGGTCTTCGATATCCATCTGACCGACATCGCGCCCGTCATAGAGATATTGCCCGCCGCTGGGGCGATCGAGGCAGCCGATGATATTCATCAGCGTCGATTTGCCTGAGCCCGAGGTGCCGATGATCGCCACCATATCGCCGCGCTCAATGGTCAGGTTCACGTCCTGCAGGACGGTGATCTCTTCCTCGCCCGCCTGAAAGCGGCGCGACAGATTACGCAGTTCGATCAAAGGCCTGGTCATCTTTTGCCTCAGAACATGCTGATCGGGCCGCGCGGACCGCGCGGGCCTGCGCCACCTGCCGGACCGCCACCTCCCGCACCGCCGCGCGCGGGACGGCCGCTGCTGACCACCTCATCCCCTTCCGAGAGACCCGACAGGATGGCCGCCTGTGCGGCAGTGGTCAGACCGACTTCAACCACGCGCTCAGAGGGTTCAGTCGCGCCGGGGGCGAGAACTTTCACCACCCGCTCCCCCGCGGCATTGCTCGAAAGAGCAGCCGTGGGCACCATCAGCACATCTTCGGCGGAATCGAGCAGGATCGAAACCTCGGCCGTCATGCCGATCCGCAGCACGCCGTCAGGATTGGGCACATCAAGCAAGGCGTTGAAATAAACCGCCTTTGACGTATCCACATCATCCGAGGTGGCGATCGACGCCGGGGCGGGCTCCACCGCTCTCAGCGTGGCGCGAAAGCGCATATCGGGCGCACCAGGAAGGGTGAAGGTCGCCGGAAGCCCGGGTTTGACGTTGATCACATCGGCCTCAGAGATCTCGGCCTTCACCACCATGGTATCGAGCCGCGCCAGTTTGATCACCGTGGGGCTCGACTGATTGGCGTTCAGGGTCTGGCCTTCGCGCACCGTCACCGCCACCACCGTTCCATCCGAGGGCGCGGTGATCCGCGTCCGCTCCAGCGCGATGCGCGAGGACTGGACAGAGAGCTCCGCCTGCGCACGAGAAGCCTCAAGCGCTTTGAGATTGGCCTCTGCGACCTTCAGCTGCGTCTCGGCGGCCTCCAGATCCTGCGTGGTGGTCAGGCGTTTTTCCGTCAGCTGGCGTTTACGATCAAGCGACTGGCGCGCCTCAGCAATCGTTGCCTCCTGCGAGACGATCTGCGCCTCAATCTGCGCAAGCGCCGCTTCGGCCCGCAGAAGGGCGGTCTGCTGCTCTTCGGGGTCGAGCTGCGCCACCAGATCCCCGGCCTTCAGCACATCGCCCAGCTTCACCGGCAGCGACTGCACCTGACCGCCGACCTGCGCCCCGACCGAGACCAGACTTGCAGATTCAATCACCCCCGCCGCCAGAACCGACTGGCGCAGCGTGCCGCGCTTGACCGTTATGGTTTGCGGACGCTCAGAGGTTTTCGACGCCGCACTCGTGCCAAAGGCCCACCAGGCCGCGCCCCCCGCCAGTGCCAGCACCAGCAGCACCCAGATCCATCTGCGCATCAATGACCACTCCATAACCTCTTAAGACGTTCTACGGCGCAGCGCGGGGTTTCCGTCGAAAAAATCGCAGCCCTCCGGTCTGAGGCCCAGATGGCTCGACAGATAGCCCCGGCGCGATTATCTATAATTTATGAAGAAAGAAATGACCCTCGCGGCGGAGATCTGCGCCCGCCTCTCTGAGCGGATCATCAGCGGAGAGCTGGCCGCCGGAAGCCCGCTGCGCCAGGACCATATCGCGGCCGAGTTTAAAGCCAGCCACGTCCCCGTGCGCGAAGCCTTCCGGGAGCTTGAGGCCAGGGGTCTCGCCCAAAGACTGCCGCGCCGGGGCACCCGCGTGGCCGAAGCCCCCCACGCCGCGCTGCGCGAGGTTGCGGAAATGCGCGCCGTTCTGGAGCCGCTGGCCCTGCGCCATGCCGCGCCGCAGATTACGGGATCGGTGCTGCAACGCGCAGCAGAGGCCAATCAAGCTGCTGAAAATGCAGAAGATATTTACACCTGGGAAGAGGCCAACCGGCGCTTTCACCGCACCCTTCTTGAGCCCTGCGGCATGGAGCGGCTGCTGCGCAGCATTGACGATCTGCACTTGGCCTCAGCCCGCTATCTTTTCGCCGGAAAAAGCCGGGAATGGCAAAGCCCCAATGACCGCGACCACCGCGCCATTCTGGCCGCGCTGCGGGCCGGAGACAGCGCTACGGCCTGCTCGGTTCTGGCGCGCCATGTGCAATGGACCCCGCCCAGGCTGCGGCTCCAGGCCGGCGGTTTCAGACCCTGACCTGCCTTCAGAATTATCTATAATCTGACACCACGGTCTTCCCCTGCCCGCCGCACCGCGCATCATCCGCGGCTGTTGTGACCATTACCGGAGGACCCGATGTCAATTCACTCTCCCACGGCGAGTTCGCTGCGGCGCATGCCCCTGGCGCGTGAACTCTCGATCGCTTTCGCAGGGATTCTGCTGCTCGCACTCTCAGCCCGGGTGCAGGTGCCCTTCTGGCCCGTGCCGATGACGCTTCAGACCCTGACCGTCATGGCCCTGGGCCTGACGCTCGGCGCAGGGCGCGGCGCTGCGATCACGCTGGGCTATCTTCTTTCCGGTCTCGCGGGCATGCCGGTCTTTGCCGGGGCCATGGCGGGCCCTGCCGTCTTTGCGGGGCCGACCGCAGGCTTCCTTCTGGGCATGCCGCTTATGGCGGCAATCGCCGGGCTTGGCCGTGGCCACGGCGCGCTGATCCGCCTCACGGCCCTGACCTTCGCCAGCATTGCCCTCTATGCAGCCGGTCTGGCCTGGCTGGCGCAGTTCGTCGCGGCAGACCGGCTCCTGGCAGTGGGGCTGCTGCCCTTCCTCTTTGGCGACAGCGTGAAGATCGCGCTCTGCGCATTGATGCCCTCGGCTCTCGCACATTTTACACGTTTGGATTGAGTATCTTACCCTCCGTCGTCAGGGCGGAGGGGATCGCTTCTCTCTTGTTAATAATTTTCCAGCCGTGCACTATTGCCATTGACGGAGCATGCACCGAGGTACACCTCCCTCACACTGATGAGTTCCCTTTTCACCCGTTCCACCCCCTCTGACCTATGGCCGGATCACGTCACCATCACTGCAGGATCTGCCGATGCACAGCGGCTTCAGACACCCGCGCCTGCCCCTGACGGCTCTACCGGGCCGGCGCATTGTTCTGTCCGGTGACCGTAAATGGAACTGATCGACCTTGGCCATGATCCCGATGTGCCCGGGCAGATTGACGCGTTCCTGCTTCAGCTGCGCGAAAAGCTGGAACTGGATCATATTGCCTATGCGGGGATGAACCCGGTTTCAAACAGCGTTCATGGCTATGTGACCTATCCCGATGCCTGGAAAGAGCATTACGCCAATTCCGGCTTCGTCGCGATTGATCCGGCGGTTCACCTGGCCCGGCGCTCCATCGCGCCGGTCGACTGGAAGCGCTTTGAGCGCAACGACGATTTCGCAAAGGTCTTCGCCCAGGCCCGCGATTTCGGCATCAGCGATCAGGGGCTGACCATCCCGGTGCGCGGCCCCTATGGTGACACAGGCCTGCTGAGCGTGACGCGGGACTGCTCACCCGAAGAATGGCAGCGCCTGACCCGCAAGATCATCGGCGAGCTGCAATCGGTTGCCGTGCATGTCCATGATGCGGTGATGCGCTCGGACAAGCTGTCCCGGCTTTTGCGCACCCCGGCGCTTTCGACCCGCGAGCGCGAGATCCTGCAATGGATCGCAGCGGGTAAATCGCAGCAGGATGTCGGGGATATCCTGGGGATCTCGCACCGCACGGTTGAGGTTCACCTCCGCTCGGCCCGCGACAAGCTTTATTCGCTGACCACACCGCATGCCGTTGCCCGCGCCATCGCTTTTGGGCTGATCTATCCGATTTAAAAGAACCGACCGTCCGTCCCGGGGAGCATCGGGACGGACGGTCGGGAACATGCGTGACATCCCATGTTGGGGAACACCAGGCCCGGGGAGACCTGTCGGATGGCTGCAGCGGGCAAGGCCCCCTGCCGCATGCTCGGAACTCTGTCAGGCGCTGCGCTCGATGCGACGCCCGACGGTGGTGGCCGCCTCCTGCAGAGCCAGAAGATCGGCCTCGATCTCATAGGCCAGACGCTCGCCACGGGGGTGACGCTCGCCCATCATGCGCATGAGAACGATCGAAAACAGCAGCGAGGCTCCGCCCGTATAGGCCAGCGCGACAAGGGAAAATCCGGCGCCGAAAGCCCAAGCGGTCAGCGCGCAGATCATTCCGAAAACGCTTGCGCCGATCAGTGCGATCAGTGCCATTTCAACTTTCCTTCCTTCGCGCCGCTCTCACTGCGGACGCATTTGCACCACTCTGCCGGAGGCTCCGGAAGTGGTCGTTTCCAGTGTTCAGGCGGCCATCGGCGCGCGCAGGCCGGCCCGCAGGGCAAGCACATCCTCTTCCGAGGCCATCACATCGTGATGGATGCCCGAAAAGGCACGCACGCGGTCAATCCGCTCATCGCTGCAGTCCAGAAGTGCCGCCATTGCAGGCACCTTGCCCATTGGGTGGGTCGAGCCGAGATAATCATAGGGCGCATTGTCAGACCGCTTCAGAACCCGGTTCATCACCGGATCAATCACGGTCACGATATCGGTCACACCGGCATCGCGGCAGTATTCGAGCGAGCCGATCATCAGCTCACAGGTGGCCTGCGACACGCCCTTCATGGTGCCGTCACGGGTCAGACGCTCAGTGTCAACGCAGAAGCGGGTCGATTCCCAGATCTGCGACGACCGCAGCGGCGGCTCTCCGTCGAGCAGCACCTGAAAGACATCCGAGAGCATATGCGGTCCCGTCGTCTGCAGCGCCCGCACGCAGGAAACCACATGGCCCTCATCGTCCAGACCGATCACATAGACCGGATCGAGGTTGTCGAACTGGTCGATTTCGCGACCATCTTTCACATCGACTTCCCAGCCCAGACGCCCGCCGAAAACCCGGCCGCGCAGCAGGAACATCTCGTCCAGAATATCACTGAACAGATGGCGATTAAGTGCGTCTACGACGACGATCATGGTGAACTCCCTGTCCCCGGTTATGGAGCAAGGATAGAACTGTCCTACATGATCTGCATATGAGGGAAATCCCGTAGTGAGCGGCCCCGCGCCGGGCGGGAGCCTGCGTCAGAGTGTCTTGGGACGCTCAATAATCGGCAGATCGTCATGCGAGGTGACGGCACGCCGCTCGATCATACGGTGCACGACCGGGCGGCCCGGCCCCTTATGCAACGCCAGAAGACGCTCAAAATTCACCGCATCATTGCGGGTACGGCGCTGGTTGTGGCGGATATATTCGTCCCAGGTCGGCACGTGATAGGCCTCAACCCAGATGTCAGGATTTTCCAGATCGCGCATCAGCGACCATTGCCGCGCCCCGTCACGCAGCCGCACCCGGCGACGCTCTGCCATTTCTTTCAGGAAGTCCTCGGTGCGCTCAGAGGGGATTTCCCAATCAAGCATAACCATAATCGGCCCCGACCGCGCCTTCAGGTTCAGCCGAAGCGCGGGCGCGTGAAAGCTGTTGGCGGGGTCGAGATCAACCTCTGAGAACTCCGGCATGGGGAAAAACCGCCCCCAAAGCGCCCCGCCGAGCATGAAAAGCGCGGCCAGCAGCAATGCGGCGACCGGCCCCCAGACCTCGGAGACCGCCCCCCAAAGCCAGCTGCCAAAGGCCATGCCGCCGAAGGTGGCGGTCTGATAAATCGCAATAACCCGCCCCACCACCCAGCGTGGCGTTGCAAGCTGCGCCGAAACATTGAAAAGCGACAGCGCCATCACCCAGGCCAGGCCCGCAATCATCAGCCCCGGAATCGCCGTCGCCACCGAATGCGACAGCCCCAGAAGGGTCACACCCACCGCAAAGGCCACGAAAGAGCCCGCGATGATCGTTTCAATCCGGAAATGCTGACGCAGCCGGGGCGAGGCCAGCGCCCCGAAGATCGCCCCAACCCCAAAGGCGCCAAGCAGAATGCCGTAAACCTCTGCCGAAGCTTTCAGCAGATCGCGCGTCACAGCCGGCAAAAGCGCCAGCAGCACCACCGCCGCGATCCCGAAGATGAAGCCCCGCGTCATGATCCGGATCAGGTTCGGCGACAGCATCACATAGCGAAGCCCCACGGCGATCGCTGATCCAAGCCGCTCTCCTGGCAGGTTTTTTTCCTCAACCGGCTTCTTCCAGACCCAAAGCGCCCAGATCAGCGCCAGATAGCTGATCGCATTGATTGCAAAAGCAGCCGAGGGCCCGGCCCAGGCCACGACCAGCCCCCCGATCGCCGGACCAAGCGAGCGCATCATATTGAAACTCATGGCATTCAGCGTCACCGCCGAGGCCAGATCTTCGCGCGGCACCAGATCCCGGACCGAGGCCTGCCAGGACGGCAGATGCAAAGCGGTGCCAAGCCCGAGCAGGAACGTGAAACACAAAAGCGACCAGGGTGTCAGCAGCCCCGCCCAGGCCGCCGCCGCCAGGGCCGCAGAGACAACGGCCATAAAGCTTTGCGAGACCAGCATCACTTTGCGCCGGTCATAATTATCCGCCATGGCTCCTGCCGGAATCGCCAGCAGCATGATCGGCAAAGTGGTCGATGCCTGCACCAGCGCGATCATATCATGCGAGGCTGTCAGGCTGGTCATCATCCAGCCCGCACCCACGTTTTGGATCAGCGAGCCAAGATTGGCGAAAAGCGTCGAAATCCAGATGATCCGATAGGCAGGGTAGCTGAGCGGAGAGAAGGCGGAACGGGCTGGCTTGGTCATGTCTCGACGCGGCTGTGGCGCCTGATGCGCCGGGATAAAATTACGGGCCCCTGGGATCTGTTCTCAGAACACCCGACCCGCCCGAAGCACATGGCACCATGCCTGGCAGGGCTGCTCTGACACTGGCCCTGCGCCGCACAGGCGTCAACTGCCGAAACCCGCTACCCATAGCTTCGCACCAGCGCCGAGGCGACCAGTGTCCAGCCATCCGCCACCACAAAGAAGGCCAGTTTGAACGGCAAAGCGACAATCGCGGGCGGCACCATCATCATCCCCATCGACATGAGGATAGCGGCCACCACCAGGTCAATGATGAGAAAGGGCAAAAATAAGATAAATCCGATTTGAAAGGCCCGCGTAATCTCGCTCAGCAGGAAGGAAGGGATCAGCAAAGACAGATCCGCATCAGCGGGGTCACTCACCACAGGCAGGCCGGGGCGCAGCGCCTCAAGCGCGGAAAAGGTCTCGGGGTTCAGGCGCGCCGCCATGAAATGGCGAAACGGTGTCGCGGCCCTTGGGAAGGCGTCCTCGAGGGGCATGTGCCCTGCCGCAAAAGGGGCTCCCCCGGCCTCCCAGGCTGTCGTGAGCACAGGATCCATCACATACCAGCTGAGGAAGAGCGCCAGGGTCACAATCAGCATATTCGGCGGCGCGGCCTGCAACCCGAGCGCCTGCCGCAAAATCGACAACACTGTGACAATAAAGGGAAAACAGGTGACCATCACCGCAAGTCCGGGTACCAGGCTGAGCAGCGTCACCAGCACCAGCAGGTGCAAAATCCGCCCGCTCGCGCTGCCCCCCTCTCCCAGAGAGAGGGTCAGATCCTGCGCAGCCGCGGGCCCCGCGAGAACCGCGAGGAGAATAGCAAGCCGGATCACAGCCCCTCCTGCCCGCCGGTCACCTCGGTCAGTCGCACGGCAAGCGTGCCAGGGGGCTCTCCGGGCTGTTCCTGCAATTCGCCGCGCGCGATCAGCCGCCCGCCCACATAAAGTTCGACCGGATCCTCAACCCGACGGTCGAGCACCAGCACCGCATCCGGGCCAAGTCGCAGCAGGTCTTTCACCCGGGCCCGGGCTTTTCCGACACAGACCGTGATTTCGATCGGCAGACTTGCGAAGGGGTTTTGAGGCGTCATTCTCGGGTCATCCATGTCGGCGCTCCTGCTCAGCCAGTGTGAAGAATTCTTCAATGCAGCGTGTGACTTCTGCCAGCGCTGCCGCAGTATCGATGCGCTGTTCGCCCGCGGCCGACCGCAGCCAGACCTCGCCTGGCGGGGTGCCCGGATCCTCCTGCAGGGAAAGACCCTCAACCGCGGCGCTCAGATCCTGCAGAATGCCCCCGTCTTCCGGATTGCAGATGAGGCTGACCCCATCGGTGATCCCCTCTGCCACCCAGGGGGCGAGAGCCTCTGTCACAAGACCGGGGAGGGCCCCGCGGGCAACCTGGGGAAGGCAGCGGGCGACAAGCTCATTGATCAGCGGCGCGAGGGCCTGCAGCACCTCAGCCCGCGCGGCTGAGAAGGTCAGATTAATCGCCTTCAGCGCTGCGATAACCTCATCGCGCCGCGCCGCTTCGATCTGACTGCGCGCCGCCTCTGCATCCTCCCAGCCCGCCTGATACCCCTGCTCAAAACCTTCAAGCCGGCTGTCTTCCAGCGCCGCTGACCGGTCTGCCCCCTCGGTCAGGCCGGAAGAGGGCTCAAACTCCTCGAGTTTCAGTGGAAAGTTCAATGGCTCTCCTCCCGCTCTTCCATCCAGCTGCGCAGGATCTCCACCGATTCGGCCTGCCGCTCGGCAATCAACTGGCGCAGACGGTCAACCGGATCCGGCGGCGCCGTGGCAGAGCCCTCCGGGTCATGACCCACCCGCAACAACGCGCCCCCGACCTCGGAGAGGGCCTCATCGCTCTGCACCTCCCCCGTCAGCGCTGGAGGATCAGCGGCAGGAAGAGCCAGCGGCCCGCTCACCCGATCCGGACCCTTCAGCAGCGGCCGGATCACAAAAAGCCCCACAGCGAGCGCCACCACGGCAATGATGGCCATCTGGATCAGCGTCATCACATCCAGCGCGGCGAGCATACCGGGCAAAACCCCGGGTTCGCCCAGGGGCAAAGGCTCAAACTCCATGGATTTCAGCGTGATGACATCGCCCCGCGCCTCATCATAGCCAACCGCCGAAGCGACGAGATCCCGCAGATCCGCCAGTTCCTCGTCGCTGCGCGGCGACCAGGTGCCATCGGGGGCACGCAGCCCGTCGACGAGAACGGCCACGGTCTGGCGCCGCACGCCGCCCGGACCGCGCACAACCTCACGCGCGGTCTCTGAGACCTCATAATTGATACGCTCTCGCGACTGGGCCTCCTGGCTGCGGGGGCCGTCAGAGGACTGCGCATCGCCTTCCGGCAGATTGGAGGCCACCGTCACCCCGGGTGCGGCCCCGCTGGCCTGAGAGCTGCGCGATTCGCTGTCGGTCGAAATGACAACACGGCTGTCAGGCTCAATCCGCCGCTCTTTGACGGATTCCTGATCCGTCAGCAGTTCGATCGAGACCTCGACGAGGGCGCGCCCCTGGCCAACGCGGGCGGCGAGCAGACGTTCAACCGCGCGTCGGGTCTCTTCCACACGCGTCTCGGCCCGCGCGGGGCCGGTCGCGGTCTGCTCGATCAGCCCGCCCGCCGAATCGATGACGGCCACCTGCGCCGGATCAAGGCCCGCCACCGCAGAGGCCACCAGATGGCGCAGCGCCTGCGCCTGCTGCGGCGCAAGACCGCCTGCGAGCGTGGTCACCGTCACCGAGGCCGAGGGTTGCAGATCGCGGCGGAAAGGCCGGGTTGCGGGAATCGCCAGATGCACCCGTGCCGAGCGGATCTGCGGACTGGCCGCGATGGTCCGCGCCAGTTCCCCCTCTTTTGCGCGCAGCCAGGCCGCATCAAACATCTGCGCCGTGGTGCCAAAGCCTGAAAGCGAATCCAACAACTCGTAGCCGCCGCCCCCCGTGGCGGGAAGGCCCTCTCCGGCAAGCGAAAGTCGCAGCTCATCGCGGGTTTTTTCATCAACCCAGATCGATTCGCCCCTGACCTCATAATGAACCCCGCGCTGCTCAAGCGCGCGGATCACCTCACCTGCGGCCGCCGGCTCCAGCCCCGCATAAAGCAGAGTCATCGCCGGCGTCATGGCCAGTCGTCCCAGCGCAAAAAGCGCCGCGAGCATAGCCGCTACGGCGAGGATCGACAGCGCCTGACGACGCGCGCCCAGCTCCGTCCAGATTGCAAGCCCCTTTTGCATCGGCTTCTCCGATTGGTCCCTGTGATCGCTCATCAATGACCCATCGCGCTTAACAATCGGTTAGTGGCGACAGCGCTATAGCTGTGGAACGAAAAGGAGCCACAGCGATGAGCGACACCACAGTCACCGATGGGATTCCCACAAAGCCGAAATCCGGAAAAATTCCGATAATACTTGGCCTTGCGCTATCTCTTCCGGCGCTGGCGGCGGGCTTCTGGCTCACCTGGTCAGGGGTGATTCCCCCAGGTGGCACGCCCGGGGCGCGCCAGGGGAGCACTACCGGCGGAGCGGTGAGTTATATTGAACTTGATCCGCTGGTGGTCGCGCTGAGCCCCGGCGGCCGCAGCCGCCATCTGCGTCTCACAGCACAACTTGAGGTGGAGCCCGGAGCCCGTGCTGCGGTGGAGGCACTGCGGCCAAGGATACTCGACATGATGAACAGCTATCTCAGCGCTCTCACCCTCGGAGAGCTTGAGGCGCAATCCTCAATGATCCGCCTGCGCGCTCATCTTTTGCGCCGCATCGCTTTGATCGCAGGCGACGGCCAGGTGCGCGACCTGCTGATCACAGAATTTGTTCTGAATTGAAAGGATAACCCATGCAGCTGATTTCTGACGTTTTTCTGGCGGCAGGGGCCTTCGGTGCCGCGCTTTACTGCTTTGTGCTGCAACGGCGGCTCACGCGCTTTACCGGCCTTGAAGGCGACATGGGCTCCGCCATCGCGATTCTGAGCGGACAGGTTGATGACCTGACGCGCGCCCTCGCGAAAGCCCGCAAAGCGGCGGAGGGTCCGACCGGTGATCTCGAAGATCTGACACGGCGGGCGGCCGCCGCGACCGCCCGGCTGGAGCTGTTGATCTCCTCTCTCCATGACCTTCCCGAGCCTGGCGACACACGCGCCCCCCCGGTGGCCACCCCTCATGCGGTGCCGCCCGCAAGGATTCGCCGCTACCGCATCCGCCCCGCGGCAGGAGCAGCCTGATGGCCGGAAAACAAACAGCCCCTGCGCGGGGAATATTGATGTTTCTCACCGGGTTGATGCTCACGTCAGGCGCGATCCGCCTCGGAGATGGCTGGTCAGCAGCGCAGGCGCTCACCGCACCTGCTCCGGACGAGGTAACGGAACCAAAAAGCCAGACGGCGCTCAGCGCGGATACCTGCACCAAAACCACACCGGAGGTCCTCGCGGCCTTTCGTGAACGCGAGGAGCGTCTGGCCACCCGTGAATATGCCGCCGAGGAGCAGGCCGCCGCCCTGGCCATGGCAGAAGAGCTGATCCGGAAACGTCTCGCCGAGCTTGAGGCAGCCGAGGCCGCCCTCGCGGAGACCCTGGCCCGTGCTGATGGCGCGGCGGAGGGCGATCTGACCCGCCTCACCTCCGTTTATGAAGCCATGAAACCAAAAGAGGCGGCTGCGCTCTTCTCCACCATGGATCCGCAGTTCGCCGCCGGGTTCCTCGGCCGCCTTCGCCCCGAAGCCGCCGCCGCAATTCTCAGCGGAATGGACGCTCAGGCCGCCTATGCCATCTCGGCCATTCTCGCTGGCCGAAACGCCCGCGTGCCCACACGCTAGGCAAAAATTAACCCCGCCCGCACACACTGAAGCGATCATCGCAAGGGAGGTCCCATGACCGGAATTATCGGTATTGCCTGCGTTTTCGTCATGGTCTTCGGCGGCTATCTCGCCGCTGGCGGGAAAATGTCGATCATCCTTTATTCACTGCCGTTTGAGATGATGATGATCGGCGGGGCCGCAATCGGCGCCTTTCTGGTCGGCAATGCCGGGCCCGCCATCAAACATACACTCAGCGATATCAAGAAGGTTTTCAAAGGACCGACCTGGAAGGCCGCGGACTACCGCGATCTGCTCTGCCTGTTGTTTGAGCTGGTACGCCTGGCCCGCGACAACCCGGTCGCTCTGGAAGAACATATCGAGGCGCCTGAAACATCTTCCATCTTCGCCCGCTACCCGAAGATTCGCAAAGACCATGAGGCCGTTGGCCTGATTGCCGATACCCTGCGCGCGGCGGCAATGAACTACGACGACCCCCATCAGGTCGAAGAAGTGCTCGACAAACGCATGGAGGCGCTGCGCCACCATGCGATGCACCCTGCCCATGCGCTGCAGACCATGGCAGACGGCCTGCCCGCTCTTGGCATTGTTGCGGCTGTGCTTGGTGTGATTAAAACGATGGGATCCATTGACCAGCCCCCTGAAGTCCTTGGAAAAATGATCGGTGGCGCTCTCGTTGGCACATTTCTGGGCGTGTTTCTCGCCTATGGGATCGTCGGCCCTTTCGCCACCCGCGTCAAATCCGTGGTTGAAGAGGACCAGCACTTCTACGGTCTGATCCGCGAGGTGCTGATCGCCAATCTGCACAGGCATCCCGCCACAATCTGTATCGAAGTGGGCCGGCAGAATGCCCCCCACCATGTCCGGCCTGAGTTTACCGAACTGGAAGGCGCGCTGCGCGGGCTGCGCCAGCAGGAGGCTGCATAATGCTGCTTCTCATCTTTCTTCTGCTGCTTCCTGCCGGGGTTTCCCAGGCGCAGACCGTTACGGCCTACAGCGGAGACCACCCGGGCTTTACGCGAGTCGTTCTTGACCTCCCGCCGCGCAGTGAATGGCAGCTTGGGCGCCGCGGCGAGGACTATGGTCTTCGCATCCTCCCGCCTCCTGCCGCCGTCGATCTCAGCCAGGTCTACAGACGCATCGGTAAAAACCGCCTGGCCGGGATCGACTGGCTTGCCGAAGACGGCGAACTGAAGATCCGTCTGGGCTGCCTGTGCCATGCCCGCCTCACCGAGGATCGGCCCGGTCTGCTGATCGTCGACATCAGAAATGGTGCCGCCCCCGCAAATTCTCGCTTCGAACAATCCCTCGCGCCCGTTATTCCGCTACAGCTTCCCGATAACGTGCCGCGCGCCAAACCCCTGCAAAAAGTCCCCTTTCGTCCCGTTACTCAGCATGCAGAAGCGCTCTCAAAAAGCCTGATGGAGGATCTGTCGCGCGGAATTGCAGCAGGCGCGCTTCGACCGATCGCACGCATACCGGGCCCGCTCCCTGAAGTTCTGCCCCTCAGCGATGAACCCGCAGAGCCGCCCAACAGTGATCGCCCTGAACAGATGACATTCCACAACCGCGCCCCTGCGGGGATGGGTGATCCGCCTGGAACGGAGGCACAATGCGTCTCAGAAGATCGACTCCGCATCGGCAGCTGGTGGAATGGGTCTGATGCTGCGGCTGCACTTTCACAAAGCCGATCTCACCTGACCGCCGAGAGAGATCTCACAGACCCTGCCGGACTTGCAGCTGCCGTGCGCCTTCACCTCGCCCTTGGGCTCGGCGCCGAAGCCCGCGCAATTCTTGCCCTTGCAGACACGACAGACCCCGATACCGACGCTCTCACGGACCACAGTCTCTGGCTTTCTTTAAGCCATCTCGTAGATTCGGATCCGGAGGCGGGATACTTCAGGAATATGGCCGCCTGCGACGGTCCTGCAGCTCTCTGGGCCGTAGTGTCTCATCCTCACGGATCCCTCCCGCCCGACCTCAATGAGCCCGCCTTACTTCGGGCCTTCAGCGAGTTGCCAGGGCCGCTTCGCGAGGCGCTTGGACCAGACCTTGCGCAGCGCTTTCTGACTGCGGGGCGCCAGGATGCCGCCTTTGCGATCCATAATGCGGCATTGCGTGCGGCAAGCCGGCAAAGCGGCGCCCTGACACTCTCGGCGGGGCGCCTGCATAAATCCTCCGCACCTGCAAAACAGGCGGAATTCCTCTTTCGGGAGGTGATGCGCACCGATACAGGCAGTGCCGCTGCCGCACTCGCAGAACTGGCGGAACTGGAGCTGCAAAAAGAGCAGTTACCGCAGCCCGACTTGGTCGCAGCCCTTGAAGCCATGGCGCGGGATCACTCATCTGGTCAGGACGGTCGCGCCGTGAGGGTCGCTTTGGCGAAAGCGCGGCTGCTGAGCGGAGAGCATCTGAAGGCCTTTGCCGATCTGCCGCCTCCGCCAGACCCGCTCCATACAGACCTTTGGCGCCTGTTGGCCGACCGGGGCAGCGATGCGGCATTGACCGAAAGCGCATTGCGGGCGGACCGCGCGACATCTGCACAGCTGCCGCCGGGCATTCAACTGAAAATAGGGACGCGCCTTGCAGAGCTTGGGTTTGCCTCCGCCGCGCGGGACTGGCTTGAGCCCCTGGAGGCGGCAGATCGCAAAGGGGCGCTTGCTCTTGCCGATCTCGCCCTTCGGGACGGCAGAGCCGCCCTGCGCCGCATTGCGGGTGAGGACAGCGCAGAGGCCGCGAAACTGCGCGCCACCGCACTTGAGCTTTTGGCGGACGCGCCCGCCGCTGCCGTCGCCTGGACAGAGGCCGGAGAGCCGGATCGCGCCGCGCGGGCGGCATTTCTTGCCGGTGACCTGGAGGCCTCTGCCCGCTGGCTGCCCGCCCCGCTTCGAAAGGTGGCGGATGCTTTGGCCCCGCCTCTTTCGCCGGAGGAACCGGAAGGCCCGCTGGCCACTGCCCGTGACCGCCTTGAGGCCTCATCGGGCAGCCGACAGGCAATTTCTGCTCTTCTTGCCAACAGGACCACGCAGCCATGATACGCCTGCTCACCCTGCTTCTCTTTCTGCCGGGCCTGTCGCCCGCGGCCCCATCGCTCTGCGACGAAGCGGCGCGCGTTGCGGCAAAAGAAAGCGGTGTGCCGCTTAACATACTGCTGGCCATTACCCGCATTGAAACGGGCCGACGTCGCGGTGGCGAGACCGAGCCCTGGCCCTGGACCCTGAACGAGGCGGGTCAGGGCCACTGGTTTTCATCCCGCAAGGAAGCGGAGGCGCATCTCCTCCAGGCCCTCAACACCGGCAACCGCAACATCGACATCGGCTGCTTTCAGATCAACTTTCACTGGCACGGGCGGCACTTCAGCAGCGTGACCACTATGCTCGATCCGCTGGCAAACGCCCGATATGCAACGGTTTTTCTGAGAAAACTCTACGCCGAGAGCCAGGACTGGCAGGTGGCTGCGGGAAGGTACCATTCTCATACGCCAGAGCTGGCAGGCCGCTACCTCGCCCGACTGAATGCCGAACTGCCACAACAGCCCACCCATATGCGGCCTCGTGGTCAGGGCACTCCGCTTCTGCGCGGAGGTACGGTGCTCTCCGCCGGCTCGCTTCTGCGGGTCAGCCCCGGGGGCCGGGCCCTGCTTCCCGGCCCCCGTCCGCGCTTTTTCGGAGGTTAAGATGCTCAGGAACGCTCTGCTACAGCCCACCGTCCTGCTCTCGCTGGCGCTGCTGACCATCATCCTCATGATGGTTCTGCCAATGCCTGCCTGGCTGCTCGACATCGGCCTTGCCGCCTCCTTTGCCCTCGCAATTCTTATTTTCACGGTCACGCTTTTTGTCGAGCGACCGCTCGATTTTTCATCTTTTCCGACCATTCTTCTCGCCAGCCTTATGCTGCGTCTCGCCCTGAATGTCGCCTCCACCAGGCTCATCATCTCTCAGGGTCACACGGGCCCTGATGCCGCCGGCAGCATCATCGAAGGCTTCGCAGGCTTCCTGATGAGTGGCTCTGTCCTGCAGGGCGTCGTGGTATTCTGCGTTTTGTTGATCGTGAACTTCATGGTGATCACCAAAGGGGCCGGCCGAATGGCAGAGGTCGGCGCGCGCTTCGCGCTCGACGGGCTTCCGGGCCGCCAGCTTGCCATCGACGCTGATATGAGCGCCGGCGCGATCGATGCCACGAAGGCACGTCACCGCCGAGAAAAGGAACTGGCCGAGACGACCTTTTTCGGCTCCCTCGACGGGGTGTCGAAATTTGTGCGCGGTGACGCCATCGCAGGCCTTTTGATCACCGGCCTGAATATGATCGTCGGCCTGTCGGTCGGGGTGTTTTCGCATGGTATGCCGCTTTCGCAGGCGGTGAACACCTATACGATGCTGACAGTGGGTGACGCGCTTGTCGGGCAGATTCCGGCCGTCATCATCTCAGTCGCTTCTGCTCTTCTTCTTGCACGCGGCGCGGTGACCGGCTCAGCCGATCAGGCCCTTTTTACTCAATTAGGGCGCTTCCCGGCGGCCCTCCTGACGGTGGCAGGCCTGCTGGCGGTCTTTGCGCTTTTCCCGGGGCTCCCTTTCCTGCCATTCATTGCCTCGGCAGCCTTACTGGGCGCTCTGGCGCTTCGAAAGCGCAGGACGGCCGCGCTGCCCGTCCACGATCCCGAGCCTCTGGTCGCTGCGCGGCGCAAACCGATCGGCGATATGATTGACCTTGATGATATCCACGTCGAAGTGGCTCCGGACCTCGTCACCCTGATCCTGGACCCTGGCACGGGGCTGGATGCGCGTATTTCCTCAATCCGCACGCATGTCGCGACCAATTTCGGCATTATCCTCCCCGAGATCCGCCTGACCGATGAAGCGACCCTGCCGGGCGGCACCTACCGCATCCTCATTCAGGGGGCTGAGGCCGCCCGCGACAGCCTGCGCGCCGGACGGGCGCTGGTTCTGCAGCCCGCTGGCACAGACCTTCCGGCGCCCCCCGGCGAGGATGTCCGCGAGCCGGTCTATGGTGCCCCGGCCCGCTGGATTGCTGCGGAAAATCAGGAAGCTGCCGTCCTGAACGGGCTGACCGTCGTTTCTCCCTCTGAGGTGCTCGCAACGCATCTGTTGGAGGTCATTAAGGAACATCTTCCACGACTGCTCACCCTGCGCGGCCTCAGAAGGCTGTTTGACGAACTGACCAGTCTGAGCGACCCTGCCCGCTCAGAGGCGAACAGGCGGCTTCTTGACGACCTCATCCCCGAAAAAGTGGCTCCGGAACAGCTTTTGTCAGTCCTGCGTCTGCTCCTGGAGGAGCGGGTTTCGGTCCGTAACCTGCCGCTGATCCTGGAGGCGATGTCAGAGATCCGCCACAGCCCCCTGCCCCCCGAAGCCATCTGTGAGCATGTCCGGCGCCGTCTCAGCTTTCAGCTCATTGCCGCCTTGCGACGCTCCGACGGCACAATCCCCCTCGTGCAACTCGCGCCGGAATGGGACCAGGCCTTCAGCCGCTATCAGATCGATGCAGACCGCGGACTAAGCGACATCGCCCTGCCACCTGAGGAATTTCAAAAACTCTCCAATGGCTTAAGCAGTCAGATCAGCCGCGCTACAGAGCAGGGCCTCTCCCCGGCCGTCATCACCTCTGCCCAGCGACGTCGTTTCCTGCACAGCGTTCTCACCGCCCGCCGCCTCCCGGTCCCGGTGTTGAGCTACGAAGAGCTTGGCACCAGCGCGCGTCCCTCTCTGGTCGGACAGGTGCCCGCGTGACACCGATTGAGGAATTACTGTCATGGGGCACGGGCGCGGGAAGCGCCATGTTCTGGGCAACAACCCTCTGCTTCCTGCGGACCGGCGCCTTTGTCGCGCTGCTGCCGGCCCTTGGCGAACAGATCATCCCCCTGCGCATTCGCCTCGCGGCCGCGCTCTGTCTGACTGCCATCGTAACCCCCGCGCTTGGGACACCGGCGGTCGTCAGCCTCAGTTCACTGCTCGCCGAAGCCGGAAACGGCCTGGCACTTGGAGCGGGGTTTCGCTTCTTCCTGATCGCCCTTCAAACCGCCGGTATGATGGCCGCTCAGGCCGGATCCCTCGCCCAGATTTTCACCGGAGCCGGCTCGGAGCCGCAGTCGGGAATTTCAAATATGTTCAGCTATGCAGCCCTCGCACTCCTCTGCGCCATGGGCCTTCCGGAGGCAGCGGCGGCCCTGCTGATCCGCTCCTACGAATTTCTGCCACAGGGAACATTCCCTTCTTCTGCTGACATCGCCGTCTGGGGACTGGCGGGGGCGGCGCGCAGTTTCCGGCTCGCCATGTCTTTCGCTGCTCCTTTTCTGATCGGCGGCCTGCTTTACAATATCGCGATCGGCGCGATTAACCGTGCCATGCCGATGCTGATGGTCGCTTTGATCGGCGCCCCCGCTTTGACCCTCGGCGCGCTGATCCTTCTGGTCACGGCAACCCCTGTCATTCTGGCATTGTGGCTGACCGAAGTTCAGATCTGGCTGAACAATCCCTTTGCCGCCCGAGGGGGCCTTTGATGCAACAGGACGCCGGCGAGAAGGAATTTGCCCCCAGTCAACGCCGCCTCGATGACGCAAGGGCTCGCGGAGAAATTCCGATCAGCCGCGATCTGGCAGCAGCAGCCACCACAGGTGGCCTCCTGCTGGCAGCATGGATCTGGCCTCAGGGCGCAAGCGGCCCTGCCGCCATTCTGCAAGGTCTGCTGGAGCGCCCGGAAGCCGTCGGACACTCCGCCGGAGCAGGGATTTTGTCTCTCACGGCTGCGGTTGCGGTGCCCCTGCTGCCCTGGTTCGTCATCCCGGCAGCAATGGTGCTTATATCTCTTTTCGCGCAACGCGGTTTAACCTTCGCAACCGAACGGCTGCAGCCCAAACTAAGCCGGATCTCACCACTGGCCGGGTTTAAGCGGAAGTTTGGCCTCACCGGAATTGTGGAATTTCTGCGCAGCACCGTGAAGCTCAGCGTGATCGCCGCGCTGCTCATCTGGCTGCTGCTGAGCCAAAGCGGAACGCTGTTGCAGGCGACTGCCCTGAGTGCGGGCCAGAATATCATCCTAGCGGCAAATCTTATGGGCAGCTTTCTGCTCTGGTTGTTTCTGCTGCAGTTAACCATCTCCCTGGCGGATCTGCTCTGGCAGCATTTTGACCACCACCGCCGTCTGCGGATGACGCGTAAAGAGATGACAGATGAGCTGCGCAGCTCAGAGGGTGACCCCCACCTGAAGGCCAAACGCCGCCAGCGCTCCGAGGAAATCGCCACCCGCAACATGATCGCAGATGTCGCGAAGGCAAGCGTCGTTATCGTTAACCCCGAACACTATGCTGTGGCGCTTGCCTGGCAGCGCGGCAACCGCCACGCGCCCGTCTGCCTGGCCAAGGGAACCGATGCGATCGCACTGCGGATCCGCGAGGCTGCGCAGCGGGCCAATGTTCCGATCCGGCGGGACCCGCCGGCCGCGCGGGCCCTTTATGCAACGGTCGCTGTCGGAGAGGAGATCCGCCCCGACCACTATCGCGCCGTCGCCGCGGCGATCCGCTATGCGGAATCGCTGCGCAGAAAGTCTTCCGGAAGCTGGAGGCATTGATGAGCAAATCTCCCGACACCCGTCGGCTCAAGAGCCTGCATCAGCTGGCAAAGTTAAAGTCGGACCTGGCACTGGCAGCGCTGAGTTCTGCACGGCTGGCCTGCGAGCAGACCGCCGCCCGGATCGATGGACTGACCTGCCCGATTTTACCACGTTTTGAGGGGGAGAATGCGGCCACCCTCGAGCAGCAGCGCCTGCTTTATGAAAGCTGGGCAGAGCAGCGCCGGATCGCCCTTAACGGCCTTCTCGCCCGACAAATGGTCGAAGCCGCAGAGCGGCTGACCGAAGCCAGGGAGGCTTTCGGAAGGGCGGATGTGGTTGAAAAACTTTGCCAGGGACCTGCCCTTCGCAAGGGGGCAGATCCCGGCTGACTCACTGATCCTGACGGAGCAGATCCGTTATCAGAATATCATCGACCACCCCCGGCAGCACCAACCGCGCAGCCTCAACCAGGGAGTGTCTCAGCTGTGCAACCTGGCTTTCGCCGGTGAAATTGCCACGAAATCCGCCCACATTGGCACGTTCAAAAAGCACTTTCAGAAATTCGTCCCGCAACTTCGGCTCCTGAAAGGCCACCTGCTCTGCCATCTCGCCGCGCAGCTGTAGCGTGAGAGACATTAAAACCACCGCCGCAACCCGCCCGTTTTCCACCACGGGCACGACAAACTGATTGGGGAGCTTGTAATAGCTCACCTCTGCTGCCGGCTCGGGAAGCGCTGCGAGCTCTGGATCAGCGGCCGCAACGTCGGGCGCAGGGCGCAGCCACCAACCTGCAGCAGCGCCGCCTGAAGCCGACACCAGGATCATCAAAATGGGAAACAGCCATTTCATTCTCGTCTCTCCTCAGAAGGGCAGCAGACTGTCGGTGAGCTGTTGGCCCCATCGCGGTTGCTGCACATCCGTGATTTGCCCGCGCCCGCCGTAAGAAATCCTGGCGCCCGCAATTTTGTCATAGGTGATCTCATTCAGTCGGGAGACATCGCCCGCGCGCACATAGCCGGTGACGATCAACTCCCGCAGTTCGAAATTAACGCGAACCTCCTGCTGACCCTCAATGCGCAGCACGCCATGGGGCAATTCCTCCACCACCGTGGCCGCGACCCTCAGCGCCAGCTTTTCCTGACGCGCCACGGAGCCATCACCGGAATAACTGGCGCTTCCGCTGGCCTGAACTGCATTCGCCATAGTGGCGCCCTGGGCCAGTTTTTTGTCCATATTTTGAGGAAACCCAAAGAGTTGCGGCATCCCCATCGCGCTTTGCCACACTACACGACTCGCAACCTCAGGCTCTTCGGAATGACGATTTTCCGGTCGACGATGGGCT
>NZ_SBLC01000004.1:76872-212979 GCF_004054105.1 Falsigemmobacter intermedius
ATTGCGTTCGAACTTGGACTTCGCCATATCGCGGCCATCCCCATGCAAGGGGGCCGCCGCAAGAAACGGACGGCCCGATTCAATACCACGGCGCATTTATCCTTCACGCCCCGGTTTTTCAAGGCGCTATGACGAATTCTGCCGCGATTCAGCCGTGTTATGCTTATTGAGCCGCAGCGCCGGGGGCACGGACCAGCGGTTTTGCACGCGGATCGAAGAATTGCGGGTTTTTCCCGAGCCAGTCCTCAATCGCCAGGGCCGTGTTGAAGGCGAGATTCTCAAGCTGCTCCTCAGCCGATTTCGTCAGGCCCGAGCCGATGGCCGTGCCCGCTGAGAGCGTTTCAAAGACGGTCAGCTGTTCGGGCTTCTCATTGAGTTTTTTGCCGCCTTCGGTGTCCGACATCAGCGTCACGGAGACGATCATCACCGATTTGGGCGAGACCACCAGCGGCACACCGGGGGGGGCCAGGGCATAGCCGTCGACATTGATGCCAAGGTGGTAGAAAGCATTGCCGTCGAGACGGGAGAAACGGTCTTTCACCGCTTTGGTGACGGCGGTTTCCAGCTGCTCTTTGGTGGCATCGCGCGAGATCGGCGCTTTGGTTGCCGTGTCAGCCACCACCACGGCATGGCCGAGTTTGAAGTGCTGGGTGAGCATGGCCGGCGGCGGGGTCAGCCCGGTGCGGGTTTCGCAGGCCGAGAGGGCCAGGGCTGCGATCATCAGGGCGGCGGGCAGACGAAAACGGGTCATAGATCTCTCCGGCAGACAGCTTTGGATAGCGGATGGGCGCGCTTCGGGCAACGAAGTTGCGCAAAGGCCGGGCGAAATCCGCCTCCTGCCACAACCGCAGAGCCGCCGCGCGGTTCCGGGGACAGTTGGCCCTTGCGGCGGCCCGCAGAGGGAGGCAACCTTTCCGCGTTACAGGAGACTGCCCTATGATCCGCCCGCTTAATCCCGCCATGGCCACGACTTTTGCACCGCCGGTGATGGAGGCGCACCGCTGGCGCGCCTCGACGGCGCTGCCTGCGGGGCTGTCGCTGATCAATGTCTCGCAGGCCGCGCCGACGGAGGTGCCGCCGCTGCCGCTGCGGGAAGCCATTGCAGAGGCCGCACTTCATCAGCCGGCGGCGCATCTTTATGGCGCGGTGCTGGGGATGGATGAGCTGCGCGAGGAAATCGCGGCGCAGTGGTCGCGGGCCTATGCGGGCCGGGTGCGGGCCTCGCAGGTGGCCATCACCCAAGGGTGCAATCAGGCCTTCTGTGCCGTTCTGGCAACCCTTGCCGCGCCTGGCGATGAGATCATTCTGACGGTGCCATGGTATTTTAACCACAAAATGTGGCTTGATATGCAGGGTGTTAAGGCCGTTCCGCTGACGCCGGGCGCAGGGCTGATCCCTGAGGCAGAGGCAGCGGCGCGACTGATCACCGACCGCACAAAGGCGATTGTTCTGGTCTCGCCCAACAACCCGGGCGGCGCGGAATATCCGGCAGAGACCATGGCGGCCTTCCGCGATCTCTGCCGCGCCCGCGGCCTCGCGCTGATCGTTGATGAGACCTATCGTGATTTCGACAGCCGTGATGGCCGTGTGCATGATCTGTTCATGGACCCTGACTGGTCGGATGTGCTGGTGCAGCTTTACAGTTTCTCCAAGGCTTACCGGCTGACCGGCCACCGCGTCGGGGCCATTGTCGCCTCTGAAGCGCGTCTGGCAGAGGTGGAGAAATTCCTCGACACCGTGGCGATCTGCCCGGGCCAGCTCGGTCAGATCGCAGCGCTTTGGGGTATGCGGAATCTGGGCCGCTGGGTTGAGGGGGAGCGCCAGGAAATCCTGGCCCGCCGCCGTGCCGTTGAGGCCGCCATCGCCGATCTGCCGGGCTGGGAGCTGATGGGGGCGGGGGCGTTTTTCGCCTATGCGCGCCATCCTTTTGCGGGCAGCGGCCCGGAAGTGGCAAAGGCCATCCTTTCTGAACAGGGTGTTCTGATGCTGCCGGGCACGATGTTTATGCCCGAAGGCTCGGCCGGGGCGCATGGCCAGATGCGCATCGCTTTTGCAAACTGTGACGCCGATGGTCTGCGTGAAATGGCGGCGCGGCTTGACCGGCTGACGCTGCCCCGCCGCTGATCCGGGGGACTATGCTAAGGGATTGCTCCGGAGGGCAGCAACCCTTAGACAAACGGAAAGTTTTCACGACCGGAGGGGTTGATGGCGAAGGGTGGCAAGGCGGGACAGCTGTTCGTCTGGGTTCTGATGGCATTGCTCATCATCGGCCTCAGCGGGTTTGGCGTCAGCAATTTCGGCGGCAATGTGCGTAAGATCGGCTCGGTGTCGGGTGAGGATATCTCGACGACCGAGTATTTCCGCGCTCTGCGCACCGATCTGAATGCGCTTTCGGCGCAGGCCGGCAAACCGCTGAGCTTCAACGAAGCTGCGGCCTTTGGTCTTGATGGTGCGGTGCGCCAGCGTCTGGTGACCCAGGCGGTTCTGGATGCCGAGGCTAAGCGTATCGGTATTTCCACCGGCGATCAGCGTCTGGCGACCGAGATTCGCTCCAACCCTTCGTTCTCTGGGGCCAATGGTCAGTTTGACCGCGGGGCCTATAGCGGCATGCTGCGCGACAACGGCTGGACCGAGGCAGAGTTTGAGGCGCGGATGCGCCGCGATCTGGCGCGTGGTCTTTTGCAGACGGCGGTGGTTGCGGGGATGCCCGGCTCTGACGTCGCGGCGACGACCTTCCTTGATTATATCGAAGAGCGCCGCAGCTTTACCCTTGTGCGTCTGACCGCTGAAAACCTGCCGGAACCGGTGGCCGCGCCTGATGAGGCTGCTGTCAAAGCATGGTATGACGCAAATCCCGCAGATTTCACCCGGCCCGAGACCCGTCGCATCACCTATATCGCGCTGATGACCGATGATGTCGCCAAAACCACCGAGGTGGATGAGGCCGAACTGCGCAAGCTCTATGAGCAGCGTCTGTCGGATTACGTCCAGCCGGAGCGTCGTCTGGTTGAGCGGCTGATCTTCCCTGATCAGGCTGCCGCCGATGCCGCCAAAGCGCGCCTTGATGCCGGGACCGTCACCTTCGAGGAACTCGTCACAGAGCGCGGTCTGACCCTGAGCGATATCGATCTGGGCGATCTGAGCCGCGAAGATCTTGGCGAAGCCGCAGAGGGCGTCTTTGCTCTCGGCGCGCCCGGTGTGGCCGGTCCGCTGCCGACCCCGCTTGGCCCGGCCCTCTTTCGGATGAATGCGGTTTTTGCCGCCGAAGAAGTGACCTTTGAGCAGGCAAAAGCCGATCTGGTGTCGGAATTTGCACAGGATGCGGCCCGTCGCTCGATTGCGACCCGCGTCAATGACCTCGAAGACATCCTGGCCGGTGGGGCGACCCTTGAGGAAGCTGCCAAAGAGGCAGGCATGACCCTTGGCACCATTGAGCTGAATGCCGACAGCGATGAGGGCCTTGCGGCCTATCCGGCCTTCCGCACCAAAGCCCTGGCTGCAGGCGAGCGCGATTTTGCCCATGGCTTCCTTCTTGAGGATGGCAGCCTTGTGGCGCTGCGCCTGGACGGGATCGACGCTCCGGCGCTGCTGCCCTTTGAAGAGGTGCGTGAGCAGGCCAGAGCCGCAGCCTTTGAAGGGGCAGAGCGCGATGCTTTGAAAGCGCGTGCGGCTGAGGTGGAGAAGGCTCTGGCGGAGGGGGCGGATGCCGCCACGCTGGGGACGGTTGAAACCCATGCGGATATGCCGCGCGGCGGCCGCATCGATGCGGCTCCGGCCAGCCTGCTGGCGGATGTCTTTGCGCTGCAGGCAGAGGGCGATCTGACCACCGTCAGCGCGCCCGAGTTCACCGCCGTTCTGCGCCTCGACTCCATCCGTAAGGCCGATCCCGACAGCGAAGAGGCCCGTCTGCTGGTCTCGACCGTCTCGACGCAGCTTGGGCAGGACATGGGGCAGGATGCCTTTGCGCTGCTGGCTGCAGCACTGGAAACGGGGGCGGATATCTCCCTCGATCAGGCGGCGATTGAAGCCGTCCACGCGCAGATGCGCTGAGTACTGACTGAAGAAGGCTGACCGATATGACACTGGTTCCTGGTTTCGACGCTTTTGAGAAGGGCTGGAATGAGGGCAGGAACCAGGTCGTCTGGACCCGGCTTGCGGCGGATCTCGACACGCCGGTCTCGCTGATGCTGAAGCTGGCAGAGGCGCGCTCGGACACCTTCATGCTGGAATCGGTGACCGGCGGGGAAGTGCGGGGGCGCTATTCGGTGGTGGGCATGAAGCCCGATCTGATCTGGCAGTGCCACGGCGAGCAAAGCCGTATCAACCGTCAGGCCCGCTATGAGGCCAATGCCTTTGAGGATCTTGAGGGCCATCCCCTGGAGACCCTGCGCGCGCTGATCGCGGAATGCGCGATTGATATGCCGTCCGAGCTTCCGGCGATTGCGGCGGGGCTGTTTGGCTATCTGGGCTATGACATGATCCGCCTTGTCGAGCATCTGCCGAATGTGCCGGAGGATACCCTCGGTCTGCCCGATGCGGTGCTGATGCGTCCTTCGGTGATCGCGGTGCTGGACGGGGTGAAGGGTGAGGTGACGCTGGTCGCACCGGCCTGGGTGTCCTCGGGGCTTTCCGCCCGGGCGGCCTATGCCCAGGCGGCAGAGCGGGTGATGGATGCGCTGAAGGATCTCGACCGTGCGCCGGCGGCGCCGCGGGATCTGGGCGAGGTGGCCCAGGTGGGCGAGCTGCGCTCCAACTTCACGCCTGAGGGCTATAAGGCTGCGGTGCTGAAGGCCAAAGAGTATATCAAAGCGGGCGACATCTTCCAATGTGTGCCGAGCCAGCGCTGGTCGCTGGAGTTTCCGCTGCCGCCCTTCGCGCTTTACCGCTCGCTGCGCCGGACCAACCCTTCGCCTTTCATGTTCTTCTTTAATTTCGGCGGCTTCCAGGTTGTGGGGGCAAGCCCGGAGATCCTGGTGCGTCTGCGCGAAGGTGAAGTGACGATCCGTCCGATCGCAGGCACCCGCAAGCGCGGCGCGACTGAGGCCGAAGATAAGGCGCTTGAGGCCGATCTGCTGGCGGATCCGAAAGAGCTGGCCGAGCATCTGATGCTGCTCGATCTGGGGCGCAATGATGTGGGTCGGGTGGCGAAGATCGGCACCGTGCGGCCGACCGAGAAATTCATCATCGAGCGCTATTCCCACGTGATGCACATCGTCTCCAACGTCGTGGGCGAGATTGCTGAGGGCGAGGATGCGCTTTCCGCGCTGCTGGCGGGGCTTCCGGCGGGGACGGTCTCCGGTGCGCCGAAGGTGCGCGCCATGGAGATCATTGACGAGCTGGAGCCGGAAAAGCGCGGGGTGTATGGCGGCGGTGTGGGTTATTTCGCCGCCAATGGCGAGATGGACTTCTGCATCGCTTTGCGCACGGCGGTGGTCAAAGATGAGACCATGTATATTCAGGCCGGTGGCGGCGTGGTCTATGACAGCGATCCCGAAGCTGAGTTTGAGGAGACCGTGAACAAATCCGGCGCGCTGCGGCGTGCGGCGCAGGATGCGGGGCTCTTTGTGCGGCGTGGCAACCACTGAGGGCGGGGCCGCTCTGATCCTCTGAACGCCCGCTTGTGGCGGGGGGCAGAGAAGAATGAGTATTTAAGAAAAGCCAAAGAAAAGGGGCCGGGCGGGAGCCGGGCCCCTTTTTTCAGACCGGGGTTGAGAGGGGGCGGCCCGCCGAGAAATCGGCGATGTTTTGCAGCGCGAGGCGGCCCATTTCCTCCCGCACCTCCAGCACCGAGGTGCCGAGGTGGGGCAGCAGGACGACAGTGTCGAGGCTGCGCAGGGCGGCAGGGATCTGCGGTTCAAACTCATAGACGTCGAGACCGGCGCCCGCGATGGTTCTGCGGGTCAGGGCGTCAATGAGGGCGGTTTCATCGATGATATCGCCCCGTGCGATATTGATGAGGATGCCGTGGCGCGGCATGGCGGCGAGGGCGTCGGCGCCGATCAGGTGGTGGGTGGCCGGGGTGGCCGGGACTGCGATCACGGTGAAGTCGGAGGTCATCGCCTCTGTGAGCGTGGCGAGCTGGGTGGCGGGCAGGCCCGGATCTGCGACCGGGGAGCGGTTGAAGAAGCGCACCTGCATGCCGAAGCCGTAATGCGCGCGTTTTGCGATGGCTTTGCCGATGCGGCCCATGCCGATGATGCTGATGGTTTTGCCGCTGACCTGCCGGCCGAGCATCTGTGTGGGCTGCCATCCGGTCCAGCTGCCGGAGCGGGCGAGGCGTTCGCCCTCAGCTGCGCGGCGGGCGGTCATCAGGAGCAGGGTCATGGCGATATCTGCCGTGGCCTCAGTCACTGCGCCGGGGGTATTGGTGACGGCGATGCCTGCGGCTTTGGCGGTATCGGCGGCGATATGGTTATAGCCGACGCCGAAATTGGCAATCAGCCGGCAGCGCGGGGCGGGGCCTGCGGCGGCGATGGCGGAGGAGGTGAAGCGGTCGCCGAGGGTGCAGAGAATGACGTCGAAGCTCTGCAGAGCTTTTGTGACCTCAGCCTCGGTCAGAGGGGTGGTTTCATGCCGGAGAGTGATGTCGCCGAGGCTGCGGGCCTCTGCTTCGATGCTCTCGGGCATCTGGCGGGTGATGAGGATGTTCAGCATCAGAAGAGTTTTACTCCCTCGGGGACCGGTTGATCGGGGCCGAGCAGGACCACATTGCCGTCAGCATCGGGCAGGCCGAGGACCAGGACCTCGGAGAGGAATTTGCCGATCCGGCGCGGTGGAAAGTTGACGACGGCGATCACCTGGCGGCCGATCAGGCTTTCGGGGCTGTAATGCACCGTCAGCTGTGCGGAGGAGCGTTTGATGCCGATCTCGGGGCCGAAATCGATCTGAAGTTTGATCGCGGGTTTGCGGGCCTCAGGATAGGGCTCGGCCGCGATGATGCGGCCGGAGCGGGTGTCGACCTTCTCAAACTCCTCCCATGAGATGGTCATTTGCCAAGCGCCCTTCCGCGGTCGGCGGCGGCTTTGACGGCGCGTCTGAGAAGCGGCGGAAAGCCCGTTTCCGGCTCCATCAGCACCTCAAGCGCGGCGGCGGTGGTGCCGCCGGGGGAGGTGACATTGATGCGGAGCTGCGAGGCGCTTTCCGGGGCCTGGCGGGCCAGTTCGCCGGCGCCGATGATGGTGGCGCGGGCCAGTTGCATCGCCATCTCAGCGGGCAGGCCCTCAGCTTCGCCTGCGGCGGCGAGTGCCTCGATGAGGTGGAAAACATAGGCCGGGCCGGAGCCGGAGACGGCGGTCACGGCATCGATCTGGGCTTCGGTCTCAAGGCGGACCACCTGGCCCACGGCGCTGAGAAGGGCTTCCGCGGTGTTGACATGGGCGGCGGTGGCATGGGCATTGCCGATGATGGCGGTGATGCCACGGCCCACGGCGGCGGGGGTATTGGGCATCGAGCGCACGATGGGGGTGGCAGCGCCCAGCACAGCCTCATAGGCGGCGATGGTGGTGCCTGCGGCCACGGAGACAAAGAGCGTGCGTCCGCCGCCGTAGCTTTGAAGTTGCGGAAGTGCCGCGCCCATCATCTGCGGCTTGACGGCCACCAGGACCACGGCGGGATTGGCAGGCAGCGGCGCGTTGATCTGCACGCCCTGTGCCTTCAGCCAGTCGGAGGGATTGGGGTCCACGGCGTAAACCGCAGCAGGGCTGAGCCCCCCGGACAGCCAGCCCTGCAGCAGGGCTGAGCCCATTTTGCCCGCGCCAAGCAGCACAAGGCCGCGTTGCGAAATCTCTGAGAAATCCATCTCTTGCCCCTCTGGTCGCATGGGCTCAGCCTAAGCGCGCGACCGGGGAGGGGCAAGGGCTCAGGCGCGGCCCCAGGCGTCGGCCATGGCGATCTTGAGCGCGTCATCCGGCGACTGGCCGCCCCAGGAGACGAGCTGGAAGGCCGGGTAGAACCGCTCTGCTGCGCCCACCGCCGAGCGGATCATGCGGTCCAGCTGATCCATGCTGGCGCCGTGGCCGGGGCTGAGGATCAGGCCATAGCGCCAGACCATCATCTTCTGATCCGGCCACCAGTTGAACGAGCCCGTCCAGCAGTCATCGTTCACACGGTTGAGCATGTTGAGGAGTTCCGCCTCGCGGCCCTCGGGGGGCTCCATCTCAAAGGTGCACAGAAGCCGCAGGGTTTCATCGCGCTCTGACCAGGCAAGGGTCAGGGCGTAGCTGCGCCACTGGCCATCCACCGTCATGGCGATCTGATCATCCGTCACCCGGTCGAAATCCCAGGCGTGATGCGCGGCCAGCGACTCGACCATATCGATCGGGTGCAGGTCATCGTGGAATTCGAAGTCTTCGGCAATCGCCACGGGAGGTCCTTCCCCTGAAAAGAATCGCGCCGACCACCCATACTACCAGGCACTTGGACGCCGCGCTCCGCAATATCATGTGGGATATTACTAGATATGGTGGCAGCCTGGGGGAACCCTGTAAAGTAAAACATCGGGGGACAGTTTCCAGAATTCTGTGGACAAGACTTCGGATAACCCCGGGACTGAAAAAAAGCGGTCCCGAACCCCGAAAATCGCCCATTTTGGGGCGAATCCGAGGCCGGAGCCGCTTGTACCGCGTGTGGCGCGGGGCGCAGAGTCGAAGGTGAGAACTGTCCCCAGGAAAGTGATCCCCTGGGGAAAACGGGGATAACTTTACGGCGCGGGCAGCAGCCAGATCTCAACGCGCCGGTTCAGCCTCTGACCGTCCGGGCTGTCGTCGCAGGCGATGGGCAGGGCCTCGCCAAAGCCCGCCTCTGCCGTAGAGGGGCGGGGGCGGCCCGCCGGCAGGCCCGCCTCAAAGAGGCGGCGCTGTGCGGCGGCCATGGCGGCCGAGGCCCTGCGGTTGGCCGGGCCTTTGCCGGCGGAGGGGGTGAAGCCGGCAAAGAGCAGGCTGTGACCCTCGAAGGCGCCGGCGTCACTCAGGGCGATCAGCGCCTCAATGGCGGCGCGGCCCTCGGCGTCCGGGGCGCCGCTGCGGTCATAGCGGATGGTCAGGGGCAGGCGACGACCGGCTGCGAGCTGCGTCACGGCTTCCTGCAGATCGGCGAGGCTGACGTCGGGGTTGCGGGCAAGCAGCGCATTGCTGAGCCGGGTCCCCTGGGAGGTGAGCGGTGCGGCCATGGCGGGGGAAAGCGCCAGCGCCGCGCGGCTGGTGGCGAACTCCGCGAAGCGGCGGGCCTCTGCGGGCAGGCGGCGGCCGGAGCCCTGCCACAGGAGCGTGACGGCCAGCGGGTGCTCTCCGGCGGCAAGGGCGAAGGGCGAGGCATCGCGGATCAGGCCGCAGCTGTCGGCCAGGCTGCGCTCCATCAGCCCCTCGGGCAGCGGGGCGGGCAGGAGGGCCAGGCCCCAGGGGTCACGCTTCAGCGCTTCAACCAGGGCGCGGCTGTCCCCTGCGGCGACCGGGGCAAAGCGGGTCGGGCCGAAGCGGTCGATTGCAGCGAGATCGATGAGGCGGCCTGCGCTGTGCCAGACCAGCGGGCGATCCGTGCCCGTCAGGCCTTTCCAGCCGGTCCCGGTGCTGCGGGCCTCGCGCAGGGCGCGGCGGCTCAGCACGCCCTGAGGCGCATCCGGGGCTGAGGCCAGGACCAGGGGCAGCCGCGCCACCGGGCGCCCCGGGCCGCGTCCGCCATCTGCCGGAGGCAGCACCAGGGCCGCATCGGCATCGCCCGCAGCGAGAGCAGCACTGACATCCCCCATGGGCTCCAGGCGGCGCAGATGCAGGCGGGGTGTTCCCTCCGGCGTGCTGAGGCTGTGACGCCTCTCTGTCGAGGTGAGGGTCAGCCCCTCCTGTTCCGCCCAGGCGGTGAGCAGGGGGAGCAGCACGTGATCTGCAGTGGCGTCATCCGCCATCAGGCGCAGTTCAGGCGCAAAGCTCTGCAGCTCAGGGCAGCCCGGCCCCTCACACTCCACGGCAGAGGCCTCCAGCGTCAGACGGCCCCAGCGGCTGTCGAGGCGATAGGTCTCGCCGTCGAATGACACCAGCGTGCCCGAGACTTCCATCGCCCCTGAACGCGCCCGCAGGGTCACGTCATCAGCAAGGGCAGGCCCGGGACAGGATACGAAAAACGCGGCGGAAATTACCGCCGCGCGAAACAGAGAAGTCATAAGATATCCAGCACGCCGGGTCAGTTCGCGGCAAGTTTCTCCGGGCTGACCGGATTTGGCAAGACCAGGAATTCCCCGGTCGCCGTGCAGTCGGGCATCGAGATCGACAACTCGCGCACCAGAAGCCTGCCGCCCGAGAGGTGCAGCGTTTCTGCGGGCATCTCGCGGCCGCAGCTCTGCGCGGTGACGGCCGCCTCGAGCGAAAATCCGATCGGGCTGTCAGCGGCGGTCTGGCCTTTCGGCCAGGTATAGACCTCGGCCATCAGCGCGCGCTCGGCAGCGGGATTTCCGATCACAGAAAGGAAATGCCCCTCTGCGGATGGGCGGCCCGGATTGGCTGCCGAGAGATGCCCGGGGCTGTCGTACTCCGCCCCCGGCGTCAGCGCATGCAGCGAGAAGGCATCGCCCTCCATCCACTGCACGGCGAAACGCTCAAAGTCTTCAAGGCCCTCGATCTCAACCGTTTGCGAAACGGAGGTGCCGTCAGCGAACTCCATCCGAACCTCCGCGGGGCTGACAAGGGCGGGAAGCGAGGCAATCAGTGTCCCGGCCGGAGAGGTCTGACCGGTGATGACCAGCCCGCCGTGACGGATCACAACCCGTTCATCCGGGCGGCAGGGGGCCAGGAGCCCCAGATCGAGCATGGCGCCCGCCTGGGGGATGAGGGCCATATCCGCGTGGCACTCAGAGAGGCCGGCCGCCTCTGCGGTGCCTGGCGCGGCGGGTGTGCTGACAACCGGGGCCGGGGTAATGACCGGGGCCTCAGCCACAGAGGCCGCGGGTTTCGCAGGGGCGGGCGTGGCGGGGGGCTCGGTGGCGGGGGCCGCCGCGACGGCCATCTGAACCGGAGCGGCAGGTGCCGGTTTGCCCCCTGACATCTGCAGCGCGACGACGGAGACCGCCGATACGGCGACAATGGCCCCCAGGCGGATCATCTGTTGCTTCGTCATGGCCCGTGCCCTCCCGGCTTCCTTTCCAATCCTTAAGCCTTCTCGGCCGCGAAAGCGGCAAGACAATGGCGGGCCGGGGGAAAGATTCCGCCCGGCCCGCCTGAAAGCTTAATCCTGCAGCCCCGGGGGCGCCTCAGTCGAGGCGGCCGTGGCAGTGCTTGAACTTCTCGCCCGACCCGCAGGGGCAGGGATCATTGCGGCTCGGGTTGCCCCAGGTCGCGGGATCCGCCTCATCAAAGCCCGGAAGCGCGGCAGGGGCCTCAGGCTCGGCAGCCGGGGCCATAAGGCCCTGCTGCTGCGCCAGCATCTGACGCATCATCTGCTCACGCTCTTCATCCGAGAGCGGGCGGATGCGCGAGAGGTGCTGAGTGACATCCCCGCGCAGCGCTTCGAGCATCGATTCGAACAGCGCAAAGGCTTCGGTCTTATATTCGTTCAGCGGATCGCGCTGCGCATAGCCGCGGAAGTGAATGACCGAGCGCAGATGATCGAGACGCAGGATATGCTCGCGCCACTTTGCATCAATCGCCTGCAGCAGAACCTGCTTCTGGATATCGCGCATGGTCGCTTCGCCAAAGGCTGCGGCTTTTTCAGCCATCATCGCCTCTGCCGTTTCAATCAGGCGGTCCGTCATGGCCTGCTGATCGACGCCATCTTCTTTCGCCCAGTCAGAGACCGGCAGATCCATCGTCAGCTTTTCGCGCAGCGCCTCTGCCAGACCTTCGGTGTTCCACTGATCGGGGAAAGACTTCGGCGGCATATACTGATCGACCAGGTCTTCGATGACCTGAATGCGCATATCCTCGACAATCTCGCTCAGATCTTCGGCCTGCATGATGTCGAGACGCTGGCTGAAGATCGCCTTACGCTGATCGTTCATCACATCGTCATATTTCAGCAGCTGCTTACGAATGTCGAAGTTGCGGGCCTCAACCTTGGCCTGGGCCTTTTCGAGCGATTTGTTGACCCAGGGGTGAACGATCGCCTCGCCCTCTTTCATGCCCAGCGTCGAGAGCATCTTATCAAGACGCTCTGAGCCGAAGATCCGCATCAGGTCGTCGTCGAGCGACAGATAGAAGGCCGAACGGCCCGGGTCGCCCTGACGACCCGAGCGGCCGCGCAGCTGGTTGTCGATGCGGCGCGATTCGTGCCGCTCGGTCGCCAGAACGAAAAGACCGCCAGCGGCCTTCACCTCGGCCTCAGCGGCCTCATGTTCGGCTTCAATCTGTGCGCGAATCACGTCAGGGTCGGCTTCAGGGTTGGCCGCAATCGCTTCCATCACCTTAAACTCGACATTGCCGCCGAGCTTAATATCCGTGCCGCGACCGGCCATATTGGTGGCGATGGTCACCGCACCCAGCTTGCCGGCATCGGCGACGATCTGGGCTTCCTGCTCGTGCTGGCGCGCGTTCAGAACGTTATGCGGGACTTTTGCAGCCGTGAGCATCTGAGACAGCATCTCAGATTTCTCGATCGAGGTGGTGCCGACCAGAATGGGCTGACCGGTCTTATGGACCTTTTTGATTTCCTCGACGATGGCTTTGTATTTCTCGCCGGCGGTGCGGTAGACGGCATCATGCTCGTCTTTGCGCTGCACGGGACGGTTGGTGGGCACTTCGACCACGCCGAGCTTATAGATCTCGGCGAATTCTTCCGCCTCGGTCGCCGCCGTGCCGGTCATGCCCGCCAGTTTATCGTAAAGGCGGAAGTAGTTCTGGAAGGTCACCGAAGCGAGGGTGGTGTTCTCCGGCTGGATCTGCACGCCCTCTTTCGCCTCGATGGCCTGGTGCAGACCCTCTGAGAGGCGGCGGCCCTTCATCATCCGGCCGGTGAATTCGTCAATCAGCATGACCTCACCGTCGCGGACGATGTAATGCTGATCTTTCAGGTAAAGCTTATGGGCCCGCAGCGCCTGGGTCATATGGTGAACCAGCGAGGTGCTTTCGGGATCGTAAAGCGACTGGCCTTCCGGCAGCAGACCGACTTCGCTCAGCTTTTGCTCGATGAATTCGTTGCCCTCTTCGGTCCAGGTGACCGAGCGCTGTTTTTCATCAAGTTTGTAATGCTCTTCCGAGACCAGCGGGATCAGAACATCCACGGCCTTGTAAAGATCTGAACGATCCTGGGAGGGTCCCGAGATGATCAGCGGCGTGCGTGCCTCATCGATCAGGATCGAATCGACCTCGTCCACAATCGCAAAGAAGTGACCACGCTGGGCCATCTCTTCCACGCGGCCCTTCATATTATCGCGCAGATAATCGAAGCCGAGTTCGTTGTTGGTGGCATAGGTGATATCGCAGGCATAGGCCGCGCGCTTCTCATCCTCGGGCTGCCAGGGCACGACCACACCGGTCGTCAGACCAAGCGCGCCATAAACCTTGCTCATCCATTCTGCGTCACGCTTTGCCAGATAATCGTTGACCGTGACGACGTGAACGCCCTTGCCCGCAAGCGCGTTCAGATAGGCCGGGAAGGTCGCAACAAGGGTCTTGCCCTCGCCGGTCTTCATCTCAGCGATATTGCCCTTATGCAGGAAAATGCCGCCCATCAGCTGAGTGTCAAAGGCGCGCAGACCAATGGCCCGGCGTGCGCCTTCACGGCAGTTTGCAAAGGCTTCCGGCAGAATTTCATCCAGCGTGGCACCCTTGGCCACACGCGCCTTCAATTCTTCGGTTCTGTCGATCAGGCCCTGATCGGACAACGCCTTAAACTCGGGCTCAAGCGCGTTGATCTGTGCGACCAGCGGGCGAATTGACTTCACCAGGCGGTCATTCGGCGAGCCGAATATTTTTCGCGCCAGTGCTCCGAATCCCAGCATATTATCTCGTCTCCTCTGAACGGCTGAGCCGTTCGTGATGCGTCCGCCTCTTTGCCGGACTTGCTCCGCTTCCCGCCCTTGCCTAGAAGAAGCACAAAGGGCACGCGGTCCGGCATTGCGACCTTCGCGATGTAAGTGGCCGTCTGCAAGGTGTCAACGCCGCCGACCTGTGCGGTTTGGGGAGAAAAGACCGATGAAAATGCGCGCATGCGGCTTCGCACTGGCACTTCTGGGGGCCACAGCCGCCCTTCCGGCTCTGGCGCAGGACGCCTCGACCGTGGTTGCCACCGTCAACGGCAAAGAGATTACGCTGGGTCACCTCTCGGTGCTTCGCGACCAGCTGTCCGAGCAGTATCGCCAGCTGCCCGATGATGTTCTGTTCAAAGGCCTTCTCGATCAGGTGATTCAGCAGACCGCGCTCGCAACCGAGGGTGAAAGCCTCGTGGCCAAACGCGATGAACTGACCCTTGAGAATGATCGCCGCGCCTATATGGCGGGCCTCGCGCTGCAAACCGCGGTCAAAGCAGCCGTGACCGATGAGGCGCTGCAGAAGGCCTGGGATGCGCGCTACAAAGATGCAGCGCCCGCAACCGAATATAACGCGTCACATATTCTTGTGGCCGAAGAAGAAGAGGCGAAAAAGCTGAAGGCTGAAATCGACAATGGTGCCGATTTCGCAGAGCTTGCCCGCGCCCATTCGACCGACGGTTCTGCCCAGGGCGGCGGCTCGCTGGGCTGGTTCGGCCTTGGGATGATGGTAAAGCCCTTTGAAGAGGCTGTCGTCGCGCTGAAAGCCGGTGAGGTTTCGGCCCCGGCTCAGACCCAGTTCGGCTGGCATATCGTCAAACTCAACGAGACCCGTCAGGCTGAGACGCCGAAGCTCGAAGACGTGAAGGCTGAGCTCACCATGGAGCTGGAGCAGACCGCGGTCGAAGAGAAAATCAAAGCGGCCGAAGCGGCTGCAAAGATTGAGCGCAAAGCCGATGGGATCGATCCGGCGATCCTGAAATCTGACCTCTTTAAGAACTGAGGGCGCCATGGCCGGCAAAGATTGGAAACTGCGGGCGAAGGCTCTGAAGAAAAAAGTTAAAAAGCTCAAGGCGCAGCTCGGGGCGACACCCCCGGCCGCAGCGCCTGAGCCGCCCGCGCCCGCCCCGGCGCCGGCTGCGAAAAAGGCCCATCCGGTTTCGCCGCTCGCGCCCGCAGCTTTCCCGGATCTCCCCGAGATCGCCGGTGTGGAATTCGCCTCTGCGGCTGCGGGCGTGCGCTATAAAGGCCGCACCGATGTCATGCTGGCGCGACTTGCCCCTGGCACGGCGATCGCAGGCGCCTTCACCCGCTCGTCAACCCGCGCGGCCTGCGTCCTTGACGCTCAGGCCAAACTCTCGGGGAAACAAAGCACCGAGGGGGCTGCGATCCTCGTGAACTCCGGCAATGCCAACGCCTTCACCGGCGCTGCAGGCCAGGCTTCCGTCGATGCGATCACCAAAGCTGTCGGCGAAAAGCTGGGCCTTCCGGCAAGCCGCGTCTTCACCTCTTCGACCGGGGTCATCGGTGAGCCGCTGCCCCATGAAAAGATTGTCGAAGCACTCGACGGTCTCAGCGCCTCACTGGATGCCAAAGGCATCTCGGCTGCGGCCCGCGCCATTATGACCACCGATACCTTCCCGAAAGGGGCATCGGCCGTCATCGCAGGCGAGGGTGGTGAGATCCGGATCTCCGGCATTGCCAAAGGTTCGGGCATGATCGCCCCGGATATGGCCACCATGCTGGTCTATATTTTCACCGACGCAAAAATCTCGCCCGCGATGCTGCAGAAGATGCTCAGCCGCCAGGTGGATGAGACTTTCAACTGTATCACCGTCGACAGCGATACCTCGACCTCTGATGCCTTGATCCTTGCGGCGACCGGTCAGTCCCCGGCCGCGCCGATTACGGATCTGCGCTCGAAAGTCGCGAAAGATTTTGATGCCGCATTGAAAACCGTCATGCTCGACCTGGCCAAGCAGGTTGTGCGCGACGGCGAGGGCGCTTCAAAATTCATCGAGGTCCGGGTGACGGGCGCTGCGGATGCGCAGGATGCCCATCGCGTTGCCATGGCCATCGCGAATTCGCCCCTCGTGAAAACCGCGATTGCAGGCGAAGATGCGAACTGGGGCCGGGTGGTAATGGCGGTTGGCAAATCCGGGGCCAGGGCCGAGCGGGATCTTCTCTCGATCCGCTTCGGCGATATCCTCGTGGCAGAAAAGGGCTGGCGAAACCCGGATTATTCCGAGGCAGAAACGTCAGCCTATATGAAGAAAGATGAGCTGGTGCTCAGCGTCGATCTCGGGCTTGGCAGCGCGTCCCGTACGGTCTGGACCTGCGATCTGACCCATGGCTACATCGATATCAACGCGGATTATCGCTCCTGAGCCGTCAGGTCGGCTTTGGGTTTTTGAAAATACTCCGGGGGTCCGGGGGCAGCGCCCCCGGCCTTTCCGTATGAAAGGCCCCGCGTCATGAAAATCGTTCTCGTCTCTGCCGTCGCTCTGGTCGACGCTGACGGCCGTGTCCTGCTGGCGCAGCGTCCGGAAGGAAAATCTCTTGCAGGTCTTTGGGAATTTCCCGGCGGGAAAGTCGAAGCCGGTGAGACACCGGAAGCCGCTTTGATCCGCGAACTGAAAGAAGAGTTGGGCATCGACACCTGGTCATCCTGCCTTGCGCCGCTGACCTTTGCTTCGCATGCCTATGAAAATTTTCACCTGCTGATGCCGCTTTTTGTGTGCCGGCGCTGGCAGGGGACGCCGCAGCCTCGCGAGGGGCAGGTCTTAAAGTGGGTCGCTCCGACGGCGCTGAAGGAATATCCCATGCCGCCGGCGGATATTCCGCTGATCCCCATTCTGCGCGATTGGCTTTGAGCGGAGAGGCCGGGGAGGGCTGTCTGCCCTCCCCGGACTCCACCCGAGAGTATTTCAGAAAAGCCAAAACAGAAGCCGCGCCTGAGCCGGGCGCGGCTTTCCTGTTGAAAGGGTCGTCAGACCTTGTCGTGATAGGCGATGATCTTCACGTCTTCGCCGGGCGTGCCTTTCGCGCGGCGCGTTGCGAGGCGGTTCAGCGCGTTCAGATAGGCTTTGGCAGAGGCCACAATGGTGTCGGTATCTGAGCCATGGCCCATTGAGATGAAGCCATCCTCTTCGAGGCGTACCGAGACAGTCGCCTGAGCGTCGGTCCCCTCAGTGACGGCGCCGACCTGATAGAGTTGCAGATTGGCCTTATGCGGCCAGAGCGCTTTGATGGCATTGAAGGTGGCATCGACGGAGCCGTCGCCGGTCGCATCGGTGCTTTTTTCAACACCTTCGATCACCAGGGTAATCTCAGCCTCCTGCGGGCCCTCGGTGCCGGAGATGACGCGCAGACGCTTCAGCTTCAGCGTGTCGCTTTCGGTATTGGCGGCCTGATCGGCGACCAGGGCGACCAGATCGTCGTCATAGACCTCTTTTTTACGGTCGGCCAGGGCCTTGAAGCGCACGAAGACATCGTTGAGCTGGTTGTCGGCCAGATCAAAGCCCAGCTCTTTCATCTTCGAGCGCAGAGCGGCGCGGCCCGAATGCTTGCCCATCGCAATGTTCTTCGCGTTCAGGCCGATGTCTTCGGGCTTCATGATCTCGAAGGTTTCGACGTTTTTCAGAACGCCGTCCTGGTGGATACCGGATTCGTGCAGGAAGGCGTTTTTACCGACCACTGCTTTGTTGAACTGGACCGGGAAGCCCGAAACGGCCGAGACACGGCGGCTCAGGTTCATGATTTTAGTGGTATCGATGCCGGTGCGGTAGGGCAGGATGTCGTTGCGCACGCGCAGCGCCATGACGACTTCTTCCAGCGCCGTATTGCCGGCACGTTCGCCGAGGCCGTTGATCGTGCATTCGATCTGGCGTGCCCCGGCCTCAACGGCGGCCAGCGAATTGGCGGTCGCCATGCCGAGGTCGTTGTGGCAGTGGGTGGCGAAAATCACCTCATCGGCACCCGGAACTTTCTCCAGCAGCATGCGGATGATCTCTGCCGATTCGAAGGGGTAGGTATACCCGACGGTATCGGGGATATTGATGGTGGTGGCACCGGCTTTGATGGCGATCTCTACCACGCGGCAGAGATAATCGCGCTCGGTGCGGGTCGCATCCATGGCTGACCACTGCACGTCCTCGCAGAGGTTGCGGGCGTGGGTGACCGTCTGGTGGATGAGTTCCGCCATCTGGTCCATGGACAGATTGGGGATGGCGCGGTGCAGCGGCGAGGTGCCGATGAAGGTGTGGATGCGCGGCTTGCCGGCGTGGCGCACAGCTTCCCAGCAGCGATCAATGTCTTTGATATTGGCGCGCGAGAGGCCGCAGATTGTCGAATTTTTGCTGCGTTTTGCGATTTCGGCAACGGCGGCGAAATCGCCTTCCGAGGCAATCGGGAAGCCGGCTTCGATGACATCTACGCCCATTTCGTCGAGCAGGCCGGCGATTTCCAGCTTCTCTTCGTGGGTCATGGTGGCGCCGGGCGATTGCTCGCCGTCACGCAGGGTGGTGTCGAAAATGATTACGCGGGGCTGATCGGTCATTGCCTGAACTCCTTCGGGTTTTGCTGCTGTCTTCGGGCGCTGGTCACCTCTGAGCGGTCGCGCCCGTGGGCACGCTCAGAGGAGCGTAAGAAGAAGCAGACCCCGGGAGAGGCTTTGCGCGGCGAAAGTGCCGGTATGCGCGATATGTTGGTCCCGTGTCATGGTCGCAACTATACTCAGGCTGTCGCAGTTGAAAAGACCGAATGTTATATTTTGACCGGCAAAGTTTTTCAGATCTTCGGCTCTGATGTGTGGCTTATGAGACGTCGCGGGGTTGTGCTGTCTGTGGATGATCTTAACCGGGCGGGTTTTTGCGACGAGGGACGTGTCAGCGGTGGGGGGATGGTCCGCCTCAGAGGGGAGTGATTTCGATACAGGAGGCGCTGCGCCGGAAAGGGGGCGGGGTTTGTGCAGCCGGGGTGCGTTTGAGGCCTGGTCAATGAAAAACCCCCGAAGGCCAGGCCCTGGGGGTTCACCATCGGTGACCGAGGTCACCCAGAGTTCGAAATCGCTCAGAGAGCGCCTTCGCGCTGCGCCTTCTTGCGCGCGAGTTTACGCGCACGGCGGATCGCTTCGGCTTGCTCACGGGCTTTTTTGACGGACGGTTTCTCGAAATGCTGCTTGAGCTTCATTTCGCGGAAGACGCCTTCGCGCTGGAGCTTTTTCTTCAGAGCCCGGAGGGCCTGATCGACGTTGTTGTCGCGAACGCTGACCTGCATGTGGTTTTCACCACCTTTCTAGGTTTGAGTTGCACTGAATGTGCAGGCCTGGCGCCTATAGCAAAAGGCGGGGAAGTTGTCTACCCTGTGGGTCTGCGAGACGGAGGCTGAGATGACCGGGCTGAAAGCAAAACTGGCGCAGGCGGCATTGGCACATGTTCCTTTCGACGGCTGGTCTGATGTGACACTGGCAGCGGCGGCGCACGATATCGGCATCGATCTGGCGCTGGCGAAGGTGCATATGCCGCGTGGCGGGGTGGATCTGGCGCTGACCGCGTATCTTCTGGGCGATGAGGCGCTGCGCCGGAGGGCCGCGCTGATGGATCTGACCGCCCTGCGCTTTCGCCAGCGAATCACTGAACTGGTGATGATGCGCCTTGAGGCCGCGGGCGACCGTGAAGTTGTCCGCGCCGCCAGTTCTCTTCTGGCGCTGCCGCATCTTGCGGCGGAGGGTGCGGCAGCCATATGGCGGACAGCTGACCTGATCTGGACGCTTGCGGGCGACAGCTCCACCGGCTTCAGCCACTACTCGAAGCGCGCCACGCTTTCGGCGGTTTACGGCAGCACGGTGCTTTACTGGCTGGGCGATGACAGCGAAGGTGCCTCAGAGACGCGGGGCTTTCTGGAACGCCGGATCGCTTCGGTCATGCGGTTTGAGCAGGCAAAAGCGGATCTGCGGAAAAATCCGCTGACCGCGCCTTTGCGCATTCTGAGCCGTGCTGCCACGCCCTCGCAGGGTCAGTAAATATAGCGGATCTGCTCTGTCCAATAGCGCTCCATCCGGCGCAGGGCAGAGTTGACCGTTTCCATCGATTCGGGATTGACGAGATTGCGGGCGCTCAGGCTCTCTGCATGGCGCGTAAACAGATCATGCATCACCCCGCGCACATCGCGGCCTTTGTCGGTCAGGCGCACGCGCACTGACCTGCGGTCGATTTCAGAGCGCTGGTGGTGCATATAGCCAAGCTCCACCAGCTTCTTCAGATTGTAGCTGACGTTCGAGCCCTGGTAATAGCCGCGGGTTTTCAACTCGCCGGCCGTGACCTCATTCTCACCGATGTTGAACAGCAGCAGGGCCTGAACGGAATTAATCTCCAGCAGGCCCAGCCGTTCAAATTCATCTTTAATGACATCAAGCAGAAGGCGGTGAAGCCGCTCCACCAGAGCGAGATTTTCGAGGTATCCGGGCATCAGCCCGCGCAGGGAGGGATCGGGAACGCGGCTTTGGAAGGACATGGGAGACTCCGGCTGAACGCGAAATTCCCCGCAGAATCGCTGCAAATGTCCAGGATAGAGTAAACCGCGCGTCAGTGATGCGCGCGAAGCCGCGCCCGGGCGAAATCACCAATCTCCGCAATCAGATCGCGCAGGGCCTCGGGGGCCTCGGCCTGACCCAGAACCCAGGGCAGAAGGTCCTGATCATTCTCATTGAGCAGCTGCTCATAGGTGTCGAGCTTTGCGCCGGTGAGGTCTTTGAGATGCACATCCGACCAGGGGCCGAGCACCAGATCCATCTCTTTGGTGCCGCGACGCCAGGAGCGCATCGAGAGGCGCTTGAGGCGGTTTTCGTGAAGTTCGGACATGAGATACCCTCGGATTGGCGGTGGCGTCCTGAATGGCGTCAAAGCAGGCAGCGCGCAAGAGGCCGGGGGCTCTGCGGGCGGTCCAGGGGCGATAAGCCTTGAACCGCACCCCCCGTGGTCCTAAGAGATCGTCTCGGAAAGTTCAAACCGAGGCCGATCATGTCCTTCCTCTCCGAGACGCTTGCCCGCGTGAAACCGTCTGCCACCATCGCGATTTCGAACAAGGCGCGCGAGCTGACTGCCCAGGGGCGCGACGTGATCGCGCTGTCGGCAGGCGAGCCTGACTTCGATACGCCGCAGAACATCAAGGATGCTGCGAAACGCGCGATCGACGCAGGCAAAACCAAATACACCGCCGTTGACGGCACCCCGGCGCTGAAAGCCGCGATCTGCGCGAAATTTGAGCGCGAGAACGGTCTGAAGTATAAGCCGTCGCAGGTCACCGTCGGCACCGGCGGCAAACAGATCCTTTACAACGCGCTGATGGCGACCATGAACCCCGGCGATGAGGTCATCATCCCGGCGCCTTACTGGGTGTCCTACCCGGATATGGTTCTGCTCGCAGGCGGCACGCCGGTCTCTGTCGAATGCCCGGCGCAGACCGGCTACAAGCTGACCCCTGAGCAGCTGGAAGCCGCGATCACGCCGAAAACCAAATGGTTCATCTTCAACTCGCCGTCGAACCCGACGGGCGCAGGCTACACCCGCGCCGAGCTGAAAGCCCTGACCGATGTTCTGATGCGTCACCCGCATGTCTGGGTCATGACCGATGACATGTATGAGCATCTGGTGTTTGACGATTTCGAATTCGTCACTCCGGCTCAGGTTGAGCCCGGCCTTTACGACCGCACTCTGACCTGCAACGGCGTCTCCAAAGCCTATGCCATGACCGGCTGGCGCATCGGCTATGCTGCCGGTCCGGAAGAGCTGATCAAAGCCATGGGCAAGATCCAGTCGCAGTCGACGTCGAACCCCTCGTCAATCAGTCAGGAAGCCGCCACTGAGGCGCTGAACGGCCCGCAGGATTACATCGTCGAATCGCGCAAGGTCTTCCAGCGCCGCCGCGATCTGGTCGTGAAAATGCTCAACGAGGCCCCCGGCGTGCGCTGCCCGGTTCCCGAGGGTGCTTTCTACGTCTATCCGACCATCAATGACTGCATCGGCAAGACCTCGGCTTCGGGCGTGAAGATCGAAAACGACGAAGACTTCGCAAATGCTCTGCTGGAAGAAACCGGCGTGGCCGTGGTCTTCGGCGCGGCCTTTGGCCTGAGCCCGGCGTTCCGCGTGTCCTATGCGACCTCGGATGAGATCCTGGTTGATGCCTGCACCCGCATCCAGAACTTCTGCAAAGGCCTGAAGTAAGCCTTTCAGAGACTGCACGGATCAGGGCGGCCCTTCGGGGTCGCCCTTTTTCTTGACCCGCAGCCCTCTGCCGCTCAGGTTGCAGGCTCAGGGGAGGCCGACATGTCAGAAACTGCCGTCACGCATTACTTCCGCCACCGCGACAACGGGGCCTCGGTCTTTCGCATCGCGCCGGAGAACCGGCTTCGGCGGGTGGAGCTGGTCGAGATTGCCTTTGTGAATGTCAAAAACGGCAATATCCGCCCCCATGGCGGGGCTGAACTGACGCAGGAAGATCACGCGGCCATCGCGGCCTGGCTCTCAGAGCGGCGGGCGGAGCTTGCGCAGCGCGACTGCGAGGATGCGCTGCGGCTGGCGGATGCGCTGAATGCGACCGCCCATTGGGTGCAGAGCCGCGCCACAGAGACAGAGGCAGAGGCCGTGACCGACCGGCTGCTCTATGCCATGCAGGATCTGCGCGAGGCGCTGGTGCGCCGCCGGGCAGAGGCGATTGCGAAGGCTCAGGACTGATCCCAGGGCATGGCGCGCTTTTCAAGAAAAGCCTGCATGCCCTCTGCCGTCTGCGGCTCCATCAGATTTTCGGTGATTGCGGCGCTGCCGGTGGCCCAGGCCTCAGCGATGGGCTGTTCGATCTGGGTATAAAAGGCCGCTTTGCCGATCCGAAGGGCTGCGGGAAGTTTTGCCGCAAGAGTTGCCGCCATGGTCTGAACCTCTGCCTCCAGGGTGGCGGCGGGAACGGCGCGGTTGATCAGCCCCAGTTCGGCCGCGCGCGCGGCGGGGATGAAACTGCCGGTGGCCAGCATCTCAAAGGCCTGTTTGCGCGGGATATTGCGGCTCAGCGCCACCATGGGGGTCGAGCAGAAGAGGCCGATATTGACGCCATTGACGCCGAATTTCGTCTCCTCGGCAGCGATGGCCAGATCGCAGGTGGCGACCAGCTGACAGCCCGCAGCCGTGGCAATGCCATGAACCTGGGCGATCACGGGCTGCGGCAGGCGGCGGATGCTTTCCATCATCTGCGTGCAGCGTGACAGCAGCGCCTGATAGGCGGCGCGGCCGCCATCCGCATGGGCGCGATAGCCCTGCATCTCGCGCAGATCATGACCGGCGCAGAAGGCGCGCCCCTCACCCTTCAGGATCACCACGCGGGCAGAGCTTTCCGCGATCCGCAAGAGAGTCTCCTGCAGCGCGCCGATCATCGCTTCTGACAGCGCGTTCAACGTGCCGGGGCTGTTGAGGGTGAGTGTCGTTACGTCACCGCTGCGGCTTTCGGTCAGAATGCTCTCAGTCATATTGCGCCTCCCTGCGTCTGTGCAAAACTCTACAGCAGAGGGACGCGGGAGGAGACAGAAAATGATGGCGGTGACGCTGGGGCCGGAGGATCTGACCAGACTGATGGATGAGGTCTTTCCACAGGTCTCAAAGGGTTTCGTGATTGAGGAGGTGACCCGGACGGGCGTGCGGGTGCGCCTTGTCACAACCGATGAACATCTGCGCCCGGGGGGCACGATCTCCGGCCCCTCGATGTTCGCGCTGGCGGATGTGGGGGTCTATCTGGCGATTCTGGCGCGTCTGGGCCCGGTGACCCTGGCGGTGACCACCTCATCAAGCATGGATTTCATGCGCAAACCCGAAGCCGGGCGCGATCTGATCGCCGATGTGACGCTGTTGAAACTGGGGCGAATCCTGGCGGTCGGCGATGTGCTGATCCGCTCAGAGGGGCGTGAGGAGGTCGTGGCGCGGGCCACGATGACCTATTCCATCCCGCCACGCTGACGCGCCGGGCCGGAGAGGGCTTTGCGCTCTCTCCGGATCTTTGCGCGGGCAGATTATTCCGCCGGGGTGTCGAGGCTGTCATCCTCAGCGCCGTCGGCCTCAGGCTCTGAGGGCGCGGGCGCGGGCGCGGCGGCGGGGGGCGCAGGCTCTGCGGGCGCGACCGGGGCCGGGCGCGAGAAGCGGCCTTCGACCTCTGCACCGGATTCGATGATCAGGCGCGGGCTCTGGACATCGGATTTCACTTTGGCCGACTGGCGCAGCGTCAGAGCCGAGCAGGTGATCCCGCCTTCCACATGGCCCAGCACATCCACGAGGCCCGCCTGAATGCGGCCTTTCATGTGGCCATCCGCCCCGACGGTCAGCACCGAAGCCGCCATCTCGCCGTCCACCTGACCGTGCAGTTCGATGCTGCCCTCAGAGGCAACCACGCCGGTGATGATAAGGTCAGAGGCCAGAACCGAAACCTGACCGCGGGTGGCGGCGGGGCTGCGATCGTCCTGGGACTTGCTGAACATGAAGGGTTCTCCATTTGAGAGCGGCCACCGGATGCTCCGGTCTGACGCGCATTTGACGGTGTTTCAGGGCTGCCGGTCAAGACTGCTGCCACAGGGGCGGGCGGGGACTTGCCACAGCAAAGGGGTCAGGTCCCGCAGAAGGTCTGGCGAACGATCTCATTTTGCACAGGCGCATGGCGCAGCGGATCATCGGGCGCGGCGGCAAACGGGGTCTTCAGGGCCGTCTCAAGACGGTGGAACGGCGCCATATCTCCCGCCACGGCTGAGGCAATGGCGCCTTCAATGCGGTGGTTGCGCGGGATGATCGCCGGACTGACGGTCGCGATACGGGCGCGGGCTTCCTCGACCGTGCTGCCCTCGCGGGCAAGGCGGGCCAGCCACTCTGCCTCCCAGGTGTCAAAAGCTTCGCGTTCGATGAATTCATCGCGGGCGGTGCCCTCGGCAAGGCCGCGGAAGGTGCGGGTGAAATCGGCGTTCAGCTTTGCCATACGGTCGAGAAGCCGGTGGATCAGGGCGATGTCGCCCTCTTCCTCGGTCAGCAGACCCAGCTTGGCGCGGAAACGACGGCCCCAGGCGGCCTGATAGAGATCGGCATAGCGGTGCACGATGGCGGTCGCCCGCTCCACGGCCTTTGCCTCATCGGGGTCAATCAGCGGCAGCAGGGCAGAGGCCAGCTGCGCGATATTCCAGACCGCGATCTGCGGCTGGTTGGAATAAGCATAGCGTCCGTTGCGGTCGATCGAGGAAAAGACCTTATCGGGGTGATAGCCGTCCATATAGGCGCAGGGGCCGTAATCGATGGTGATCCCGCCGACATGGGCATTATCGGTGTTCATCACACCGTGAATGAAGCCAAGACCCATCCATTGCGCGATCAGTTCGGCCTGAGCGCGGGTGGCGGCCTCCAGAAGCCCCTCAGCCCCGCTCACGCCCGGGTAGTGACGCGCACAGGCCAGATCGGTCAGCAGGCGCAAAGCCTCAAGGTCTTCGCGGGCCGAGAAATACTGGAAAGTGCCAACGCGGATATGGCTCGGCGCGATGCGCGACAGGATCGCACCGGGCAGCGCCCCCTCGCGCCAGACCGGCTCTCCGGTGGTCACGGCCGCCAGCGCCCTTGTGGTCGGCACGCCAAGCGCATGCATGGCCTCAGAGATCAGATATTCCCGGATCACCGGCCCCATCCAGGCGCGGCCATCGCCGCCCCGCGAAAAGGGCGTGCGGCCTGCGCCTTTCAGCTGCCAGTCCTGGTGGCTGCCATCCCTGGCGATCAGCTCGCCCAGAAGGACCGCCCGGCCATCGCCCAGTTGCGGCACCCAATTGCCAAACTGCTGCCCGGCATAGGCCTGGGTAAGCGGGTCGGCACCTTCGGGCAGCGCGTTTCCGGCCAGAACGGCCAGCCCCTCAGGGCTTTGCAGCCACTCCGGGTCCAGACCCAGTTCACGAGCCAGGGGCGCATTGACGGCGATCAGACCGGGTTCTGCCACCGGGGTGGGCGCGACACGGGCAAACATCCGGTCGGGCAGGCGGGCGTAGCTGTTGTCAAACTGCATCGGGGGCCTCTCGCACTGACCGGATGGGGCCAGGGGCCGATGGCCCCCGGCGGGGGCCTCAGCCCATGGCTTTCAGAAGAACGGCCAGAGCGGCGGCCGGATCCTCATGGCGCCAGATCTCTTCCCCAAAGGCAAAGAAGTCGGTCACCGGGGTCAGGCTGCGCACCAGATCTTCGGTCAGCGCGCCTTCAGCCACGACCGGCACTTCGATCATATCCGACCACCAGGCAAAGAGATCATTCTCAGCACGGGTGCCGTCGCCAAGGGCGGTCTCACCCACGGGGCCGAAGGCCACGTAATCGGCACCGGCTTCCGCGGCGCTGATGCCTTCGTGACGGGTATTGCCGCAGAAGCTGCCGATGATGGCATCCTGGCCGAGATCTTTGCGGATCTTGCGGACATTGCGCGCGCCATCGGTCAGATGCACGCCATCAAGGCCCAGACGCTCCACGAGCTGAACGTGTTTCTCGATCACCAGAGCCACATCACGGGCATGAGCCACCTCGCGCAGCGCATCGGCGGCGCGGGCGATTTCATCCTCATCGCGGCTGGAAAGCGACAGGCGCAGGCAGGCAATTTCAGCGCTGTCGAGCACTGAGGCGAGTTTGGCGGGGAACACCTCGGCGTCGAAAGTCGGCGGGGTGATCAGGTAAAGCTGCGGGCGATCGGCTTCGGTCATGAGACGTCCTTTCCGTTTGGCCTCCCTTTAACGCATCCCCCGCGCCTTGGCTACGGGGGGCAGGCGGGACGCGGCCTGCGTCACAGGGACCGCGCGGCCCCGGTTTTACTTGCGAAGAGGGCGGTGCGGCCCTATCACCCGCGCCAGTTTACGCCACGAAGGAAATGCAATGAGCCAGCCCATGATGATCCTTGTCCGTCCGCAAATGGGCGAGAATATCGGGGCCGCGGCGCGCGCCATGCTGAACTTCGGCCTTGAAGGCATGCGCATCGTCGATCCCCGTGACGGCTGGCCGAACCCCAAAGCCGTGGCCATGGCCTCGGGCGCGGGGCGGCTTCTGGACCGCGCCGGAGTCTTCCCCGATGTCGCCGCAGCCGTGGCGGACTGTCAGTATGTCTTTGCCACCACCGCCCGCCCGCGCGAGCTGACCAAGCCGGTGCTGACCCCGGAAGAGGCCATGGCCCAGGCCCGCGCCATGATCGCCAAAGGCATGAAAGTTGGCGTTCTCTTCGGCCCCGAACGCACGGGCCTTGAAAACGACGATGTGGCGCTGGCCAATGCGATCATCACCGTGCCCGTGAACCCGGAATTTGCCTCGCTGAACCTGGCGCAATGCACGTTGCTGACCGCTTACGAATGGCGCCGCCAGACCGATGGCGCGATCCCGGTGCCCGAGATCGATCTTGCCACCGGCATTGAGGTCGAAAAACTCGGCGATCACTACGAAGAGGTGCTTGATAAAGCGGGCTTCTTCTTCCCCGAGACCAAAGCCGCCAATATGAAGCTGAACCTGCGCTCCATGTGGTCGCGCCTCGCGCTGACCCGGGCGGATGTGCAGACGCTGCACGGCATGCTGCGCCAGATCATCCGCCGTCAGGGGTAAGGCTCAGGCGGCTGAGAGAATACGGCGCGCGTCCTCACAGTCGCGCGTCATCTGCTCAATCAGCGCCGGAAGCGTGGTGAATTTCACCTCGCCGCGCAGATAGTCCACCAGCGAGACCGCCAGCCGCGTGCCGTAAAGATCGCCTTTGAAATCCATGAGATAGGTTTCAAGGTTCGGAGTGTTTTCACCAAACATCGGCCGCACACCAAGGCTGGCCGCCCCGCTGTAGATGCCCTGATGCGGCCCCTCAAGGACCTCAACCCGCACGGCATAAACGCCAAGCTTTGGCAGATGCAGACCGTCCACCGCCATATTTGCGGTCGGAAACCCCAGTTCACGCCCGCGCTTCTCGCCATGGATGACCGGCCCCTCAAAGCGGTGCCAATGGCCCAGCAGCCGCGCCGCCTTACGCGGATCACCCGCCGTCAGCGCCTCACGGATCGCGGTCGATGAGATCACCCCGTCAACGTCACAGAGCTTGCGTGCCACGGTGACACCAAAGCCATGCTGCGCGCCAAGCGCCTTCAGCACCTCCGTGGTGCCGCTGCGCTTTGCCCCGAAAGTGAAATCCTCACCCACAACGACATGGCGTATCCCAAGGCCCGCGACCAGAACCTCGCGCACGAAGTCCTCCGCCGAAAGCCCGGCCAGTTCCCCGAAGGGCAATTCATAAACCAGATCAACGCCCTGACCGGCAAGCGCCCGCGCACGGGTCCCGGCATCCATCAGCCGGAAGCTCTCGCCCCCGGCGCTGAAATACTGCCGCGGATGGGGTTCAAAGGTCACAACGCCGGTCAGACCGCCCTCAGCCTTCGCCAGATCCAGAAGCGAGCAATGTCCGCGGTGCACACCATCGAAATTGCCCATGGCCACCGAGGCGCCGCGCTCGGGCGCGCTCAGCTTCTGCCAATGCGTCAGTCGTTTCATCTTGCCCCGATGGCGGGCCGCCCGCCGGCTCAGTCGAACTTACGGCTCGGCGCAAGAACCAGCGCTTCGCCCTTGAGCACAAGGGTATCACCCACGCGGGCAAGGGTTTCAAGGGTGACACGACGCCTCGCATGATCGATCGCCGTGACAGCCACTTCCGCCGTCACCCGGTCGCCAGGCCGCACGGGGGCCATGAATTTCAGGTTCTGTCCCAGATAGACGGTGCCATAGCCCGGCAGCTGCTCACCGATCACCGCGGAAATCAGACCGGCTGTCAGCATGCCATGGGCAATACGGCCCTGAAACATCGTCTCGCGGGCGTAATCCTCATCCAGATGCACCGGATTGCGGTCGGTCGAAACCTCCGCAAAAAGCTCAATATCCGCATCGCTGATCACTTTGGACCGGTCACGGCGCATGCCGATTTCCAGATCCTCAATGCAGATCGTTCCGCGCGGAAGGTTATCAAGCATCTCAGACTCCTGAAGGACCAAAGCCCTCAGAGCCTGACATATGCTGCGTTGCGGCGCAAGTCCGCAGCGCAACTATTGTTCGAAAGATTCGCGCCTGTCGAAACTTTATTTCACGCCGAAATCAGCGAAGCCGGCCCATGGAATAGGCGGGCGCCATCTGATGCCCCGCAAGCCAGCGCTCCAGCATCGCCGCATCGGGATTCTCCACATCCGGCCCGAATTCCGCTGCTGCCAGACCGCCGGTCAGGAAGATGGTGTCGAGCGATTCGCCCGCCCCCCCGGCCACATCAGTCAGAATGCCGTCGCCGATGCACAGGATCCGCGCCTCCGGCACATCCCCCGCAAGCGCCTGCAGACGCCGCCGCGCCAGATCATAAATCGGCGGATGCGGCTTGCCGAAATACAGCGCCTCACCGCCCAGGTCTTCATAAAACTTCGCCAGCGCCCCGGCGCACCACTGCCGCCGCTCGCCGACATCGACCGAGATATCCGGGTTGGCACAAAGCAGCTTCAGCCCGCGCTCTTTCGCCAGCATCAACTGCCCGCGGTACTCCTCGGGGTTCTCATTCACGGAATCGTTCAAATCCGTACAGACGATCCCCTCAGCTTCCTCAAAGGAAACCAGTTCAATCTCCGTATCGGGCATATCTGCCCCGCGCTCGGTGAAAAATGTCCGGTCCTTCTGCGGCCCGATATGCAGAACGCGGTGGCCCACCGCCCCCGAAAACAGCGCAAACTGCGCCGCATCTCCTGAGGTGACCAGATCATCCCAGGTGTCTTTCGGCACCTGCAGATGATCGAGCTGACGCTCCACCGAGGGCTTCGGACGCGGCGAATTGGTCAGATAAATCACCCGCCCGCCCTTCGCGCGATAAGCCTGCAGTGCCGCCACCGCGGCCGGCCAGGCCGTCACACCATTATGCACACAGCCCCAGAGATCACAGAAAAGCGCATCATACTGGTCCTGGATCTCAGCGAGCGACGAAAGAATGCGGGTCATGGGTTTGGCTTTTCCGAAATACTCTGCAGGGGGTCGGGGGGACGCAAAGTCCCCCGTCTTTCGCGGCTTACAGCTTCAGCGCCGGAAGGATCTGTTTCTTGCGGCTCATCACGCCCGGCAGCACCACAGTGTCCCCGGTCACGCTCACCCCGAAGGAGGCCTCTGCCAGGTCCTTTACCAGATTATTCGGCACCAGCAGCGTGGCTTCCTCGCGCAGAATATCCACCACAAAAAGCAGCACCTGATCGGCGCCATCCTCTTTGGCTACATCTACCATCGAGGCCATCAGGCTCTCCTTGCGGTCCAGCACCACTTTCGGCGCCGTGGTCTCCAGAACAGAAACCCGCAGCTCTTTTCCGGCCACGGTATATTCCTTCGAATCCATCCGCAGCAGGGCTGCATCCGAGAAGGCCGAGACGTCAGATTTCGCCTCAAACATCGCCGCAGCAAGCTCACTGATCTCAACACCCAGATCCGTTGCCAGCTTTTCCGCAACGGCCCGGTCATGCGTCGTGGTCGTCGGCGAACGGAACTCCAGCGTGTCTGACAGAATGCACGACAGCATCGCACCTTTGATCCCGCGCGGGGCACGCGCCAGATCCTCACCCATCAGATCATGCATAATGGTCGCGGTGCAGGCCAGCGGACGAATGGTGATCTCAATCGGCGCGCGGGTCTTCAGCCCGCCCACCAGCATATGGTGATCGATGATCCCCTCAATCGAGGCCTCATTGACCGAAGCCGGCAATTCAGCGGGGTTGTTGGTGTCAACGATTACCACCTTCGCGCCCGGCTCAACATCTGCGATGATCTCAGGCTTCGCGAGATCCCAGTGCTTCAGAACGAAAGCGGCCTCGGTATTCGGCTCACCCAGCAGCATCGCTTTGGCTGGCACGCCTTTCACTTCATTCAGATACCAGGCCCAGATGATCGGCGAGCCGGTGGAATCGGTATCGGGAGATTTATGGCCGAAAACGAGCGTGGTCATGGAGCCCTCAGGGAAGAGAATTTTCCCGGCGTTATAGGGCGGCAGCGCCGGCTTGTCACCTGACAAGCAAAAAGCCCGTGTGGGTGGGGCACACCGACACGGGCTTTTGAACCATCAGTTCAGATCTCAGCCCTCGAGCAGGCGGCGCAGCATCTGCAGATCATCGGCCAGCTGGCTGTCGGTCGACATCAGCTCCTCGATCTTGCGCACCCCATGCATGATGGTGGTGTGATCGCGCCCGCCAAAGCGGCGCCCGATTTCCGGCAGCGAGCGCGGCGTCAGCTGCTTGGCCAGATACATGGCCACCTGACGCGGCCGCGCCACGGTGCGCAGACGCTTCGGGCCGATCATATCGGCCAGACGGATGTTGTAATGCTCCGCCACCTTGCGCTGAATTTCCTCAATGGTGACCTTGCGGTCCGAGGCACGCAGAATATCCGCCAGACAGTCCTGCGCCAGTTCCATCGAGATCTCACGGCCGACCAGCGAGGCAAAGGCGAAAAGCCGCGTCAGCGCGCCTTCCAGCACCCGCACGTTGGTCGAGATGCGATGGGCCAGAAACTCCAGCACACCCGGCGCAATCTTCAGACCTTCATACTGGCCACGGTAGAAATCCGCCTTCTGCTGCAGAATGCCCAGACGCAGCTCATAATCCGTCGGATGCAGATCGACGATCAGCCCGCATTGCAGACGGCTCGCAATCCGCTCTTCCAGCCCCTTGATTTCGCCCGGCGCACGATCGGCCGAAATCACGATCTGACGGTTCTGATCCACCAGCGCGTTGAACGTATGGAAAAATTCTTCCTGCGTGCTGTCCTTGCCGGCGATGAACTGCACATCATCCACCATGAGCACATCCACCGAGCGGAAAAGCTCTTTGAAGGACATGATCTGCTTGTCGCGCAGGGCCTGCACGAAGCGGTACATGAACTGCTCAGCCGAGAGGTAAAGGATGCGGGCTTCCGGGTTGCGCGCGGTGATCTCATGCGCAATCGCATGCATCAGGTGCGTTTTACCAAGGCCTACGCCGCCATAAAGAAAGAGCGGGTTGAAGGTCACCGGACCGCCCTCGGCCACACGACGCGCAGCGGCATGGGCCAGCTGGTTCGGCTTGCCGACCACGAAGCTGTCAAAGGTAAAACGCGCGTCCAGCGGCGCAGAGGCCAGGACGGCCTCGTCTGAGGAAACCACTGCCGGGGTTGCCACGGACGAGGGGGCCGCAGCGGCAGCAGCCGGGGCCTTGCGGGCTGCGGGCGCAGCCTCTTTCGCCGCAGGCTCAGCCTTCGGCATATCTTTCAGGACGGCGAATTCCACCCGTGCCACCTGCACGCCTGCCGCATCCAGCTCACGGCGGATGGCTTCCGCAAAATTGCGGCTCACCCAGTCACCATGAAAACCGGTCGGCACCGCAAAGCGGGCGACACCTTCCGTGAGGTCACGAAACCGAAGGGGTTCGATCCAGGTCAGATAATTGTTGCGACCGACCTGCCTGATAAGCCCTTCGCGCACCTGCCCCCATGTCTCTTCGGTCATTTGTCCCGTTCCGAGTTCTGGTTTTATTATACTTATTCCGCCCGCGGGCAGAGCCTGCCCGGGAACTGATTAAAAGGGCCGATCCGACCATCTGACAGGGATATGCAAAAGCTCACTCAGCCCGGGCAGCCGTGTTCGGCTTTACCCAAAGCTTGCAGAGCCATCACTTGACGTGCAGCAGAGCAGAATCCTGTTCCTCCGAACAGGCTTCGCCAGTCTGAAACATCCCCCCCGGGAGACGACGTGAATCGCAGGTCTGAAGCTAGCAAGTCCGCAGCGGAAGCTGCAACAGATCTTCTCTGTTGACACCCCCCAAATGCGGCAGGAATCCCGCCTGTCAGGATTCTCTCCTGCCGGCCCGGACGGAAACAAAACGGGCGCCGATCCGACGCCCGCCTGTAACCTGTTACCGGTCTGAGGAAATCAGATCAGGCTTTGGTCGCGACAGCTTTCACGCGTGCGTTCAGACGCGAGATTTTGCGCGACACGGTGTTCTTATGCACGAGGCCTTTCGAAACAGCACGGGTCAGTTCGGTCTGCGCGGCGGCGAAAGCAACTTTCACGGCTTCAACGTCACCCGAAGCCAGCGCTTCTTCGAGCTTGCGCACATAGGTGCGGACGCGCGAGCGACGGGCTTTGTTGACGGCGAAGCGGGCTTCCGACTGACGGGCGCGCTTTTCGGACTGTTTCGTATTTGCCATGGGCTTTTCTGCTTTCAGAATCTGTTAATGTCATCTGCGCAAAAGCCCCGACACCGGACCATAAGATGTCCGGATCGAATCTTGCCTAAGCGGGCCCACGCGCATGTAGGTCGTCTCCTACACGCTCTTCCCCCGAAAGGGAAGACCCTGGAATGGGCAGACTTGCCGCAGCCCGGTGGTTTTGGCTTTTTAAAAATACTCAGCAGGGTCCGGGGGCGCGCAGCCCCCGGCTTTTGCGGCCTGCGCAGACCTCAGCGGTCGCGGAACTGCGGCTGGCGCTTCTCAGCAAAGGCCGCCATGCCCTCTTTCTGATCCTCAGACGCAAAGAGCGCGTGGAAGATCCGGCGCTCATAAAGCACGCCTTCGCGCAGGCTGGTCTCATAGCTGCGGTTGACCGCCTCTTTGACGACCTTCACGGCCACCTGAGATTTCGCCGCAATTTTGCGCGCGGCATCCATGGCTTCCCGGATCAGATCCGCCACCGGCACCACCCGCGACACCAGCCCCGAGCGCTCAGCCTCTGCGGCATCCATAAAGCGTCCGGTCAGATGCATATCCATGGACTTCGACTTGCCGACAAAGCGGGTCAGGCGCTGCGTGCCGCCGATCCCGGCGACGACGCCCAGATTGATCTCCGGCTGGCCGAATTTCGCGCTCTCCGAGCAGATGATGAAATCGCACATCATCGCCAGTTCACATCCGCCCCCCAGGGCATAGCCCGACACGGCTGCGATGATCGGCTTGCGCACCCGCAGCAGGGTCTCAGAATCAGCGGTGAAGAAGTCTTCGGTGAACATATCCACGAAGCCCTTCGTGGACATTTCCTTAATGTCCGCCCCGGCCGCAAATGCCTTTTCCGAGCCGGTCAGCACGATGCAGCGCACCTGATCGTCGCGGTCAAGCTCGGTCAGGGCCCGTGCGAGTTCCGACATCAGCTGCGAATTCAGCGCGTTCAGCGCCTCCGGACGGTTGAGCCGCACCAGCGCAACATTGTCCTCAACCTCGACGATCAAAGTATCCCAGGCCATGGTAGTCCCCCTCTAAGTCCGGAAAAGTTCTGGCAGGCCGGGGCTTTGCAATCAAGCTTTTCGAGGGGTGCGGGCGGATTTCGCGCGCGCCTTCTTAACCTGAGCCTCCAGAGCCGGGGCTTTTTCAGCCGGGCCGGGCAGGGGCTGACACTGCGGGCACCAGAAACTGGACCGCCCCGACTGCACGTCGCGCTGTATCACGCCTGCACAGCCCGGGGTCACGCAGTCCCCGCCTTCGCGGCCATAAACGCGGAAGCTGTGCTGAAAATAGCCAAGCTCCCCATCGGCCTGCCGGTAATCCTTCAGCGACGAGCCCCCGGCCTCAATCGCCTCTGCCAGAACCTCCCGGATCAGCGGCACAAGTCCCGCGACATCTCTTTCGGACAGATCGCCCGCCTGTCGCAACGGGCTTATCCCCGCGCGGTAAAGCACCTCGCAGACATAGATATTCCCAAGCCCCGCCACATTGCCCTGAGCGAGAAGCGCTGCTTTCACCGGGGTTTTGCGCCCGCGAAACCGCTCAATGAGCCAGCTTTCTGAGAAATCATTGCCAAAAGGCTCCGGCCCGATGACCGCCAGCAGCGGATGGGCCTCAGCCCCCTCGGTGGGCAGCAGATCCCACATACCAAAGCGGCGCGGGTCGTTAAAGGCCACGACTGCGCCGTTCTCCATCTCCAGAAGAATATGGTCGTGTTTGCCCGGTGCAGCATGGGCGTGAAGATATTCAGCCGTGTCCTGTCGTACCTCTCCGGGGGGCGTGATCAGCATCCGGCCGGACATGCCCAGATGGATCAGCAGGGTCTCACCGCTGCTCAGATCCGCCAGGATATATTTTGAGCGCCGCCGCATCCGGTCAATCCGCACGCCGGTCAGGCGCCCTGCCATATTTTCAGGCAAAGGCCAGCGCAGATCAGGGCGGCGCACTTCGGCGCGGGTGATGATCTGTCCCTCCATCAGGGGCAGAAGGCCCCGGCGGACGGTTTCAACTTCGGGAAGTTCCGGCATCTGAGACAGATCCTCGCGCAGCGGCAATCCAATGCTCTGCGATCTGCAGCAATTCCTCGGGGCCTTCAATATGATCGGGGATCACAACCGCGCCGCCTTTGGTGAAATGCCGCCGCAGGCTCGCCGCGCGGCAGGGCGCAATGACCGCTGTCACATACGCCTCCTCCCTCCAAGCGGCATGGCCAGCCCCGGAAAGGACCGCGATGGGCCGGGTATAACACGCATGTCAGCGCCCGGTTTGAGAAAGTCGGTTTTCCAAGCGGCCCTCAGAGGCTATATGCCGGATAAGGCAGATTTCGGGCGAGGACGCGGCATGTCGGGCGAACACGAGGCAACAACGCATTTCGGATTTCGCGACGTTAAGGAGTCCGAGAAGGCCGGAATGGTCCATGAGGTCTTTACGTCGGTTGCGTCGAAATATGACGTGATGAACGATCTGATGAGCTTCTCGATCCACCGGATCTGGAAAGACGCCATGATGGACTGGCTGGCCCCGCGCCCCGGTCAGCGTCTTCTGGACGTGGCAGGCGGCACCGGCGACGTGGCCTTCCGCTTCCTTGGCCGGGCAGAGGGCAGCTCAGCGGTGGTCTGCGATATGACCGAGTCGATGCTGATCGCGGGCCGTCAGCGCGCCGAAGCCGGGAACCTCTCAGAGCGTCTTGACTGGGTGGTGGGCGACGCCATGGCGCTGCCTTTCCCCGACAACAGCTTTGACACCTATACGATCAGCTTCGGCATCCGCAACGTCACCCGCATCCCGGACGCGCTGAAGGAAGCCTACCGCGTGCTGCGCCCCGGTGGCCGTCTGATGGTGCTGGAATTCAGCCAGATCCCCAATGATCTGATGCAGAAGGTCTACGACTGGTATTCCTTCAACATCATCCCGCCCATGGGCAAAGTGGTGACGGGCGACCGCGACAGCTATCAGTATCTCGTCGAATCGATCCGTCAGTTCCCGGATCAGGAGACTTTCGCCGCCATGATCCGCACCGCGGGCTTTGAGCAGGTGAAATACCGCAATATGACCATGGGCATCGCGGCGCTGCACTCGGGCTGGAAGATTTAAGCGATGCGCGGACCCCATAATATCTGGCGGCTGATCCGCACGGCGGCCACCATGGAGCGCACCGGCGCGGCCTCCGTCGTGCTGGAGGCGGTGGATGCGCCGCCCGCTTTGCGCATGGCCGCCCGCCTGCTCGGCTGGCCTTTTAAGTGGCTGGGGCTGAAGGGTGATGAAAGCCTGCCGCCCGCCACCCGCGCCATCACCGCGCTGGGCCCGGCCTATATCAAATTCGGTCAGATCCTCTCGACGCGCCCGGATGTGGTCGGGCCGGAGCTGGCAGAGCAGCTTAAGATGCTGCAGGACCGCCTGCCGGCCTTTTCAACCGCAGAGGCCCGCCGGATTGTGGCCGAAGATCTGGGTGTCTCGGTCGAGTCGACCTTCTCGGAATTCTCTGAGCCGGTGGCCGCCGCTTCGATCGCCCAGGTCCACCGCGCGCGTCTGCGCGAGGGGGGGCAGGAAGTGGCCGTCAAAGTGCTGCGCCCCGGCATCGCAAAGGCCTTTCGCAAAGACATCGACGCCTTTTATCTGGCCGCAACCTGGATGGAGCGTCTGGCGCCGTTCTCGCGTCGTCTGCGCCCGACCGACGTGGTCGCGCATTTCGACAGCGTGGTGCAGGCCGAACTGGATCTGCGCCTTGAAAGCGCTGCCGCCGCCGAATTTGCCGCCAATACCGAAAAAGACGCAGGCTTCCGCGTGCCGCGCCCGATCTGGGAGCTTTCCGCCCGTCAGGTCATGACCCTCGACTGGGTCGAGGGCATGAGCCTTGCTGATACCGCCTCGATTGACGCTGCCGGTCTGGACCGTGAAGCCCTGGCCGCGCGGGTGCTGCAGCTTTTCCTCAGCCATGCGCTGCGCGACGGCTATTTTCACGCCGATATGCACCAGGGCAACCTGAAGGTCGATCTGCAGGGCGATATCATCGCCTATGACTTCGGTATCATGGGGCGGCTCGATGAATATACCCGCCGGGTCTATGCCGAGATCCTTTACGGCTTCATTAAGCGCGACTACCGCCGCGTGGCCGAGGTGCATTTTGAGGCGGGCTATGTGCCCGCTGACCGCGATATCGACGAATTCGCCTCTGCCCTGCGGGTGGTCGGAGAGCCGATCTTCGGCATGGATGCGACCCGGATCTCCATGGCACGCCTTCTGGCCTATCTCTTTGAGGTGACCGAGCGGTTCGGCATGGAAACCCGGACCGAGCTGATCCTTCTGCAGCGTACCATGGTGGTGGTGGAAGGCGTGGCCCGGACGCTGGATCCGCATATCAACATCTGGCATGTCGCGCGACCGGTGGTCGAAGATTACATCCGCTCAAGCATCGGGCCGAAGGCGGTGGTCCGCGATCTGATGCGCACCGCGCGGGTCCTGTCGCGCTTCGGGCCGCGGCTTCCGGCCATGGCCGATGCTGCTCTGCGCCGCCAGGCGGCAGAGGAAGACCGCCGCTTTGCCCCCCCGCGCCGCGAGCGCACGCCCGCGCTGAGGCAGATGCTCGGCGGTGGAGCGCTTGCACTTGCGGGTGTCGCTCTCGGGGTTTGCCTGAGCGAGCTGCTCTGAGCCTTAGCGGATCAAAAGCTCGAGGGGATCGTAAGAGATCCCCTCTCCACCCCAGGCCACGGCGGCGAGACTGTCAGGCTTGTGCGGCAGGCGCGACAGTTCCTCGCGGCTGACAAAGCGGCGGCGGGTGACAATGGCTTCCGGATCCACCCAGGCCTCATCCAGCGCGCCCTCAAGGATCTCGCAGCGAAAATAAAGTTCGACCTGGTGAAAGCCGCGCTCTGGGTCGTGAAACTCATTGATGAGACAGGGCGCGCCTGCCTTCACCCGCAGCCCGGTCTCTTCAAAGACCTCACGGGCCAGGTTTTCGGGCAGAGAGCTGTGCGGCTCAACCCCGCCGCCCGGGGCGCACCACAGCTCGGTTCCGCCGGGCGGATAGGCGTTCACGACCAACAGGCGGTCCTGCTGTAATATAACAGCGCGGGCGGCAAGGCGGGGCGGACGTGGCATCATAGGCGCAGTTTGTCCGGCCCCCGGGGGTCTGTCCAGCGCAAGTCACTTGCGGCCTGCCACTCAGAGGATCAATCTCCGGCTATGAAAAAGCTTTTGACCGCCATGACCCTTGCCCTCGCTCAGACCAGCGGGGCCCTGGCAGAGACTGCCGCGCAGCCCGGCGACTGCGTTGTGCTGCTGCATGGCCTTGCGCGCACGGAAGCATCGATGCTGGTGATGCAGACGGCTCTGGAGGCAAGCGGCTATCACGTCGTGAACTCGGGCTATCCCTCGACTGAGGGCAGCGTCTCGGCCCTGGCAGGGGGCTGGGTCGGCCCGGCGGTGGCAGAATGCGAAGGCCGGGGCAGGGTGCATTTTGTGACCCATTCCATGGGCGGCATTCTGCTGCGGCTCTGGCTCACCCAGCATCGTCCGAAGAACCTTGGCCGGGTGGTGATGCTGGCACCGCCCAACAAAGGCTCAGAACTGGTGGATAAGCTTGGCACGGTGCCGGGTTTTTCCTGGCTGAACGGCCCTGCGGGGATGGAACTTGGCACCTCGCCGCGCTCGCTGCCCAACCGTCTGCCGCCGGTTGATTTTACACTCGGGGTTATCGCAGGCAGCCGCTCGCTCAATCCGATCTATTCCGCACTGATCGGTTCAGAGAATGACGGTAAGGTCTCCGTCGAAAGCACGAAGGTGGCGGGCATGACCGCGCATCTTACTTTGCCGGTGACCCATACCTTCCTGATGAATTCGCCCGTGGTCATCCTGCAGGTGCTGAACTTCCTGCACGACGGGCGCTTTGATCCGGAAATCGATTTCTTTGCGGCTTCGCGGCACCTGGCCGCCCTGGGCATTGAGGCGCTGCGCCCGGAATAAGCGCGGCCCCGGCGTCAGTGCCGGGGCCGCAGGATCTCAGTGCACCGAGACCGGTGCGAATTCATGCTCGCGCGCAAGGCTGAAGGCCAGGCTGCGGTCTTTCACCAGGGCCAGCCGTTCCCCATCAGGGCTGTGCACCGAGTAAAGAACATCGACGCCGGGAACCTGCTCGCGCACCTCATCAGGAAGATCCGCAACGGAAACCTCACGGATATAGACGATCTTGTCGCCTTTCTCCGGGCCGAAGGAATAGGGATGGTTCATGATCGTCTCCTTTCAGGCGCTCACTTATCGGGCGGCGAGGGTGACAGTTCCCCCGGTTGCGGGACGGCTCAGGCCGTCACGATCCGGATCTGCTGCACCACCACATCGGGGATCGACCGTTTCAGATCGACATGCAAAAGGCCGTTCTCCAGCCTTGCGCCTGCAACTTCCACACCCTCAGCCAGAACAAAGCTGCGCTGGAACTGCCGCGCAGCGATGCCACGGTGCAGAAAGACCCGCTGCTCAGGACCTTCATCCTGGCGTCCGCGAATCACCAGCTGGCGCTCTTCGACCGTGATCTGCAGCTCCGCTTCCCGAAAGCCTGCGACGGCAAGAGTGATGCGGTAGTCATGCTCGCCCAGCCGCTCAATGTTGAACGGCGGATAGCCGTCCCCTGAACTCTTTGCCGTGCGCTCCACCAGCCGTTCCAGCTGTTCAAACCCGAGGAGGAAGGGATATCCCCCGAAACTTTTCGTCGTCATTCCGATGCCCTTGAAGCAAGCGACATAGTGCGGGCCACCGGTCATCGGCCAACCCGTCAGAAGTTAATATGGGATGTGCTGCCCTGCGCAACAACCCCCTGCTGCAAGGGGTACCTCCGGCACACAGCCTTCCCGACCGGGACCCTTTCCACTATGATTGCAACCGAGAGGCGCGATTCACTTTGGAAGGCCCCCGATGAGCATCCCCGCTGAGATGAGCCAGGAAGATGTTTTGCAGATCCGCCTCGGACAGCTGCAGCGTGAGCACCGCGATATGGATGAGGCGATCCTCGCGCTTGAACAGTCCGGCCGCGCCGATCAGCTGACCCTGCGCCGCCTGAAAAAACAAAAGCTCTGCTTAAAAGATCAGATCGCCGCGCTCAGTGACCGGCTGATACCCGATATCATCGCCTGAAATCCCCGCCGGGGCGCGCCGCGCCTTGCCCTGACGGACGTGGCAGGCTATGCGGCGCTGACGCCGCGGAGGGTCTGATGAGCGAAATGACGAAAGCCGTTGAAGTGGGCATCATTATGGGCAGCCAGTCTGACTGGCCGACCATGAAAGAAGCCGCAAAGATCCTTGACGAGCTGGGCATTGCCTATGAGGCGAAGATCGTCTCTGCGCATCGCACGCCCGACCGCCTCTGGACCTACGGCAAAGAGGCTGCAGGCCGCGGCCTGAAGGTGATCATCGCAGGCGCGGGCGGTGCCGCCCATCTGCCGGGCATGATGGCTTCCAAAACCCGTGTGCCGGTGATCGGCGTGCCGGTGCAGACCAAAGCGCTCTCCGGGGTCGACAGCCTCTATTCGATCCTGCAGATGCCCAAAGGCTTCCCGGTCGCCACCATGGCGATTGGTGCTGCGGGCGCGGCCAACGCAGGTCTGATGGCCGCCGGGATCCTCGCCATTTCCGATGCCGCTCTGGCCGATAAACTCGAGGCCTGGCGCGAGGCCCTCTCCGCTTCCATCCCGGATGAGCCTTCCGACGACTGACCCTGACCCAGGGGGCCGCGCCTCGGGCCGTTCGGGGGCAGGTGCTTAAGATGACCAAGCCGCTTCCTTCAGGTGCCGTGATCGGGATCCTCGGCGGGGGACAGCTCGGGCGGATGCTCGCCGTGGCTGCCGCACGTCTGGGCTATAAGGCCCACATCTATGAGCCTGCCGCCAATCCCCCCGCCGCAGATGTGGCCCATGCCCTGACCACGGCCTCCTATGAGGACGCCGGGGCTCTGCGCGCCTTTGCTCAGAGCGTGGATGTCATCACCTATGAGTTCGAAAACATCCCCACCTCGGCGCTGGATCTTCTCGAAAGCCTGAAGCCGATCCGCCCGGGCCGCCGCGCCCTCGCGGTCAGCCAGGACCGGGTGGCGGAGAAAACCTTCCTCAATGATCTCGGCCTCACCACCGCCCCCTGGGCCTCGGTTGAGACGGCGGAAGAAATGACCGCCGCCGTTGAGAAGATCGGCGCACCCGCGATCCTGAAAACCACCCGCCTCGGCTATGACGGCAAAGGCCAGGCCCGCCTGCGCGAAGCCTCTGATGCCGAAAGCGCCTTTGCTGCCATGCAGGGCGCGCCCGCGATCCTCGAAGGCTTCGTAAACTTCACCGCAGAGGTCTCGGTCATCGCCGCCCGCGGCCTCGACGGTCAGGTCTCTGCCTATGATCCGGGTGAAAACATCCACCGCGAGGGCATTCTCCACACCACCACCGTGCCTGCGACCCTGCGCCCGGCGCAGCGTCAGGACGCGGTGCTGCTTGCAGCCCGCATCCTCAATGCGCTCGACTATGTCGGCGTCATGGGCGTTGAGCTTTTCGTCACGCCTCAGGGCCTTCTCGTCAATGAAATCGCCCCACGCGTGCATAACTCAGGTCATTGGACCCAGAACGGCTGCGCGGTCGATCAGTTTGAGCAGCATATCCGCGCCGTCACCGGCTGGCCGCTGGGCGATGGCAGCCGCCATTCCGATGTGGTGATGGAAAACCTGATCGGAGACGACATCACCCGCCTCCCCGACTACGCGCGTGAGCCTGGCACGGCCATTCACCTCTACGGCAAAGCCGAGGCCCGCCCGGGCCGCAAAATGGCCCATATCAACCGCGTCAAACCCCGCAGCTGATCCCGGCCTCATCCTGAACAAAAGGCGCGCCCCTCCCCCGGGGCGCGCCTTTCTCTTTGGCTTTTCTTAAATACTCATCTTTCCCCGCCCGCAAAGATAACCCCGGGCCGCCATGACAGCGCCCCGGGGCCGGTCTCTCAGCCGCTTCTCAGATCAGCGGTTGGTAAATTCCGGATAGGCTTCCATGCCCAGTTCCGACTTATCCAGACCGTTGATCTCATCTTCCGCACTCGGGCGCAGACCCATGACCGCTTTGATGATCAGCCAGGCAATGGCCGAGGTGACGATCACGAAAAGACCGATGATGACGATGCCCTTCAGCTGCACAAAAAGCGAGGCGTCGGGGTTGGTGAAGACCACCGCAAGGGTGCCCCAGATGCCGGCGCCAAGGTGAACCGGGATCGCACCGACCACATCGTCGATTTTGAACTTGTCGAGCAGCGGAACCAGGAAGACGACCAGCGCACCACCCACGGCACCGATCAGCGTGGCCGAACCCAGACCCGGGGTCAGCGGCTCGGCGGTGATCGACACAAGACCGGCCAGCGCCCCGTTCAGCACCATGGTCAGATCGACCTTTTTGAACATGACCTGGGTCAGGATCAGCGCGGCAATCGCACCACCGACCGCAGCGGCATTGGTATTGGCCATGACGCGGCCGACATCTGCAGCATCACCCACCGACGAGAGCGCCAGTTGCGACGCGCCGTTAAAGCCAAACCAGCCCATCCACAGGATGAAGGTGCCCAGCAGCGCCAGCGGCAGGTTCGAACCCGGAAACGCGGTGACGCGGCCGTCTTTATATTTGCCCAGACGCGGACCGACGATCAGCGCGCCCGTCAGAGCGGCCCAGCCGCCGACCGAGTGAACAAGGGTCGAGCCTGCGAAATCAAGGAAGCCTGCCTCATCAAGGAAACCACCGCCCCATTTCCACGAACCCTGCACCGGATAGATCGCGATCGCGAGCACCAGGGTGAAGACGAGGAAGGGCCAGAGTTTGATGCGCTCAGCCACGGTGCCCGAAACGATCGAGGCAGCGGTGGCGCAGAACATCACCTGGAAGAAGAAATCCGACGAGGTCGAGGCATAGTCATAGGCATCGGCTGCATCACGGGTCAGGCCAACGGCCTCCAGGGCTGCGGTGCCGAATTTGCCGAAGATGCCGGCAATGGTCCAGTCATCGCCCGGATACATGATCGAATAGCCGATGATGTAATAGGCAAAGCAGGCCAGCGAGAACATCGAGACGTTCTTCAGAAGCTGCATGGTGACGTTCTTTGAGCGCACCAGACCGGCCTCCAGCATGGCAAAGCCCGCCGCCATCCAGAAGACGAGGATACCGCCCAGCATCATGATCAGCGAGTTCATGATGAAGACCATATCGGTCGGGGTCTCAACGGCCACAGCAGCGGGCGCGGCCTCCTGAGCAAGGGCGGGAAGGCCGCCCAGGACCAGCGCGCTCGCGGCGACCAGCCCGGAAATTTTGAGATCTTTCAGCATTTTTGCTTTATCCTTCGCGGTCAGGCGGGTCAGAGGGCGTTGTCGTCGGTCTCACCGGTGCGCACGCGCAGCGCGGCTTCGACGTCGAGGGTGAAAATCTTGCCATCGCCGATCTTGCCGGTCATGGCGGCGGCCCGGATGGTCTCGGTGACCTGGTCGGCCATGCTGTCCTGCACCACCAGTTCAAGCTTCACTTTCGGCACGAAGTTCACGGCATATTCAGCGCCGCGGTAGATTTCGGTGTGACCGGATTGAGTGCCGAAGCCCTTGATTTCAGTGACCATCATGCCGCGCACACCGATTTTGGTCAGTGCTTCGCGGACTTCCTCGAGCTTGAATGGCTTGATTGTCGCAATGATGAGTTTCACGTCTTCCCCCTTTGTGGGCTGCCTGAATGGCCCTCGCGGTTGTGTGACTTCACGACAAAGCAAAAAGCCGCCGATGCACAGATTTCGGCGGTCCGGAAAAGGGGCAGAATCCCGTGAAATTGCACATTTTTTGCACAGCGGGGCGGGCGTGCTTAATCCTTGAGCGGGGTTGTGACGCGAATCGTGATGGGTTTTGAGCTTCGCCTTGGCCCTCTTCCGGTTTAATATGAGCAAAACCAATCAGGGGCCGCCGGCGCGTCCGGGGGCAGAGGCCGAATGACGAGCAGACCGAGTAACCGTAGCCCGCTGGTGGCCCCGCGCCGCGCTGTCAGCGCCCGGAAACCTGCAGCCGCAGCGACCCCGCGCAAACCTGCCGCAGCGCCCCGGCGCAAGGGGGGCAGTTCCGGCGGCGGTGGTCGGCGCGGCGGTCCGGTGGGCCGCTTTTTCGCCGCGATTTTCGGTGCGATTTTTCGGGTTTTCTGGGGGCTTATCTGGCGGGTCGGTGCGGTGGTGGCCCTCGGCATCTTCGCGGTCACCTTCTATTTCTATTCGCAACTGCCTGAGCTGAACGCCCTGCTCGACGGTCGTGCGCGCGGCTCGGTCACGCTTTTGGACAATGAAGGCGATGTCTTTGCCTGGCGGGGCGAGACCTATGGCGGCGATGTCCGCGCGGAGAAAGTCTCAAAGCATCTGCGCAATGCGGTGATTGCGACCGAAGATAAGCGCTTTTACGGCCACCTCGGCGTCAGCCCGCGCGGTATCGCCAGCGCGATCCGGATCAATATGTCAGAGGGACGTAAACCCTTTCAGGGGCATGGCGGCTCAACCATCACCCAGCAGGTGGCCAAGCTTCTGTGCCTTGGCGTCGAGTATGATCCGACGCGCTGGAAGAACGAGGCAGAGTATGAGACCGACTGCCGCCGCGGCTCGCTGGTGCGCAAGCTCAAAGAGATGCCCTATGCCCTGGCGCTGGAGTGGAAGTACTCCAAAGATGATATTCTGACCATCTATCTCAACCGCGCCTATCTGGGCGCGGGCACGCGCGGCTTTGAAGCGGCAGCGCAGCGCTATTTTGCGAAATCCGCAGCTCAGGTGAACCCGCAGGAAGCCGCCATGCTGGCCGGTCTGCTGGTCGCGCCTTCGACCTATGCGCCGACCAGCAATCTTGCGCGCTCGCAGGCGCGGGCCAATGTGGTGATCGGCCTGATGGAAGAGCAGGGCTATCTGACCAAAGCTGAGGCCGATGCCGCCCGGGCGGCCCCGGCCACGCTGTCGCCCCAGGCGACGCAGCCTGCGGGGGGCTATTTCGCCGATTGGGTGATGGATTCGGTGCCGTCCTATCTGGCGCGGGGCACCACGGAAGATGTGATTTTGCACACCACCCTCGATCAGCATCTGCAAAAGGCCGCAGAAGAGGCGGTCAGCTATATCTTCCAGAACAAGGTCCGTGAGGGCTCGGTCGCGCAGGCGGCTGTGGTGGTGATGTCGGCAGATGGTGCCGTGCGCGCCATGGTCGGCGGGCGCAATAAGGCGGCTCCGGGCAGCTTTAACCGTGCCTCTCAGGCGCGGCGGCAGACCGGTTCGGCTTTCAAACCCTTCGTCTATGCGGCGGCGCTGGATCTGGGCTATTCGCCGATGGATTTCGTTGATGACAGCCCGTTGACCATCAATATTCCCGGCTCAGGCCCCTGGACGCCGCAGAACTACACCCGGCGCTTTTCCGGGATCGTGACCCTGGCAGAGGCGCTGAAGCAGTCGCTGAACATTCCGGCCGTTCGGGTCTCCGAAGCGGCGGGCCGTGAGGCGGTGCGCAAAGTGGCTGAAGATTTCGGGATCGTTTCCGATCTGGCCAATGGCCCGGCGCTGGCCCTTGGGGTGTCAGAGGCCACGCTGGTGGAGATGACCGGGGCCTATGCGGGCATTCTGAACGGCGGCTCGGCGGTGAAGCCCTATGGCATGATCGACCTGACGCTGCGCGGTGAGAAAAATCCGCTGCTGACGCAAAGCGGCGGCATCGGTGAGCGGGTGATCCAGGAGGATGCTGCCCGCTATCTGACCTGGATGATGAAACAGGTCATCGACGGCGGTACCGGTGGCCGTGCCAAACTGCCCGGCCGCGAAGCTGCGGGCAAAACCGGCACCACACAGGGCGCGCGCGATGCCTGGTTCCTGGGCTTTACGGCGGATTACGTGGCCGGGGTCTGGATGGGCTATGACGACAACCGGCCCCTGACCGGGGTGACCGGCGGCGGCCTTCCGGCAGAGATCTGGCAGGAGGTGATGAAGCGCGTCCATGAGGGCCTTCCCGCCCGCCCGCTGCCGGTGAAAGTGCCCGAGCCGCGCGCGCGGCCCGATACCTCCAACACCTCGACCGCGCAGTCAGAAGGCTATGGCGATCCGAATTACAATCCGGGCTATACGCCGGGCTATAACCCCAATGATCCCAATGCCCAGGGCGGCTATATCGAGAAAACCCCGATCGGCCCCGGCCCCAGCCTTGGCGATCAGATCAACGGCGTGCTCGACAATCTGCTCGGCGGTCGCTGGTAAGGCGGCGCAGGATGTTTCTGTCGGTTTTTGATCTTTTTAAAATTGGTATCGGCCCCTCTTCGAGCCATACCATGGGGCCGATGGTGGCCGCCGGGCGCTTTCTGGACCGGCTGCGCGTCACACCCTTTCACCCTAAAGCGCTGCGGGCGCGATTGCATGGATCTCTGGCGCTGACCGGTGTGGGCCATGCCTCGGATCGGGCGGTGATCCTGGGGCTTGCGGGCTTTCTGCCCGAGACCTTCGATGCCGCGGCGGCAGAGGCGGCGCTGTCTGAGATCAGACGCCTTGCGCAGATTGAGGTCGAAGGGATCGGCCCGCTGCGGTTTGACCCGGAGCGCGATCTGGTGATGGATTTCGGCCCCGCGCTGCCGGGCCATGCCAACGGCATGGTGCTGCAGGCGCTGGACGCTCAGGGCGATCTTCTGTTTGAGGAGACCTATTATTCCGTCGGTGGCGGCTTTGTGCTGACGGCGGCGGAACTGGCGGCAGGGCAGTCGGGGCAGGGGCCAAAGGGCCCGAAGGTGCCCTATCCGTTTGAAAAAGCTGCGCAGATGCTGGAGATGGCGAAGGCCTCGCGCCTGAGCATCGCGCAGTTGAAGCGTGCCAATGAGCTGGCTTTGCGCAGCGCTGCGGAGCTTGATGCGGGTCTTTTGCGGATCTGGCAGGTGATGCGCGACTGTATGGACCGCGGCCTTGAGGGGGAGGGCATCCTTCCGGGCGGGCTGAAGGTGCGCCGCCGCGCAAAGGGCATCCATCAGGCGCTGCTGGCCGAGCGGGGATTAAATGTCACCGCGCCGCATATCATCAACGACTGGATCAGCCTTTATGGCATGGCGGTGAATGAGGAAAACGCCGCCGGAGGCCAGGTTGTGACGGCCCCCACCAATGGGGCGGCCGGGGTGGTTCCGGCGGTGATCCGCTATTGGCTTGATCATGTGCCGGGGGCGTCTGAGGCGCGGGTCGGGGAATTTCTGCTGACAGCGGCGGCGATCGGCGGGCTTTGCAAGCACAATGCCTCAATCTCCGGGGCGGAATGCGGCTGCCAGGCGGAGGTCGGTTCGGCCGCGGCCATGGCGGCGGCGGGGCTTTGCGCGGTGCTGGGCGGCACGCCGGAGCAGGTGGAGAATGCAGCCGAGATCGCGCTGGAGCATCACCTCGGCATGACCTGCGATCCGGTGGCGGGCCTTGTGCAGGTGCCCTGCATTGAGCGCAACGGGCTGGGGGCGATCAAGGCGGTCTCAGCGGCCTCGCTGGCCTTGCGGGGCGACGGGCAGCATCTGGTCTCGCTCGATGCCTGTATTGAGACCATGCGCCAGACCGGGCGCGATATGGACAGCCGCTATAAAGAGACCTCTCTGGGCGGTCTTGCGGTGAATATCCCGGAGTGCTGACAGACGGGCGGGGAAAGCGGGGGCGTGCCCGCCCCCGCACCCCCGGCTTCAGGGGGCCGTAAGGCCCCCTGAAAACCCCCGGCGTCAGCCCCGGCGGCGCAGGGCGCTTTTGAAATCCGACAGCCGGAAGGCGCGCAGAGCGAAACCGGCGGCGAAATAGCTGAGCATGCCGCAGATGACGAGAAGGCCGAGGGCGGGCCAGCGCAGACCCCGGGCCGAGAGCAGATCCTGAAGGGCGATCTGCAGGCCGTAAAGCACCGCGCCCATCACCAGGCAGGCCAGCAGAATGCGCCAGAGCCGCGAGAGCAGCCGCGCATCGGCGCGGGCCGCCTCACCCATGGCGCGGGTGCCGGCCCAGAGCTGCAGCACCATGAACCAGCCCGCAAGCGTGGTGGCGAGAGCCGCTGCCGCAAAGCCGATGAGCGGTTGCAGCCCGATGGCGATCCCGAGGTTCACAAACATCGAGATGAGTGCAAAGCGGAAGGGGCGGCGGGTGTCCTCGCGCGCGTAGTAAAGCGGCTGCAGGGTCTTTTGGAGCACGAAGGCCGGAAGCCCCGCGCCATAGATCGCCAGCGCCAGCGCGGTATTGGTGATATCCGTCGCGCCAAACTCACCGCGCCCGTAGAGCACCGCGATCAGCGGTGTCGCCATGACCATCAGCGCCACAGCCGCAGGCAGGGTCAGCGCGAGCGAGAGTTCCGTGGCGCGGTTGAGCGAATTGCGGCTGCCCTCAAGATCATTGGCGCTGAGGCGGCGGGAGAGATCGGGCAGCAGCACCGTGCCGATGGCAATGCCCACCACGCCGAGCGGCAGCTGATAAAGGCGGTCGGCATAGGCAAGCCAGGCCACCGCGCCTTCGGTGAAACTTGCGACCTGACGGCCGACGAGCAGGTTCACCTGCACCACGCCTCCGGCCAGAACGGCGGGGGCTGCGATGACAAAGAGGCGCTTTAACTCCGGCGTCAGTTTCGGGCGGCGGGGTTTAAGGACATAGCCCACCCGTGCGGCAGAGGCCCAGGTCAGGGCAAACTGCGCAATCCCCGCCACCGGCACCGTCCAGGCGAGCGTCAGCCCCATATCCCAGCCGAACTGCGCCGCAAGCCACATGGCAGCGATGAAGAGAAGGTTCATCAGCACCGGCACGAAGGAGGCTTCCGTGAAGCGGCCCATGGTGTTGAGCACACCTGAGATCAGCGCCACCAGCGAGATGAAGAGGATATAGCAAAAGCCGATCCGCCCGTAGAGGACCGCGAGAACAAACCGCTCATCCCCCGCAAAACCTGCGGCCATGGCCCAGACGAGCCAGGGCATCAGCGCTGTGCCGATCAGCGAAAAGAGCGTCAGGATCGCCAGCATGCCGCCGAAAGCATCCTCGGCAAAGCCCTTCGCATCTTCGCCCGATTGCAGCTTTTTGGCGAACATCGGCACGAAGGCCATGTTGAACGCGCCCTCGGCAAAGAAGCGGCGGAACATATTGGGCAGCGAAAAGGCCACCAGAAAGGCCTCTGCCGCCGGGCCCGCGCCTAAATAGGCCGCCATCATCATGTCGCGGGCAAAGCCTGCGCCGCGCGACAACAGCGTCCAGGACCCGACCACCAGGGCCGAGCGGATCAGTCGGACCGGTTTCATGCCTGATGCGCCCGCTCGGCACCGTCGATGATGGCCTGACGCAGCTTTTTCTCCAGCGCCTCGAGCTTGGGTTTGCTGTGCAGTTTCAGCCCGAAGGCATCTTTAACGTAAAAGCTGTCGACCACCTGAGCCCCGTAAGTCGCAATCACCGCCGAGGCGATATAGATGTTATTGGCCGCCAGCGTCCGCGTCAGATCATAAAGCAGACCCGGGCGGTCGCGGCTTTCGACCTCAATGATGGTGTAGATATCCGAGCCTTCGTTGTCGAAGGTGATATTGGTCGGAAAGCGGAAGGCGCGGTCGCGCTTTTTGATCTTGTCGCGGTCCTTCAGCGCCTCACGGGCGACCACTTCGCCGCGCAGGGTCTTGTCGATCATCATGCGAAGGCGCGGCAGGCGGCTGACCTCATAGGGATGGCCATCTGCGTCCTGGATCCAGAACACCGCCGTGGCGTAACCGTCTTTCGAGGTATAGGTCCGCGCATCGACCACATTCGCACCCACCAGCGCCAAAGCCCCCGCCAGGCGCGAGAAAATGCCGGGGTGATCTTCGAGCACAAAGGCCGCGCGGGTGGCATCGCGGGCTTCATCGGGGTGCAGGTCAATCCGCACCTCATCTGAGGCGATGCCGCGGAGCATCTGCGCAAAGATCGCATGGGTCTCAGAGGGCAGGCCCTGCCAGTAGGGGCCGTAGTGGCGGTCGGTCTCCGCCTTCAGATCGGCGCGCGACCAGTCTTTCAGCGCCTCGCGCAGCGCTTTTTTCGCCTCATCTTCGCGCATGGAGCGGCTGACACCCTCAAGGCCGTTTTCCAGGGCCTGGACGGTCTCATGGTAAAGCGTGCGCAGAAGCTGGCTCTTCCAGTTGTTCCAGGTGCCCGGTCCGACGCCGCGGATGTCGCAGACGGTCAGAACCGTCAGCAGGTCCAGCCGTTTGCGGGTGCCGACAAGGCGGGCAAAGCCTTTCACGGTGCGCGGATCGGAAATATCGCGTTTCTGCGCGGTATCCGACATCAGCAGGTGATAACGGATCAGCCATTCGACGGTCTCGCATTCCTCGGGGCTGAGGCCCAGACGCGGAGCCACGCGCCGCGCAATCTGCGCGCCGAGGATCGAGTGATCTTCGGGCCGCCCCTTGCCGATGTCATGGAGCAGAAGCGCCACATAGAGGACTTTGCGATTGAGCCCGGCCTTCAGAATTCCGGTTGAGATGGGCGTTTCGTCTTTCAGATCGCCGCGTTCCAGCTGATCGAGAACCGAGATGCACTGGATCGTATGCTCATCCACCGTGTAGTGATGATAGACGTTGAACTGCATCATGGCGACGATGGGTTCAAATTCGGGGATGAAGGCCGAGAGCACACCCAGTTCGTTCATCCGCCGCAACGCCCGCTCCGGATTGCCATGCTTGAGCATCAGGTCGAGGAAGATCCGCTGCGCTTCAGGCGTGCAGCGCATGTCGTCATCGATCAGATGCAGATTGGCCGTGACCAGCCGCATTGCATCGGGATGGATCAGAAGCCCGGTGCGCAGCCCCTCATCGAAGAGGCGCAGGAGGTTCAGTTTATCGGCGAGAAAGGTCGCCGGATCTGAGATGCCCAGCCGGTTGTGAAGCACTTTATAGCCCGGCTTCACCTTGCGGCGGCGTGAAAACAGCCCCTCAAGAAGCGGCGCTTTTTTGACGTGGCGGTCTTCCAGCGCGGTCAGGAAGACCCGGGTGAGTTCGCCCACATGGGTGGCGAAGCGGAAGTAATCCTGCATGAAATGCTCAACCGCGCGGCGGCCTTCGCGGTCGTGATAGCCCATGCGATCTGCCACTTCGACCTGCAGATCGAAGGTCAGCTGGTCCATGGCGCGGCCTGTCAGGTAATGCAGATGCGCCCGCGCGGTCCAAAGGAAGGTCTCGGCCGCGCGGAAACGGGCATATTCATCGGGGCTGAACAACCCGTCCTCGACCATGCTGGCCGCGGTCGGCTTGCCGGTCATATATTTGCCGATCCAGTAAAGCGTCTGCAGATCGCGCAGCCCGCCTTTGCCCTCTTTGACATTGGGTTCAAGAACATAGCGCTGGCCACCCTGTTTGCGGTGCCGCTCGGCCCGCTCTGCCAGTTTGGCTTCGATAAATTCCGGAACGGTCGAGGCAAAAAGCTGCTTACGCAGGGTGCTGCCCAGCGTCTCGCTGAGGCTGGCATCGCCGGTGATGTGGCGCTTTTCGATCAGCGAGGTGCGGATGGTGATGTCTTCCCGCCCCAGCCGCAGGCATTCTTTTACCGAGCGGGTGGCATGACCGACCTTCAGCCGCAGATCCCACAGCAGATAAAGCATGGTCTCCACCACCTGATTGGCGGCGGCAGAGGGGTCGTCATCGGTAAGAAACAGCAGATCCACATCCGACTGCGGGGCCATCTCGGCGCGGCCGTAGCCGCCGACGGCCAGGACCGCGAGGGTGGGTTCGGGCGTTCCGGGCGGCAGAAAGCGGCTGCGCGCCACATCGTAGGCCGTGGTGACCAGGGCATCGGTCAGCCAGGTCTGTGCCGACAAAAGCCCCCGCACGGCGCGGGGGCTTGCCAGATAGGCGGCCGAAAGTCTGGCGGTGGCAACTTTTTTGGCCTCTGCCAGATGCTTCGTGATCAGCGCGCGGCGGGCCGCCGGATCGAGATCCGCCGGAGCCCCGTCCAGATCTGCGAAGATACGCTGGCGCAGTTCCGCCTGATCAAAGAGCTTTGCCGTCTCCTCCGAGTGACGAAAGTCATCCCGGAGGGTCAGTTGTGCCTCAGCCTCAGAAGAGAGAGCCGGAGAAGTTTCTCGGAGCAGGGTCAATCACCACCACCTGTCTGTTGCGGATCTCTGCCACAGCGAGAGCCCGCTCATTGGTGCCGTCGGGACGCAGCCGGAACACGCCGCCCACGCCCGCGAAACCCGAGGACTGGGTGAGCGAATTGCGCGACAGCGCATCAGCGCGGCCGGATTTGATCAGGGCGCCAACCGCGGCGATACCATCATACGCAAGGCTTGCCACCGGATGCGGCGCCGCGCCATAGGCCGCCTGATAACGACCCTGGAATGCGTTATAAAGTGCCGGATCGGGCAGCGCAAACCAGCCGCCCTGAAGGCCCGGGTGCGAGAGCGTGGCCGAGGGGATGTCCCAACGGGTCAGGCCCAGATAGCGCGCCTGTGCGGGCGTCAGCCCCTGATCGCGCAGCATCTGCGTCATCATCGGCAGCGAGCCGGCGGTATCGGCGGTGAAGAACAGCGCATCAGCGCCCGCACTGCGGGCAGTGGCCGCAATCGAAGGCGCGGCCTGGGTCACGCCGTTTTGCGAGAACTCATATCCGGCCTGAGCCACAACGGTCGAACCGGTGCCGGCCGCGGCCCGCGCAATCGCGTTGCGCCCGGCTTCGCCACCCGGGGTTTTGTCGTGAATGATCATCACGCGGCGCTGGCCCTGACTTGCGGCATAGCGAACCAGGCGGTTGGCGGTGTTCTCAAAAGTCGGGCCAAGCACGAAGACGTTGCCGCCTGCGATATCGGTATTGTTTGAGAAGCTCATCACATTGACGCCGGTCGCGGAGACGGCCACGCCTGCGGCATTGGCCTCTTGGGCAAAGAGCGGCCCGAGAATCACGCGTGCGCCCTCTGCCACAGCCCGCTGGGCGATGGGGCCTGCGGCACCGGCCTGACCATTGGTCTGATAAACGCGCAGATCAATCTGCACCCCGCCCAGATCGGCGATGGCCAGACGGGCGGCATTTTCAAGCGAACGCGCCAGCAGCTGATCGCTGGCCTGGCCCGAGGCTCCCGGAACCAGCAGCGCTACCGGAACCGGAGCATTCGGATTGATCGCAGGGCCGGTCCCGCCCATGGAAACCGGCTGGCAGGCCGCGAGAATGCCGGCAGCTGCGGCAAGACCAAATGCGGCCACAGACTTGCGGGCGCGGTGCAAAAGGGCAATCATCATCACTCCCCGGAGATGGCGGTCGGTCATCGGACCCTATGCCTTTATCCTGCATGTGTAAACTTTCCAGAGCCTGAATCTGCCATGAATGACCCAATCCTGCCGATGCCCCATTCAGCGGGCCGGCGGCCCGAACCGGGGCTGCATCTCGTGGCCACGCCGATCGGCTCTGCCCGCGACATAACGCTGCGCGCACTCGATACGCTTGCGGGCGCGGATGTGCTGGCCGCCGAAGACACCCGCACCCTGCGCCATCTGATGGAGATCCATGGGATACCGGTCAACGGACGCCTGATGATCCCCTATCACGACCACAATGGCGAAGCCGCCCGGCCGCGTATCCTCGGGGTGCTGGCCGAAGGAAAATCGGTGGCCTATGCCTCTGAGGCGGGGACGCCGCTGATCGCGGACCCGGGCCTGAAGCTGGCGCGTGTCGCCATGGATGCGGGCTACAAAGTTATCGCCGCACCCGGAGCTTCGGCGGTTCTGACGGCTCTCACGGTGGCGGGGCTTCCGACGGACCGGTTTTTCTTCGCAGGCTTTGCGCCCTCGACGGCCACTGCACGGCGCAGCTGGCTGAGTGAGCTGAGCGCGGTGCGTGCAACGGTGGTGATTTATGAAAGCCCCAAACGGACGGCGCGGACGCTGAGTGATCTGGCGGAGATTTTCGGTGCCAGCCGACAGGCTGCCGTCTGCCGCGAGCTGACCAAGCGCTTTGAAGAAACCCGCCGCGGCACGCTGGCAGAACTCGCCGCGCATTACGCACAGGGCGATCCGCGGGGCGAGGTGGTGCTGGTGATCGATCGCAGCGATGAGGTGGTGGTCGAGGCGGCCGATGTGGAAGCTGCGCTGCGGGCCGCTTTGGGGGGCGGGGCGCGCGTGAAAGAGGCGGCCGCCGAAATCGCGTTGAAATTTGGTCTGGCGAAACGGGATGTTTACCAATTGGCCCTTACACTGCAGGAGGATGAGCCACCTTCGGAGGCGTGATGCAGGGTCAGGTCAGAACTCTATACGGAGAAGCTGCCGAATTTTCTGTCGCCCGTCTCTATGAGGCGGGTGGCACCAGGATCGCAGCCCGCCGCTGGCGGGGCCGGCGCGGAGAGCTGGACCTGGTCGCCCGGGAAGGGGAACTTGTTGTCTTTGTTGAGGTGAAGGCCGCGCCGACTCATGAAGCGGCGCTGCATCGTTTACGCCCGGCACAGCTGCAGCGCATTCGCGAAACCATTGACGAATTCCTGGCCGGTGAACCCCGGGGGCTGATGACAGAGATTCGCTTCGATCTGGCCCTGGTCGACCGCTATGGCCGGATCGAGGTTATGCCCAATATCCTCGCCGCCTGAGGCAGGGGCCCTGAGGTTTTCTTGCAAGTTGTCCCGGCCTGATGCATCAACGTGCAAAAATCGCGCGGAGGTCGGTGATGAAAGTAGCCTTGCAGATGGACCCGATCGGGTCAGTGAACATTGACGGGGACAGCACGTTCCGTATCGGCTTCGAAGCTCAGGTGCGCGGGCATAGCCTGTTTTACTACACGCCCGACAAACTGGCCTATCAGGAGGGCCGTGTAACCGCACGCGGCCATTGGATTGAACTGCGTCGGGTCAAAGGCGATCACGTCAGCTACGGCCCTGAGGTTGAGGTGGATCTCTCTGAGATGGATGTGGTCTGGCTGCGCCAGGATCCGCCTTTCGACATGGGCTATATCACCACCACCCACCTGCTGGATATGATCCACCCTAAAACGCTGGTGGTGAATGACCCCTTCTGGGTGCGCAACAGCCCCGAGAAACTGCTGGTTCTCAACTTCCCCGATCTGACGCCGCCGACTGCCATTGCGCGCGATCTTGAGACCATCCGGGCCTTTAAACAAAAGCACGGGGATATCATTCTGAAGCCGCTCTACGGCAATGGCGGGGCGGGGGTGTTCCGGCTCGATCCGAATGACCGCAATCTCTCGTCGCTTTATGAACTGTTCACCGGCATCAACCGCGAGCCTCTGATCGTGCAGAAATTCCTGCCGGATGTGGCGAAGGGCGACAAGCGCGTCATCCTGGTGGATGGTGAGCCCGTGGGCGCGATCAACCGCGTGCCGCAGGCAGGTGAGACCCGGTCGAACATGCATGTCGGTGGCCGTCCGGAAAAGGTCAGCCTGACCGAGCGGGACCTGGAGATCTGCGCGCGGATCGGTCCGGTTCTGCGTGAAAAGGGCCAGATCTTTGTCGGTATCGATGTGATCGGTAACTGGCTGACCGAGATTAACGTCACCTCGCCCACCGGCATTCAGGAGCTGGAGCGGTTTGACGGCACCAATACGGCTGCCAAAATCTGGGAAGCCATTGAGGCCAGACGCGCCTGACCCTCAGGCGCCCCAGGGCCCGCCGGGGCCGCGATAGCTCAGTGCCTCGGCCATATGGCTGCTGTCCAGCGGCTCCGACTCCGCGAGGTCCGCAATGCTGCGGGCCACGCGCAACACGCGGTGATAGCCCCTGGCGCTCAGGCCAAAACGCTCCGCGGCCCGGCTCAGCAAAGCTATGGCCTCGGGCATGGCTGCGGCCCGCTCTTCCAGATCTGTGCCCCCCGCGCGGGCATTCAGCCCGCCCGATCCCCAGCGCTGCACCTGCCGCGCCCGGGCGGCGATCACGCGTTCGCGGATGAGGGCAGAGGCTTCCCCCCGCGGGGCAGCACTCATCTCCGCTGCGGTCAGCGGGGGCACTTCGATGCGCAGATCGAACCGGTCCCAGAGGGGCCCGGAAATCCGGCCAAGATAATCCTCCGAGCAGCGCGGCGCGCGGGAACAGGCCCTTGCAGGATCAGCCGCCCAGCCACAGCGGCAGGGATTTGCCGCGGCAATCAGCTGAAAGCGGCTTTGCCAGCGCATCCGGGCTTCGGCCCGGGCAATCAGGATCTCTCCGGTTTCCAGCGGCTGGCGCAGGGCATCCAGCGTGCGGGGGGCAAATTCCGGCAGTTCGTCAAGAAAGAGCACCCCGTTGTGCGCCAGTGCAACCTGGCCCGGACCCGCCCCGCGACCACCGCCGCAGATCGCCGCCTGAGAGGCACCGTGGTGGGGATCGCAAAAGGGGGGCGTGGCGCTGACAGCCGGTGCCGCGCCCTTGCCCGCGACCGATCGGATCACGGCGGTCTCCAGCATTTCCGCGGGGCTCAGATCCGGCAGCAGAGAGGGGAAGGCCCGGGCGAGCATCGATTTTCCCTGACCCGGCGGCCCGGTCATCAGCAGGTGGTGCCCGCCTGCAGCGGCGATTTCGAGCGCGCGTTTGGCACGTTCCTGCCCACGGATCGTGTTGAGATCAGCCGGTAATCTGCCGGGATTGACAGGGGTGACGCCCGGTCTGACGCGGGGCAGCGGGCGTTTGCCCGTCAGGTGATGCAGGGCTTCTTCAAGGGTTGCGGGGGCGCTGACCTCTGCCGCGCCGACCCAGGCCGCCTCGGCCCCGTTATCGGCAGGCACGAGAAGGGATCGCTCAGCCTCTGCAGCCGTCAGCGCCGCAGGCAGGCAGCCCGCCACCGGCATAAGCCGCCCGTCGAGGGTCAGTTCCCCCATCGACAGGGTATTGGCCGCGATTTCCCGTTCCAGCAGTCCCAGTTCGGCCAAAAGCGCAATGGCGATGGGCAGATCGTAATGCGCACCCTCTTTGGGCAGGTCCGCGGGCGCGAGGTGAAGGGTGATGCGTCTGGCGGGCAGCGCAAGTGCGAGGGCATTGAGTGCAGACCGGATCCTCTCCCGCGCCTCGGAGACGGCTTTGTCGGGCAGGCCGACCATGTGAAACGCCGGTAATCCTGCCATTGAGGCGCATTGCACCTCAACAAGGCGGGCCTCTGCGCCCTGGAGCGAGACGGTATAGGTGCTGCTGACCACGGAAACGCCTGTTCTGCCAGGGGTCAGTCTGGCATAACAGAGTTTACAAAAGGTTAACTTCGCTCAGCCGCCATGAACCCTGAAAGATCGTCCTGAACTTCGGCGGACCCCGGCATCTGCCACGGTACTGTCGCGGCAGAACGAAGTGCAAAAGCCTCAAAAGCCCGCTTCCATGCGCCGAAGTCTGTCAGCGACCAGCCGGATCAGGCGCGATTTCCGATCGCCGGTTCATAGCCTGACATCTTCTCTCTCCGAAGGTCCGGCAACACAGAACCGCATTTCCGAGCGCGGAGAAAGAATGTTATGCAAAGCCCATGACCCGCGGGGAGGCTTTGATGCTGGCAGGCAAGCGCATTCTTCTGATCATCGGCGGCGGTATCGCGGCTTATAAATCGCTCGAACTGATCCGGCGTCTGCGGGATCAGGGCGCAGAGGTGGTGCCGGTGCTGACCGGGGCGGCAAAGCAGTTTGTGACGCCGCTTTCCGTTGCCGCGCTTGCGGGCAATCCGGTGCATCAGGATCTCTTTGATCTGACCACTGAAGCCGAGATGGGCCATATCCAGCTGTCGCGCTCGGCCGATCTGGTGGTGGTGGCGCCCTGCACGGCCAATCTGATGGCGAAGATGGCGGGGGGGCATGCGGATGATCTGCCCTCAACCCTGCTGATGGCGACCGACAAGCGGGTGCTGATTGCGCCTGCGATGAATGTGCGGATGTGGACCCATCCGGCGACGCAGCGCAATCTGGCGCTGCTGGAGGGCGACGGGGTGCTGACCTGCGGGCCCGATGACGGCTCCATGGCCTGTGGCGAGTTCGGTCCGGGGCGCATGGCAGAGCCAGTGATGATCCTGCAGGCGATTGATCGGGCGCTGGGCGGCGGCAGGCTGGCGGGGAAGCGCATCCTTGTCACCTCCGGCCCCACTCATGAGCCGATTGATCCGGTGCGCTATATCGCCAACCGCTCCTCCGGGGCGCAGGGGACGGCGATTGCCGCAGCTTTGCGGGACCTGGGGGCGAAAGTGGTCTTTGTCACCGGGCCTGCGGATGTGCCGCCGCCTCAGGGGGTTGAGGTCGTGAAGGTGCAGACCGCGCGGGAGATGCTGGAGGCGGTGCAGGCTGCGCTGCCCGCAGATGCGGCGGTGATGGCAGCGGCGGTGGCCGACTGGCGCGTGGCCAATGCAGCGGGGTCCAAGATGAAGAAGGACGGCTCAGGCAAAGCGCCGGGGCTGGAGTTTGCGGAAAACCCCGACATTCTGGCCACCGTCTCAAAATCGGGCGATAAGCGGCCGGGTCTTGTTGTGGGCTTCGCGGCTGAGACCGACAATGTGATTGAATATGCGACCGCCAAACGGCTGCGCAAAGGATGTGACTGGATTGTCGCCAATGATGTCAGCCCCGCAACGGGCATCATGGGGGGCAGCTCCAATGCCGTGACCATCATCTCTGATCAGGGCGCTGAATCCTGGCCGATGATGGGGAAAGACGAAGTGGCGCGCCGCCTGGCGGCGCGGATTGCCGGAGCGCTCACTGAGCCCTCCGTGAAAGGATAAAAGATGGTCAGCATCGCCGTTCGCCGTGAGCCCTGGGCCGATGAGGCAATTGAGCTTCCCGCCTATGCCACCCGGGGCGCCGCCGGCGCCGATGTGCGCGCCAACCTGCGCCCTGAAGATCGCGCAACCGGCCTGGTGCTGGCGCCGGGTGCGCGCGCGCTGGTGCCCACAGGTCTGGTGATGGAGATCCCCGAAGGCTGGGAGGTGCAGCTGCGCCCGCGCTCGGGTCTTGCGCTGAAGAACGGCATCACGCTGGCCAATACGCCCGGCACCATCGACAGCGATTACCGCGGCCCGGTGGGCGTTATTCTGATCAACCTCTCCGACAGCCCCTTCACCGTCGCCCATGGCGAGCGCATTGCGCAGATCATCGCCGCGCCGGTGGTTCAGGCCCGCTTTGTGCTGACGGAGGAGGAATTCAGCGCCACTGAGCGCGGTGCGGGGGGCTTTGGCTCGACCGGAGTGAAGTGATGAGCCCCTGGATCTTCCTGCTGGGCGTCGTTCTGGTGGCGACGATTCTGATGCCGAAACGATACCGTCTGGTGCCGCTGGCGCTGGTCTTTGTGATCGGCTTCATGGTGGTCGAAGACATCGTCTCGGGGAAAGTCTACACCCGCTCGCCTGACTTTCCGCAGCGTCTGATCAGCGGCGTCTGGATCTGGTGGGCCTTTGGCCTGACGGCGCTTATCTGGCTGGTAAAAAGAGGCCTCAGCTGGATCCGCGCGCGGGCGCCGCAGCCCGAGATTCTGGCCTCTGCCTCGCAGGACGGGCCGCTGAAATCCGTTGAGCTGGAGCGCTACTCGCGCCACCTTCTGCTGCGCGAGATCGGCGGTCCCGGGCAGGTGCGGCTGAAAAACGCCAGAGTGCTGGTGGTGGGGGCCGGGGGGCTTGGCTCTCCGGTGATCCTTTATCTGGCAGCCGCAGGGGTGGGAGAGATCTTCGTCGTCGATGACGACCAGGTCGAGAACAGCAACCTTCAGCGCCAGATTGTCCATACTGACCAGCGGCTCGGGCAGGATAAGGCGGTCTCGGCGGCCGGGGCGGCCCTGGCGCTGAACCCCTTTATCCGGGTCCATCCGCTGGTGACGCGTCTTGATGAGAAAAACGGGGCTGAGCTGATTGCCGGAGTGGATCTGGTCCTCGACGGGACCGATAATTTCGACACCCGCTATCTGGTCAATGCGCTTTGCGTGGCCGCAGGCAAGCCGCTGATCTCGGCGGCCATCACCCAGTGGGAAGGCCAGATCAGTCTCTACCACCCGGCAGGCGGCGCGCCCTGCTATGCCTGTGTATTCCCGACCCGACCGGCTGACGGGCTGGCCCCGGCCTGCGCAGAAGCCGGTGTGATTGCGCCGCTTCCCGGTGTTGTAGGCTCGCTGATGGCGCTGGAGGCGGTGAAATATCTGACCGGTGCCGGGCAGGGGCTGAAGGGGCGACTGCTGATGTTTGACGGCCTCTGGCAGGAAAACCGCACGATCACTGTGAAGCGTCGCACCGATTGTGCGGTCTGCGGCGCAAAGCCCTAAGACCCCCTCCGGCGATTCCTTTTGCTTCAGGCCGCGCGGTGACCCCGTCGCGGCCTGTCGCTTCTGCAGGCATCGGGCTGTGCCACGCCTGCGACAAATGGCCCCGCATGGCCATGATTTGTTATGTTTTCGTTTCAGGATACAGTCTTGCGGCAAAAGGCTGCATCGTTTTTCGACGTATTTGATGCAGGTCAATCCCAGCACCCTGCGAATGTGCAAGGTACGGCCCATTCATCGGATCCGGAGCCAGACCCGTGAGCGAAGACACTACACCGCCGCCCAGCCTGTATTCTGCACGGGAACCCGTTTTCCCGCGCCGTGTGAAGGGCACCTTCCGCTCGCTGAAGTGGTGGATCATGGGGGTCGCGCTTGCGATCTATTACATCACGCCCTGGCTGCGCTGGGACCGGGGGCCGCATCTGCCCGATCAGGCGGTTCTGGTGGATCTGGCCAACCGGCGTTTCTTCTTTTTCATGATCGAAATCTGGCCCCATGAATTCTATTTCGTGGCGGGTCTGCTGATTATGGCGGGTCTGGGGCTCTTCCTCTTCACCTCAGCCGCCGGGCGGGTCTGGTGCGGTTATGCCTGCCCGCAGACGGTCTGGACCGATCTGTTCATCCAGGTTGAGCGATGGATTGAGGGCGACCGCAACGCCCGCCTGCGGCTGCACCGCCAGAAGTGGGACGGAGAGAAACTCGCCAAATACAGCCTGAAATGGCTGGTCTGGCTGCTGATCGCCGTGGCAACGGGCGGGGCCTGGGTCTTTTATTTCGCAGATGCGCCGACGCTGATGCACGATCTGGTGACGCTGAGCGCTCATCCCGTGGCCTATGTCACCGTGGCGATCCTGACCGCGACGACCTTTGTCTTCGGCGGCTTTATGCGTGAGCAGATCTGCATTTATGCCTGCCCCTGGCCGCGGATTCAGGCCGCGATGATGGATGAAGACACCATCACCATCGGTTACCGCGACTGGCGTGGTGAGCCGCGCGGCAAGCTGAAAAAGGGCGAAAGCCCTGAGATCAAAGGCGACTGCATCGACTGCATGGCCTGCGTCAACGTCTGCCCGATGGGGATTGATATCCGCAACGGGCAGCAGCTGGCCTGCATCACCTGCGGTCTGTGCATCGACGCCTGCAACGACGTGATGGATAAGATCGGCAAACCGCGTGGTCTGATCGACTATCTGGCGCTGACCGATGAGACGGCTGAGCGTCAGGGCGACAAGCCGATCCCGGTCTGGAAGCATATCCTGCGCCCGCGCACCATTCTTTACACGGTCCTGTGGTCCGGTATTGGGATTGCCATGCTGGTGGCGCTTTTCCTGCGCGCAGATGTGGATGTGAACGTCTCGCCCGTGCGCAACCCGGTCTATGTGACGCTTTCGGACGGCTCGATCCGCAACACCTATGATGTGCGTCTGCGCAACCAGTTCCATGATGCGCGTGAGTTCCGCATCAGCGTTGAAGGCGCCGAAGGCCTTCGTCTGGAGCTTGAAGGCGTCGAGGGCGATGTGGTTCGGGTTGATGCGGACCAGACCCTGCAACAGCGCGTCTATCTGATTGCGCCGGCAGGCTCTGAGGTGGCGCAGGCCGGACGGATCGATCTGACCCTCTGGTTTGAGGCCGATGGCGCGGGCAGCCGCGTGCAGGCCGGGACTGTCTTTAACGGCAAAGGAAACTGACCCATGACGCGCAAGCTGACCGGCCGCCATGTTTTTCTGATCCTGCTGGCATTCTTTGGCACCATCACGGCGGTCAACGTCTTTATGGCCTCGATGGCGATCAGCACCTTTCCGGGGCTGGAAGGGAAGAACACCTATAACGCCTCGCGCAGCTTCGACAGTGATCGTCGCGCGCAGGTGGCTCTGGGCTGGCAGGTCGAGGATGCATACCGCGACGGCTATCTGATCCTCACGATCAAAGATGCCGAAGGTCAGCCTGCGAAGGTGAAAGACATCAGCGTTCTGGTGGGCCGCGCCACTATTGCAGAGTTCGATCAGCGCCCGGTCTTCATCCGGGAGGGGGCTGATTTCATCGCGCCTGTTGCGCTGGATTATGGTAAATGGATCCTGCGCATCGAGGCTCTGGCAGAGGATGGCACGGCGTTCCGTCAGTCCCGCAACCTCTCTGTGCCGAGGGGGTGATCCATGTCGCTTGCCGCTGATCCCGAAGGTCCGATCCCGCTGTCTGCCTGTCCGGCCTGCATCGCAGCGCCTGCCGCCGAAGATCTGGCGCGGCGGGCGCAGCCTCAGTCGGCGCGGCTGACGCTCTCGATCCCTGAGGCGCATTGCGCTGCCTGTATCTCAACCGTCGAGAAGGGGCTGGAGAAGCTTGAGGGCGTGAAATCGGCGCGGGTGAACCTGACGCTGAAGCGGGTCTTTGTTGAGGCGGACGGCAGCCTTGAGGCTGCGGATCTGATCGCCCCGCTGAAGGCTCTGGGCTATGAGGCGCATGAGCTGGACCCCGGTCTGCTCAGCACCACCGAGAATGACCGCAAAAGCCGTGAGCTGATCATGCGGATCGGCATCTCGGGCTTCTCGATGATGAACGTTAACCTGTTGTCGGTGGCGGTCTGGGTCGGCGCGACGGATGCCACGCGCGATATGTTTCACACCATCGCAGGGCTGATCGCCATTCCGACGGTGATTTTCTGCGCGCAGCCCTTCTTCAAATCGGCCTGGGACGGGCTGAAGGCGGGCCGGGTGGTGATGGATTTTCCCATCGCTCTGGCCATGGTGCTGGGCTGTGCGATCTCGATCTTTGAGACGCTGAATTCCGGCCCGCATGCCTATTTCGACGGCATTGTCATGCTGACCTTTTTCCTGCTGATCGGGCGCTGGCTCGATCACCGCACCCGCGCCATGGCGCGCTCGGCGGCGCAGGAACTGGCGGCGCTTGAGGTGCCGCGTGCCATCCGTCTTCGGGACGGCACCGAAGAGACGGTGGGTATTGCCGAACTGGCCAAAGGCGATCTGGTGCTGGTGCGCCCCGGTGGCCGGATGCCGGTGGACGGAGAGGTGGTCTCGGGCACCTCAGAGCTTGACCGCTCGCTTCTGACCGGCGAAGTGCTGCCGGTTTTTGCGGCCCCCGGCCAGGTGGTCAGCGCGGGCGAGGTGAACCTGACCGGGCCGCTGACGGTGCGGGTTGAGGCCGCCGGCCGTGACAGTTCGCTCTCGCGCATGGCGGAACTGGTCGCCGTGGCTGAGACGGCGAAGACCCGCTACACTGGCCTCGCAGATGCAGCCGCGCGGCTTTACGCGCCGGTGGTTCATGCCCTGGCCTTTGGCGCTTTCGCGGTCTGGCTCTGGATTTCCGGCGGTGATCTGCGGCTGGCGATCAATATCGCGGCAGGCACGCTGATCATCACCTGCCCCTGCGCGCTTGGTCTGGCGGTGCCTGCGGTGCTGACGGCGGCCTCGGGGCGGCTGTTTAAGCTGGGTCTTCTGATCAAATCCGGCACCGCGTTGGAGCGGATGGCCGAAGTTGACACCGTGCTGTTTGACAAAACCGGCACCCTGACCATGGGCCGTCCTGAGCCGTTGAATTTCGCCGATCACAGCGCAGAAGTGCTGTCGGTGGCGGCCGCGCTGGCCGGGGCCTCGTCGCATCCGCTGGCGCAGTCGCTGACGGCGCGCGCTGCTGAAGCCGCTGTCTCGCCCGCCGCGATCCGCGATCTGCGCGAAGTGCCGGGCTTTGGTATTGAGGGGACCCTTGAGGGTCGCCGGGTGCGCCTTGGGCGTGCGGCCTGGGTTGGCGCGGCGGAGCGGGCTGAGACCGCGACCTATCTGATGCTGGCCGATGGCTCGACCCATGCCTTCACCTTCACCGATGCGCTTCGGCCTGGTGCGGAGGAACTGATCTCAACACTGAAATCACGCGGGCTGGCCGTGAAGCTGATCTCGGGCGATACGCCTGCGGCGGTGGCCCTGCTCGCAGAGCGCCTCGGCATTGAGGACTGGGCCGCAGAGGCCCGTCCTGAAGATAAAGCCGCCGAGGTGGAGCGTCTGCGCGGGGCGGGTCGTCACGTGCTGATGGTGGGGGACGGGCTGAATGATACGGCAGCGCTGGCTGCGGCCCATGCCTCAATCTCGCCCTCCACGGCTTTGGATGCGGCGCGGGTGGCCTCTGACATCGTGTTGCTCAGCCGGGATCTGACGCCGGTGGCCGAAGTGCTGCGCCTCTCAAAGGTGGCGACGCGACGGATGCAGGAAAACTTCCTGATTTCCGGGGCTTACAACGTTGTGGCGGTTCCCGTGGCCCTTTTGGGCTATGCCAGCCCGCTCTGGGCGGCGGTGGCCATGTCGCTCTCCTCGATCACCGTGGCCCTGAACGCCCTGCGTACGAGGTGAGGATATGGAAGTTCTGACGATCCTGATACCGGTCTCGCTCTTTATGGGGGGCATGGGTCTCGTGGCCTTCCTGTGGTCGATGAAGAACCGCCAGTACGATGACCCGAAGGGGGATGCGAACCGCATCCTTTCGCCGGACTGGGACGACCGCCCCAAGCCCTGACAGGCCGGGCGAGAGGCCCTGATCACATCTCCCGCCGGCCCGAGAGGGGGCGGCGGGGTTTTTGAAATTCTGACAGACTTCTGATCGTGAGCGCCATGCGTGTTGCCCCATTTGCAGACCTGCCGCTGTCCTGCGCCCCGGCTTTCGCCGCGGCGCAGGCTGGCGTTCCGGGCCGGGGAGCCGCTTCAGCGCGCCATCAGAACCGGGACGGGGGCCGCCTCCAGCATCTCGCGGGTGGCACCGCCCAGGATGGCCTCGCGGAACCGCGAGTGACCGTAAGCGCCCATGACCAGCAGATCAGCCTCGCGGTCGCGCAGGTGGCGGATCAGCACATCAGAGACGCGCGGCAGGGTGCGCGCCAGCACCGAGATTTCGGCCTTCACGCCGTGACGCGAGAGCCACTGTGCCAGCGCCCCGCCGGGGTCCGAGCGTTCAGGGCCGTGATCCTCGGGGTCGATGATTGCGATGTCGACGGCCTTTGCGCGCACCAGCACCGGCAAAGCCGCCCGGATCGCCGCGAGCGCTTCGGGCGAGCGGTTCCAGGCCACGACGATGCGGCCCGGATCTTCGCTGATCCCGCCCGATTCGGGGAGAATCAGCACCGGCACCGAGGCGTCAAAGAGCGCAGCTTCCACAACGGCCACATCCACGGCGCTGCGCCCGGCCCCATAGGGACGGCTGAGCACGACCAGATCGCTGAAACGCGCGCGCTGCGAGATCACGCTGCCGAGCGTGGCCTGCTGGCTGAGCGCGGTATCGACGCTCCAGCGAATCTCCTCGCGGGCCAGCCGGTTTCTGAGGCGCTTTTCCTCGTCCCGGGCGGCCTCGAGGGCGCGGTCGGGCGCGTCCTGCAGCACGGCGATGCCGGTGTCGTTGTAGAAAAAGCCATAGGGCGTGTCGTCGATCCCGATGCAGAGCGCTTCAAGATGGGCGTTGCTTTGGCGCGCAAGACCGATCGCGGCGTCAAGCGCGCTCAGATCGGGCGCAGGGCGGGCGGCATGGGCGGTAACCACCGTCAGCAGAGTTTTCCAGGGCATGGTCCTGACCTTTCTCAAAGACGTCCCGGTCCTCGGACCCGGGATCAGGTGTCACATTGCACACCGCCAAGCTTTCACGCTTTGACGAAGATCAAAGGTGATCAGAGTTTCCCGCTTCTCTGTGGCGCAGCCGCGCCGGTGAAAAGCGGGAGCTTGACCTGGATCAATGCAGACCAGGGCGCTTCTGCGCCAGGGAGTTCAGGTCGGATAACGTCTGTCGCGACGGCTGTGTCGCGCCGGATCAGACAAAGGGACGCATAATGTGGGATTACGTTAAACTGGTCGCGTTCGGCGTGATCGCGGTGCTCGCCGCGATTGCAGCCAATTATGCGCGCGACGAGGCTTATCTGGTCAACGCGCTCACCGTCATGATTGCAGCCGCAGTGGTCTTTATCTGGCTCCTGCGCAACATGGGTGAGCCGAAAGAGCCGGTGAATGAAAATGAATACGCGGACGGCGTCGTCCGCGCAGGTGTGATCGCGACGGCCTTCTGGGGTGTTGTCGGTTTCGCCGTCGGGGTTCTGGTTGCCTCGCAGCTGGCTTTCCCGAGCCTCAACTTTGAATGGGCGCATGGCTATCTGAACTTCGGCCGCATCCGCCCGATCCACACCTCGGCGGTGATCTTTGCCTTCTGCGGCAACGCGCTGATGGCTTCGGGCTTCTATGTGGTTCAGCGCACCTGCGCCACGCGCCTCTGGGGCGGCAACCTGGGCTGGTGGGTGTTCTGGGGCTGGCAGCTGATCATCGTGCTGACTGTGCAGTCCTATATCTTCGGCGGCTCGCAGGGCAAAGAATACGCCGAGATGCCCTGGCATGTTGACCTGCTGATCCTGGTCGTCTGGCTGGGTCTGCTGGCGGGTTATGCCGGCACCGTGATGAAGCGCAAAGAGCCCCACATCTATGTGGCCAACTGGTTCTACCTCGCCTTCATCATCACCATCGCGATGCTGCATGTTGTGAACAACATGGCGCTGCCGGTCTCGATCTTCGGCTCGGATTCGGTTCAGGCCTATGCCGGTGTTCAGGACGCGATGATCCAGTGGTGGTATGGCCACAACGCCGTGGGCTTCCTGCTGACCGCAGGCTTCCTCGGCATGATGTATTACTTCGTTCCCAAACAGGCTGAGCGTCCGGTTTATTCCTATAAACTGTCGATCATCCACTTCTGGGCGCTGATCTTCCTCTACATCTGGGCCGGTCCGCACCACCTGCATTACACTGCCCTGCCGGAATGGGCGACGACGCTGGGTATGATTTTCTCGATCATGCTCTGGATGCCGTCCTGGGGTGGCATGATCAACGGTCTGATGACGCTTTCGGGCGCATGGGACAAGCTGCGCACCGACCCGGTGCTGCGCATGATGGTGATCGCAATCGGTTTCTACGGCATGTCGACCTTTGAAGGTCCGGTGATGTCGATCAAAACCGTGAACTCGCTGTCGCACTACACCGACTGGACCATTGGTCACGTTCACTCCGGCGCGCTTGGCTGGAACGGCATGATCACCTTTGGTGCGCTTTACTTCCTCGTGCCGCGTCTGTGGAACCGTGAAGGCCTTTACTCGGTCCGACTGGTCTCCTGGCACTTCTGGCTCGCCACTCTGGGCATCGTGCTTTACGCCGCCTCGATGTGGGTTGCCGGGATCATGGAAGGTCTGATGTGGCGCGAAGTGGATGCCAACGGCTTCCTCGTCAACGCTTTCGCTGACACCGTGTCGCCGAAACATCCGATGTATGTTGTCCGCTCCCTGGGCGGCCTGATGTTCCTCGCTGGGGGTATCATCATGTGCTACAACCTGTGGATGACGGTCCGCGCACAACCTGCGAAGGCCCCGGTCAACGCAAACAACTTCCTGCCTGCGGAATGATCGGAGCGCAAACTCATGGGCATTCTTGATAAACACAAAAAGATCGAAACTCACGCCACCCTGCTGATGGTGCTGAGCTTCATCGTCGTCACCATCGGCGGTCTGGTTCAGATCGTGCCGCTGTTCTACATCGAAAACACCATCGAGAAGGTGGAGGGCGTGCGTCCCTACACCCCGCTCGAGCTGACCGGCAAACGGATCTATGAACGTGAAGGCTGCTATGCCTGCCACAGCCAGATGATCCGCCCGATGCGTGATGAGGTCGAGCGTTACGGCCACTACTCGCTGGCCGCGGAAAGCATGTACGACCGTCCGTTCCAGTGGGGCTCCAAGCGCACCGGTCCGGATCTGGCGCGTGTAGGTGGCCGCTATTCGGACGAATGGCACCAGGACCACTTCCGCAACCCGCCGGCGGTTGTTCCGGAATCGATCATGCCGAAATACGGCTTCCTGTTTGAGCGTGAAATCGACGGCAAATATGTTGCTGATTTCCTCTCGACCAGCGCGACCTTCGGTGTGCCTTACACCACCGCGATGATCGAAAACGCGACCGCCGACTTCCGCGCTCAGGTTGATCCTGAGGGGGACGCAGAGGGTCTGGAAGAGCGTTACGGCAAAGCCGCCTTCGGCACGCCGGTCAATGTGCGCAACTTCGACGGTCAGGACAAACTGACCGAGGCTGATGCGCTGATCGCCTATATGCAGGTTCTGGGGACGATGGTTGATTTCTCGACCTTCCAGCCTGACCTGAGCCGCTGACGGAGGCTGTGATGGAAACCTATGCGTTTCTGCGCAACTTCGCAGACAGCTGGCACCTGCTGTTTATGACGCTGTTCTTCATCGGCGTCTTTGTCTGGGTCCTGCGCCCGGGCAGCCGCAGCGTGCATGACGATGCCGCGCAGTCGATCTTCCGTAACGATGACACCCCGGGCAGCCTGCATGTCCGGCCCGCAAAGGAGGCGTGACAGATGAGCGCCCATCACGACAAAGAGCACAAGCCCGGCGAAGTGCCGACCACGGGCCATTCCTGGGATGGCATCGAGGAACTCGACAACCCGATGCCGCGCTGGTGGCTCTGGACCTGGTATGCCTCGATTTTCTGGGCGGTGCTTTATTCGATCGCCTATCCGGCATGGCCGCTGATCAACGGGGCAACCCAGGGCATCCTCGGCTACAACCGCGTGGCAGAGCTGCAGTCGAATATCGACAAATTCACGGAGCTGAACGCGCCGGTGCGCGAAAAGCTGGTGAAGGCTGAACTCAATGAGATCAGCGACGATGCAGAGCTGCAGTCCTTTGCCAAGCAGTCGGGTGCCGCGGTCTTCAAGACCTGGTGCGCGCAGTGCCACGGCTCGGGCGCGGGCGGGAACCCGGGTGGTTATCCGAACCTGCTCGACGACGACTGGCTCTGGGGCGGTTCGGTTGAGGATATCCACCTGACCGTCACCCACGGCATCCGCAATACGCAGAGCGAAGAAGCCCGCTTCTCGATGATGCCTGCCTTTGGCGAAATGCTGGAGAAAGAAGACATCGACGGCGTCGTGCACTATGTCCGCCAGATCTCGGGGCAGGAGCATGATGCAGCCCTTGCTTCGGCAGGTGAGACGGTCTTTGCCGACAACTGCTCGGGCTGCCATGCCGAAGACGGCACCGGTGACCGCAGCCAGGGTGCGCCGAACCTGACCGATGCGATCTGGCTCTATGGCGGTGACGTTGCTTCGCTGACCCATACCGTCACCTACGCCCGCGCAGGCGTGATGCCGGCCTGGAATGAGCGTCTGACGGAAGCCGACATCCGTTCGGTCGCGGTCTATATCCACAGCCTCGGCGGCGGCGAATAACCACAGTCAAAGCGTCCCTTGACGGAAGGCCCGGCACTGAAAAGTGCCGGGCCCTTTTTGTTCCCGAAACGGCGTCTTGCCTCTTGTGCCCTGGGGCAGCTTTTGGCAAAATGTCAGAAATATTCCCCCCGACAGACGGCCCGCCACGGGCGAAGGAGCCCGCGCGATGACCGAATTCGAGGACCTGCTGTTGAAAGCGGGCCTGTCCGTTCCCGATGCGGCAAAGCTTCTGGACTATTCGGAAGGGCATATCTACCGCTTCAAGAGTGGCAAAGAGCATCCGCGTGAAGGGGTGCTCGAGCTTTTGCGCATGAAGGTTGCGGCGCGCGCACCGGATGCGGGCGACTGCCCGGATTTCACCTTTATCGACCTCTTTGCCGGGATCGGCGGTCTGCGCCGGGCGATGGAATCGGCGGGCGGGCGCTGCGTTTTTACCTCGGAATGGGATAAATACGCCCAGCAGACCTATCTGGCGAATTACCCCGACAACCGCCCCGTGGCGGGCGACATCCGGCAGGTTGAGGCGAAGGATATTCCGCCCCATGACGTTCTGGTGGCGGGCTTTCCCTGCCAGCCCTTCTCGATTGCGGGGGTGTCGAAAAAGAACGCCCTTGGCCGCGCGCATGGCTTTGAAGATGAGACCCAGGGCACGCTCTTTTTTGATGTGCTGCGCATCCTCAAACATCACCGCCCGGCGGCCTTCATGCTGGAAAACGTCAAGAACCTGACCAGCCATGACAAGGGCCGCACCTTTGAGGTGATCCGGCGCAAGCTGACCGAGGATCTGGGCTATACGCTGCATTACCGCATCCTTGATGCCGGCCACTTCGTGCCGCAGCACCGGGAGCGCATCGTCCTTGTGGGTTTCCGCGACAAGGTGAAATTCACCTGGGATGATCTTTCCCTGCCGGCCTATGGCGGGCGGCGCATGAATGCGGTGCTGCATCCCGAAAACGGGACCGAGGCGCCGGAAGGCCATTTCACGCTCGGGCCGGATGCAGAGGTCAGTGAGAAATACACCCTGACCGACAAGCTCTGGGCCTATCTGCAAAGCTATGCCGCCAAGCATAAGGCCAAGGGCAATGGTTTCGGCTTTGGCCTTGTCAACGGGCAATCGATCGCCCGCACGCTTTCGGCGCGCTATTACAAGGACGGCTCTGAGATTTTGGTGGATCGCGGTCCGGGGCGGAACCCGCGCCGTCTGACCCCGCGGGAATGCGCCCGCCTGATGGGCTATGGCGACAATTTCCGTATCCCGGTCTCGGATACCCAGGCCTATAAGCAGTTTGGAAATTCGGTGGCCGTTCCGGTCTTTGCCGAAGTGGCCCGGATCATGCGGCCGCATATCCTTGAGATCATGGCAAAGCCTGCGCCCAAACGGAAGAAACGTGGCTGACGTTCATGACGCCCCGACCAGATCGCGCAATATGGCGGCGATCCGGGGCGCGGATACCGGCCCGGAACTGCGGATCCGCCGCGCGCTTCATGCGCGCGGTTTTCGCTATCGGCTGCATGTGAAGACGCTTCCGGGAAAGCCGGATCTGGTTTTTCCGGGTCTGGGGGCGGTGGTCTTTATTAACGGCTGTTTCTGGCATGGCCATGACTGCGCGCTTTTCAAATGGCCAAAGTCACGCGAGGACTTCTGGCGCGCGAAGATCAGCGGCAATATCGCGCGGGATGCCGCACAATTCACTGAGTTGCGTGCGCGGGGCTGGCGGGTTGCGCGGGTCTGGGACTGCGCTTTGCGCGGGCGTGAAAAGCGCCCCTTCGATGAGGTGATTTCGCAGCTCAGCCTTTGGCTGCGCAGCGACAGGCCTGAGACGGATCTGACGGGCAGGGGGGCGGAATGATCACGCGTGGCTCGCTTTCGAAGTATTTTATTGGCGCCGCAGCCAAGGGGCTGAAGGCGGTTGAGGTCGATCCCACCGCATCAAAGCAGCATGAATTTCAAAGTGTTGACGTCTTTCGCACCTATCTGGGCACCCCTGCTGATAAGGTTGTGATCCCGGTCACCTATCTGTGGATGGATGACGAGGATGAGGCCCCTTTGCGCATTGAGGCCAGCGGCACCTGGTACAACACCCGCAAGCGCACACCGCATCGCCCGCCCGAATACCGCCTCTATTATCCCCATGCGGCCAACCCGGTGGTCTATCGGGCACGGCCGGGTGATACGCTCTTTTTGTGTATGACCACGGCGGGGCGGCTGCTGGCGATCCTTTGCCCCAGCGGCAGCTCGATTGAGCAAAAGCTGCTGTGGCTGTTCGGTCTGGAGCTGAGCCTTGATTTTGCGCTGGTGCAGCGCGACCTGTCAGACGGCGGGCGCGGCATCGACTTCGCTGCGGGCTTCATTCTTGATGAGCTGGGGATCGAGCCGGAGATCCCTGAAACCGAGGCTTTTGAGCGTCTGGTAAAGAAATTCGGGCTGACCTTCCCGCGCACCGATGAATTCTCGGCCTTTGCGCGCAGCTGTCTGAAGCAGGTGGACCCGGTGAATGATCCCGACGGGGCGCTGCTGTCCTGGATGGAGCTGGATGAGGCGCTCTTCCGCAGACTGGAGCGTGAGGTGGTGGCCGAACGGCTGAAAAGCGGCTTCATGAAAGAGGGTGAGGCCGATGTGGAAGGGTTCCTGCGCTTCTCGCTTTCCGTTCAGAACCGCCGCAAATCCCGCGCGGGCTTCGCCTTTGCCCATCACATTGAGGAAATCCTCAAAGCCAATGGCATCCGTCACCGCCGTGAGGCGACGACGGAAAAGCGCGCCGCCGCTGACTTCCTGTTTCCGGGCGAGGCCGAATATGCCGATCCGCTCTATCCGGCAGAGAACCTGCGGATGCTGGCGGTGAAGACCACCTGCAAAGACCGCTGGCGTCAGGTTCTGGCCGAAGCGGACCGCATCACCGACAAGCATCTGCTGACGCTGGAGCCTGCGATTTCCCGGGCGCAGACGGCGGAGATGCAGGCGCATAACCTGCATCTGGTGCTGCCCAAAGCGCTTCACGCCACCTTTCACCCCGAACAACGCCCCTGGCTGATGACGTTCGGAGAATTCATCGCCTCGGTGAAAGCGGGGGCTCAGCCGACCCTTTTGCCCTGAACCCAGGTGCCCCGCAGGCCGCCGCTGCGCCCGATCCGGCGCACCCGCACCAGATCAGCGCGGGCGCCGATCTCAAGACGGCCCCGGTCGTGCAGGCCCGTGGCCTCTGCCGGGGCGCGGGTCACGGTGGCAATGCCCCGCGCCATATCCCCCCAGAGATCGCCTAAATGCAGCGCCGCCGTCAGCAGGGAGGAGGGCACATAATCCGACGACAGGATGTCGAGCAGATCGAGCCGCGCCAGTTCTTCCGCCGAGACATTGCCGGAATGCGATCCTCCGCGGATCACATTGGGCGCGCCCATCATCACCTGAACCCCCTCGGCGCGGCAGGCGCGGGCGGCTTCTACCGTGGTGGGAAATTCGGCGAAACTGACCCCGAGTGCTTTCGAGACGGCGACCTGTTCCGCCGTGGTGTCATCATGGCTCGCAAGCACCGCGCCATAGCGGCGGCCCTCGCTGACGGCGGCCTTTTCATGCAGATCGCCAAAACGCGCGCGCAGCGCCTGCTGGCCTGCCACATGGGCGGCGAAGTCCTCTTCCGACATGCCGCGCTTGCCCATCACATAGTCGCGCAGCTTGCTGATGTCGCGGAACTGCCGCTGACCGGGGGTGTGATCCATCAGGCTGACGATGCCGATCCGGTCCTCGGGGCCGAATTTCGCCATCTCTTCGACGAGTGTCTCTGAGCAGACCTCGGCGCGCAGATGCAGGAAATGGCTGACCCTGAGCGCGCCCTGGCGGCGCAGGTCCAGAATTTCGCTGGCCACCGCGCGGGCATATTCGGAATAGCCGGTCTTATTATTGCTCACGACCGAACCCACGCGCAGCGCGTCAAAGACCGTGGTGATCCCCACGCCCGCCAGTTCCGCATCATGGGCCAGGATCGCTGCCTGATGCGGCCAGTCCACCTTCGGGCGCGGCTGCAGGTGGCGCTCCAGATTGTCGGTGTGCAGTTCAATCAGGCCGGGCATCACCAGATCGCCCTCACAGTCTTCAGCCCCGAGCGGCACGGAACTGCCCTGGTCAATGGCGGCAATGCGGCCACCATCAAGGCGCAGACTGCCGCGCAGCGTCTCATCGGGCAGAACCAGGGTGGCATTTGCAAGAATGGTCATTATCAGTCTTTCTGTCTGGCAGTCAGGCACGGAGACGGAGCGGGAAATGCGTGGTGTTGAGGCAATGCAGGGGATGAAACGCTATGCGGTCTATTACGCCCCGCCGGCCGGAGAATTTGCAAGCCGCGCTGCCCGCTGGCTCGGGCGTGACGCAGAGGCAGGGGAGATGCTGCCGCATCCTGAGGCGGGTTTTGACGTCGCCGCACTGACCGCAGAGCCGCGCCGCTACGGGTTTCACGCCACGCTGAAGCCCCCCTTCCGCCTGGCGGAGGGCTGCGATATCGCCGGTCTTCACGCCGCCCTGCAGGATCTGGCAGCCGGTCTGGCGCCGGTGAGCCTCGACGGGCTGACCCCGGCGCGGATCGGTCGCTTTCTGGCGCTGATCCCCGAGGGGGAGACCGCCGCCCTGCAGGCTTTCGCGGCAGAGATCGTCACCCGGCTTGAGCCCTTCCGCGCGGCCCTGACCCCGGCTGAGGTGGCGCGCCGCCGCCCCGACACTCTGACCCCCAGGCAGCGGGAACTGCTGGCCCAGTATGGCTATCCCTATGTGCTGGAAGAATTCCGGTTTCACATGACGCTGACCGATGGCACCCCCGGGGCAGAGCAGGCCATGGGTTTTGTGCAGGACTGGTTTGCCCCCGTCCTGCCGCGCCCCTTTGAAATCACAGAGATCTGCCTCTTTGGTGAGCCGGCTGAAGGCCCGTTCCGACTTCTGCATCGCTACCCCCTCTCCGGCGCCAGCGCGGCCAGAAAGCGCTGAAGCCCGGCTTCGGGGGCTGCGTCATTCACCACGGTAACGGCGCGGATGCCCTCGGGCAGGGCAAAGGCGGCGCGCGCCACGCGGCGGGCCTGATCCTGCGCATCCTCGCGCCCGCGCCCGGCCAGCCGCGCGGCAAGGATCTCGGGCGGTGCGGTGACAAGGATCACCCGCAGCCCCGGCCAGAGCTTTGCGGCCTTCGGCAGCACGGCCCGTGAGGCATTGAAGAGAAGCGTTCCGCTCCCCGTCAGTTCCGCCTTCGGGATGGCATAGCGCAGCCCGTGGGCAGCCCAGGTCAGGGCGAAGTCTCCGGCCGCCTCGCGGCGGGAGAACTCTGCCTCGCTCACGCCTTCAAATTCTTCTCCGCCCGCAGAGGCGGGGCGGGTTATGACCCGCCGCACCGCGCGAATGCCGCGCCCCGTCCTGCAGGCCGCTTCCATCAGCGTGTCTTTTCCGGCCCCGGAAGGGCCGACCACGGCGACCAGATCGCTGCGCATCACGCAAGCCCCGGGGTGAAGCCGGTCACATCGACCAGCCGGTCGCAAACCCGCGCGCGGGCGGCTTCGTCGTGGAAGATGCCAAGGATGGCCGCGCCGCGGGCCTTCGCCTCTTCGATCAGTTGCAAAACCACCTCGCGGTTTGCGCCGTCGAGGCTGGCGGTCGGCTCATCGAGGAGCAGGACCGGATAGGCATGCACAAAGCCGCGGGCGATGTTGACCCGCTGCTGCTCGCCCCCCGAGAAGGTGGTGGGCGAGAGGGACCAGAGCCGCTCAGGGATGTTCAGCCGCGCCAGCAGCGCTGCCGCCCGCGCCTCAGCGGTCTCACGCTCCACCCCGAGCTGCAAAAGCGGCTCTGCCACCACGCCCAGGGTGGGCACGCGGGGGATCACCCGCAAAAACTGGCTGACATAGCCCAGATGCGCGCGGCGCAGCGCAAGAATCTCCCGCGCTGAGGCCCCGGTGACCGCATGGCCCGCCACCCGGATCTCGCCCGAGGCCGCAAGGTAATTGCCATGGATCAGCCGCATCAGGGTGGATTTGCCCGCCCCTGAAGGACCGGTCAGCCCGACACATTCGCCGCGTTCCACCTGCAGGTTTGCCCCGTCCATCACCGGGATCACCGCGCCGCCCTGATTGTGGAGGGTAAAGGTTTTGCAAAGCTCTCTGACAAGGATCATCGCATCACACCTGCAAAACCGATGAGACCAGAAGCTGCGTATAGCTGTGCTGCGGATCATCCAGCACCTGATCGGTCAGCCCTTCTTCCACAACGCGGCCGTCTTTCATCACCATCAGCCGGTCGGCCAGCAGACGCGCCACGGCGAGATCGTGGGTCACGATGATGACCGAAAGCCCCAGATCGCGGACCAGCCCGCGCAGCAGATCCAGCAGCCGCGCCTGAACCGAGACATCAAGGCCCCCGGTCGGCTCATCCATGAAGACCAGCTTCGGGCCGGTCACCAGATTGCGCGCGATCTGCAGCCGCTGCTGCATGCCGCCTGAAAAGGCTGAGGGGCGGTCGTCGATGCGGGCGGCGTCAATCTCCACCCGCGCCAGCCAGTCAAGGGCGGCGGCGCGGATCTCTCCGTAATGCCGCGCACCAAGCGCCATCAGCCGCTCGCCGATATTGGCCCCGGCGCTGACGCCCATGCGCAGCCCGTCGCGCGGGTTCTGATGCACATAGGCCCAGTCGCTGCGCATCAGCTTTCTGCGGCCGGTTTCCGGCAGCGCCAGCACGTCCTGCCCCTGCCAGAGGACCGAGCCCCGATCCGGGCGCTGATGCCCCGCAAGCGAGGTGAGAAGCGTTGATTTGCCGGAGCCGCTTTCGCCGACGATGCCCAGCACTTCGCCGCGATAAAGATCAAAGCTCACATCCCGGCAGCCGGTTCGGGGGCCGTAAAGTTTTGTCAGCCCCGAGACCTGCAGCAGCGGTGTTGCCGTTTGCGCGTGTAAGAGATCCATCCCTATGCCTCCGCCTCAGCCCTGGCCTGACGCGAGGCGCAGAAATCCGTGTCAGAGCAGCAGTAAAGCCGCGTGCCCCGGTCATCGGTGATGACCTCATCCAGATAGCTCTCCTGCGCGCCGCAAAGCGCACAGGTCTGATCGGCCCGACCGGGCTGAAAGGGGTGATCCTCAAAGTCGAGCGGCACCACCTTGGTATAGGGCGGCAGCGCATAGATGCGGCATTCGCGCCCGGCCCCGAAGAGCTGGATTGCCGGGTTGTCATTGAGCTTCGGATTGTCGAATTTCGGGATCGGCGACGGGTCCATGACATAGCGCCCCTCAACCTTCACCGGATAGGCATAGGCGGTGGCAATTTCGCCGTGCCGGGCGATGTCTTCGTAAAGCTTCACATGCATGAGGCCATAATCCTCCAGCTCATGCATGCGCCGGGTTTCGGTTTCCCGCGGCTCAAGGAAGCGCAAAGGCTCAGGGATCGGCACCTGATAGACGAGGATCTGCCCCTCGCGCAGCGGCGTCTCGGGGATGCGGTGGCGGGTCTGGATCACCGTGGCTTCTGTGGTGGCAGTGGTGGTGGCGACCCCGGCGGTGCGCTCAAAGAAGCGCCGGATGGAGATGGCATTGGTGGTGTCATCCGCGCCCTGGTCGATCACCTTCAGCCGGTCATCCGGCGTCAGACAGGCGGCGGTGACCTGCACCCCGCCGGTGCCCCAGCCATAGGGCATGGGCATCTCGCGCGACGCGAAGGGCACCTGATAGCCCGGAATGGCCAAGGCTTTCAGCAAAGCGCGGCGCAGCATGCGTTTGGTCTGCTCATCAAGATAGGCGAAGTTATAGCCGCTCATAACAGCCCCCTTCGGGTCAGGCTGTGGCGCAGATCCTCTGCGCCGGTGAAAGGGATGGGCTTAAGGCTGGCCGCCCGGGCCCCGGCCAGAGTGCCGATGTCAAAGACGATGCTCATTCTGCCCCCTCCGCCCCGGCTTCGGCGGTGGCACGCAGGCGGCGGATCAGCTCCAGTTCGGCCTGAAAATCGACGTAATGCGGCAGTTTGATATGCTCGAGGAAGCCTGTGGCCTGCACATTGTCGCAATGGCTGAGGACGAATTCTTCGTCCTGGGCCGGGGCGCCGGTGAAGTCTTCGCCAAGCTCTCTCCAGCGCAGGGCGCGATCGACCAGCGACATGGAGATCGCCTTGCGCTCAGACTGACCGGGGACCAGACCATAGCCACGTGTGAACTGCGCAGGCTCGGTCTTTGAGCCTTTGAACTGGTTGACGCTTTCGCATTCGCTCAGCTCAATCTCACCGATCTCAATGGCGAAGCCGAGTTCGGGGATCTCAGCCTCAACGGTGACCATGCCGATGCGCAGCTCTCCGACAAAGGCATGGGTGCGGCCATAGCCGCGCTGGGTGGAATAGGCGAGCGAGAGAAGAAACCCCTCATCCGCCCGCGCGAGCGCCTGAAGGCGCAGCGCCCGGTTCGCGGGCAGCTGCAGCGGGCTTCGGGTCAGATCGGGGGCCGGGGCCTCTGAGGCCGGTTCCTGCTCAATCAGACCGTCGAGACCCAGAAGCGCCGTGACATGGGGCATGGGCTCCGTCGGGGGGGCGGCCTGTGGGGCGCGCTTTGGCGGCAGGCCCTCGGCGGCAAGGGCGAAGTCCAGCAGGCGGTGGGTATAATCGAAGGTGGGCCCCAGGATCTGCCCGCCCGGCAGATCTTTGAAGGTGGCTGAGATGCGCCGCGAGACCGCCATCTCAGAGGTCTTCACCGGGCGTGAGGTGCCAAAACGCGGCAGGGTGGTGCGATAGGCGCGGATCAGGAAGATCGCCTCAACCAGATCGCCGCGCGCCTGTTTCAGCGCCAGAGCCGCGAGGTCGGGATCATAAAGCGAGCCCTCGGCCATGACGCGGTTCACCGCCAGGCGCAGCTGCTCGCGGATCTGCGCAAGGCTGAGTTCCGCGACGGCCGGATCCCCCCGGCGCTCTTCGGCAAGCCAGGCATGGGCGGCATCAATCGCCCGCTCGCCCCCTTTGACGGCCACATACATCAGAGCGCCTCCGTGCGGGTGCTGCGCGGCAGGGCGGCAAGCTGCGCCCCGGCGGTGAAGATCACATCAAAGCCCAGCGGAAAGCGGGCGTGATTGGCCTGAAAGGCCGCCGCTTCGGGCAGGTTCAGATGGGCTTCTCCCGGAATGCCCGGACCGCTGAGGCGGCAGCCCCGGGGTGCCAGTGTCTCGCGTTCCACAATCAGCGTGGCGGAACGGTCGGGATAGGCAGGCTCTCCCGCGCGAAAGCGGGTGACGGGCTGCAGATCCGCCCAGGTGCCAAGGGCGAAGGCGGCCTCTTCGGCAGGGGCAAAGGGTGCGCCGCAGTGAAAGGAGATCCAGGCGCGTATCTCAGGGCTGTCGCAATGCCCGGCCAGAAACACCGGGGTCTCATGATCGGCCAGGGTAGCCAGGACAATGCCCGCCGCCACCGAAAGCGGTGCCGGAGGGGTCACCCCCGTGACATCAAAGATCCGTCCGGGCCGCGCCACAGCCTCAAGGATCGCACGGAAACTCTGGGCGGCTTCGGTAGCCGGATCGGCAAAACCGCCGCTTAAAACCGTCATCAGTCCTCTCCGCGCATCAGGGTGAAAAATTCGACCTTTGTCGCGGCGGCTTTCGCCGCGCGGGCGGTTTTGCGCGCCTCAGCCTCAGCCCGCAAAGGGGCAAGCACCCTCGCCTCAAGCCCGGGGGCGGCGTCGGTCTGCAGCAAAGCATCAAGGGCCGCGACACGCAGCGCCTGATCGCGGCTGCGGCCCTGCACCAGGGCATGACCCACCGTGCCGCAATCGAGCGCCAGAGAGGCGCGGGTGACCACCATCTCTGTCAGCGAAAAGGGCGCGCCCGTGCCGCCGGTGCGGCCCTGGACCATCACAGAGCCGATCTCCGGCGCGCGAAGAATGCGGTGCGGCGGCAATTCAGGAAACAGCGCCTCAAGCCGATCGGGCTGGGATTTGGCAAGCAGCGAGAGCCAGCTTTGCCGTGCAGTCGGGGGCATGGAAACCTCAACATCCTCGGGAGGTTGTCGGTGTAGACAACTAGACAAATGCTAGGAGGCCTGCCACAGTCGGGCAAGTGAAACTTTTGTGTCAGAGGGACGGATGGCACGGCAGATCCTGTGGCGCTCAATCGCCGAGACGCTGTCCGGTGAAATCGCGGCCGGGCAATATCGCCCCGGTGACCGCCTGCCGACTGAGGCTGACCTCGCGGCGCGGTTTGGCGTCAACCGCCACACGGTGCGCCAGGCGCTGGCGGATCTGGTTGGAAAGGGTCTGGTGCGCACCCGGCGGGGGGCGGGGGCCTTTGTGGCCTCTAAGCCCACGGATTACCCGCTGAGCCTGCGGACCCGATTTCATCAGAATGTGCTGGCCTCCGGCCGCAGCCCCGCGCGTCGCTTCACGCGGCTGGAAACCCGCGCGGCGGATCTGCGCGAGGCTGAGGCGCTGGGGCTGATCCCCGGTGCGCAGGTCCATGTGGCCGAAGGGGTTTCGCTGATCGACGGGCAGCCCGTGGCAGTCTTTCGCTCGGTCTTTCCGGCGGAGCGGCTGCCGGGGCTTTGCGCCGAGATCACGGCCTGTCAGTCGGTGACGATGGCGCTTTCGGCCTGCGGGGTTGCCGATTACACCCGCCACTCGACCCGCATCACGGCGCGGATTGCCGAAGGGACCCTGGCGCTGGCGCTGCAGCTGCGGGAGGGGGCGGCGATCCTGCGGTCGGATGCGGTGAATGTGGATGCGGCGGGGCAGCCGGTGGAATTTGGCCGCACCTGGTTTGCCGGAGACCGCATCACCCTGACGCTCTCGCCCGAAAGCTGAGGGCCGCCCCGAAGGGCGGCCCTCAGAGATTACATTTTCGCCAGTGCACGCTCAAAGGCGTCGAAAAGCTCATCAATCTGGCCTTCGGTGATCACCAGCGGCGGGCAGAGCGCCAGAGTGTCGCCGATGGCGCGCGAGATCAGCCCCTCTTCCTGCAGGAGGCCCACAAGTTTCGCGCCGCGTGCGCCCACCGCGCCTTCCTGGGGCTTCAGCTCAAGGCAGCCGATCAGACCGACCGAGCGGGCGTCAAAGGCCAGCTCGTGCTGCCCAAGCTTTGCCAGACGGGCAGCGAATTTCGGGGCCAGCGCCCGGACATTGCCGACGAGGTCTTTCTCTTCGATGATCTTCAGGTTCTCGAGCGCCACGGCGGCGGCGACGGGGTGACCTGCGGCGGTGAATCCGTGACCAAAGGTGCCGATCTTTTGCGACTCATCCGCCAGCGGCTGATAGACCCGGTCGTTTACCAGAATGGCCGACATCGGCATATAAGACGAGGTCAGCTGTTTCGAGCAGACGAGAATATCCGGCTCCATCCCATAGGTGGTTGAGCCGAACATATTGCCGGTGCGCCCGAAGCCGCAGATCACCTCATCCGCGATCAGCAGGATGTCGTATTTCTTCAGCACGGCCTGAATGGCGGCCCAATAGCCTTCCGGCGGAATGATCACGCCACCGGCCCCCATCACCGGCTCACCGATGAAGGCGGCGACGGTTTCGGGGCCCTCTGCGAGGATCAGATCTTCGAGTTCCTTGGCCAAGCGGGCCACGAATTCTGCCTCAGACTCGCCCTCATTTGCGAAGGCTTTGTAATGCGGGCAGAGGGTGTGTTTCACCATCGGCAGCGGCAGATCAAACGAGCGGTGGTTGTTCGGCAGGCCCGTCAGGCTGGCCGATGCGATGGTCACACCGTGATAGCCCTTGATGCGGGCGATGATCTTTTTCTTCTCCGGCTGGCCCAGAGCGTTCGAGCGGTACCAGATCATCTTCATGGCCGTGTCATTGGCCTCAGAGCCCGAATTGGTGAAATGCACTTTCGACATTTTCACCGGGGCCAGCTCCAGCAGCTTTTCGGCCAGGAGGGTGGCGGGCTCATGCCCTTTCTGGGTGAAGGTGTGGTAATAGGGCAGCTTCGCCATCTGCTTTGCTGCCGCATCGACCAGACGCGGCTCATTAAAGCCCACGGCCACCGACCAAAGACCCGCCATGCCCTCGATATAGCGTTTGCCGTTGGTGTCGAAGACATAGATCCCCTCACCGCGGTCGATCATCAGCGAGCCCTCAGCCTCGGCTTTGCGCTGGTTGGTATAGGGATGCAGATGGGCGGCAATATCGCGGGCTTCGAGCGAATTGGGGCGCGGGGACAGGTCAGACACGGTTATTACCTCAGATCAGATTGCGGCAGGGACAGGCAGCCCCTGCAGGGCTGCGGTGATTTGACGCGATCCTTTGCCATGCGTCCAGAGGAAAGGCTGGTTTTGCCGCTTTCGCCGTCCTAGCCTTAAGGCGGAGACCGAGGGGGGAAGAGGATGGAATTTCACCGCATTGCCGTGCTGGGGGCCGGGGTGATCGGGGCAAGCTGGACGGCGCTTTTTGCGGCCTCCGGCCGGGAGGTGGTAGTGGCCGATCCGGGGGAGGGGGCGGAAGAAAAGCTTTACGGCTTTGTCGAAGCGGCCGCCTCGACCCTGCAGGCGCTGGGCTGGGAGAGGGCCGGGGATACGGGCCGGATCCGCTTTGTCACAAAGGCCGCTGAGGCCGCTGAAGGTGCTGACTTCATTCAGGAAAATGCGCCTGAGCGGCTGGAGGTGAAGCACAGACTTTTCGCAGAGATTTCGCCCGTGCTGAAGAAAGAGGCGATCCTTGCCTCGTCGTCGTCGGGGCTGAAACTCTCGGACATGGCGAAGGGTCTTCCGGATGCAGGCGGTCTGATCCTGGCGCATCCCTTCAATCCGCCGCATCTGATACCGCTGGTGGAACTGCTGGGCACGCAGGCGACCCGTGCAGGGGTGCTGGATCGGGCGGAGGCCTTTTACACCTCACTTGGCAAAACCTGTGTGCGGCTGAACCGCGAGGTGACGGGCCATATCGCGAACCGCCTGCAGGCGGCGGTCTTCCGCGAGGCGGTGCATCTGGCGCTGAGCGGCGTTGCGGATTTCGCGGAGATTGAGAAGGCCATGACCGCCGGGCCGGGGCTGCGCTGGTCGGTCATGGGGCCTTCGACGCTTTTTCACCTGGGCGGCGGTGCGGCGGGGATGGAGGGGTTTTTGAAGCATCTGGGCGATCCGATGCAAAGCTGGTGGGAGGATCTGGGCCGCCCGGATCTGACGCCGGAGGTGCGGGCTCAGATTGCAAAGGGGGTCAGCGCGATGCTTGCAGGACAGTCCCTCACAGACCTCGCCGCAGAGCGTGATGCGGCGATTCTGGCGGCGCTGACGGGCGGGCGCTTGCCGCGGTAAAGGCTTTCGTGGCAAAGCACGCGCAGAAAATCCTGCCGGGGGTCACCATGCGCCGCAGCCTGCTGCCCGATCTCTCCGCCCTTCAGACCTTTGAATGCGCTGCACGGCATGAGAATTTCTCTCGTGCCGCCGAAGAGCTGAACCTGACGCAAAGTGCCGTCAGCCGTCAGATCCGCGATTTCGAGGATCGCATCGGCCACCGTCTCTTTGAGCGCGTGCGCCAGCGCGTGGTGTTGAGCGAGGCGGGTGAGCGGCTGCTGCCCCAGGTGCGCCGTCTTTTGCGCAATGCGGAAGATATGATGACCGGGGCGCTGTCGCTCTCGCCGGAGCAGCAGTTGCTGCGGGTGGGGGTGCTTCCGACTTTTGGCGCGCGCTGGCTGGTGCCGCGGCTGGCGGATTTCACCGCCACGCATCCCGGACTTTCCCTGGCGCTGGAGACCCGCGACGGTCCGTTTAACTTTGCGGAAACTTCGCTGGATCTGGCGATCCACTATGGCCAGGGCATCTGGCCCGACGCGGTCGCGACCTATCTGTGCAATGAGGCCGTGGTGCCGGTCGTCTCGCGCGATTTCGCGGCGCGCCACCGCTTTGAAGAGCCTCAGGACCTGACCGGGCTGCCGCTTTTGCACATGTCGGGGCGGCCCTCGCTCTGGCCGGACTGGTTTGCTGCGCGGGGTCTGCCTGATCAATCGGCCTGGGCAGGGATGCGCTTTGATCAGTTCGCGCTGATCATCTCGGCGGTCAGTGCGGGGCTCGGCGTGGCGCTTCTTCCGTCCTATCTCATTGAACGCGAGATTGCGGCCGGGGATCTGGTGGCCCTGGAAGTGGCCCCGACCGTGACCGAGAACAGCTACTACGTGGTGATTCCCGAGGGGCGTCAGACCAATCCGGCTGCTCTGGCGCTGCAATCCTGGCTTCTGTCACAGGTGCGCCCGCAATCCCGCAGAGAATTGCTGAAAATTTAGGCAACCTGGCCTGCGCCGCCTTTCCTTCCTCACATCTTTGCGCGTGATGGTGCGGGGGCGATCTCTGCGCGTTGACTTTTGAGAATGATTTGCATTTGCATATCATCAGGGAAACGGAGAACTATAAATGATGCTGAAAACCTGTGTGCTGGCCGGAGCTTTGACCCTTGCCGCCGTGCTGCCGGGCGCTGCCCAGGCAGAAAAGATGAAGGTCGTCACGACGTTCACGGTGATCGCGGATATGGCGCGTCAGGTCGCGGGGGATGCGGCTGAGGTGGTTTCCGTCACCCGCCCGGGTGCTGAAATCCATGGCTATGAGCCGACGCCGCGCGATATTGTGGGGGCGCATGGGGCCGATCTGATCCTGTGGAATGGTATGGGGCTGGAGCTTTGGTTTGAGCAGTTCCTGCGCAATCTGGGCGATGTGCCTTCGGTCACCGTCAGCGAAGGGATTGAGCCGATCGCCATTTCTTCGGGTTCCTATAGCGGCAAGCCCAATCCCCATGCCTGGATGGGTCTTGAGAACGCTTTGATCTATATAGATAATATCGAACGCGCCTTCTCGGAGAAGGACCCGGCGAATGCAGCGACCTATCAAAGCAATGCTGCCGCTTACAAAGAGCAGCTGAAAGAGGCCATCGGCCCGCTGCGTGAGCGCATCGCTGCGCTGCCCGAAGAGCGGCGCTGGCTCGTCAGCTGTGAAGGGGCTTTCAGCTATCTGGCCCGCGACTTCGGTCTGAAAGAGCTTTATCTCTGGCCGATCAATGCCGATCAGACCGGCACGCCGCAGCAGGTGAAGGCGGTGATTGACGGAGTGCGCGCCAACAATATCCCGGCGGTCTTTTGTGAAAGCACCGTAAGCTCTGCCCCGGCCGAGCAGGTGGCCCGGGAAACCGGCGCGGTTTACGGGGGCGCGCTTTACGTCGACAGCATTTCCGAAGCAGACGGCCCGGTGCCGGGCTATCTGGATCTTTTGCAGGTCACCGCACGGACCATTGCAGATGGTCTGGCACCTGCCGCAGAGTAAGCAGAACCGGATGTCCGGCTGAGCCAGCGAATGAAAAGACCATGAGACAGACGACAGCCGCCCAGAGCGACGATCCATCAGACGGCAGTGGCATTCTCGCGGAAGGGGTGACAGTTACCTATCGCAACGGGCTGACGGCCCTGCGCAATGCGAGTTTCCGCATCCCCAAAGGCACGGTCACCGCGCTGGTGGGGGTGAACGGGGCCGGGAAATCGACGCTCTTTAAGTCGATCATGGGCTTTGTTCCGCTGGCGAAGGGAGAGATCCGCCTGCTTGGCCTGACGGTGCGGGAGGCTTTGCGCAAAAACCTTGTCGCCTATGTCCCCCAGTCTGAGGAGGTCGACTGGACCTTCCCGGTGCTGGTTGAAGATGTGGTGATGATGGGCCGCTATGGGCACATGGGCTTTTTGCGCCGACCCAAAGCCGCCGACCATGAGGCGGTGACCGCGGCGCTCGCGCGGGTCAATATGCTCGACTATCGCCACCGCCAGATCGGTGAGCTGTCGGGCGGGCAGAAGAAGCGGGTCTTTCTGGCCCGGGCGCTGGCGCAGAACGGCCAGGTGATCCTGCTTGATGAGCCGTTCACCGGCGTTGATGTCGGCACCGAAGAGCAGATCATCCGGCTTTTGCGCGAATTGCGCGACGAGGGGCGGGTGATGCTGGTCTCGACCCATAATCTCGGCTCGGTGCCCGAATTTTGCGACCGTGTGGTTCTGGTCAAGGGGACGGTGCTGGCCTATGGCCCGACTGCCACGACCTTTACCCATGACAATCTGGAAACCGCTTTTGGCGGTGTGCTGCGCCGCATGACGCTGAGCGGGGCGGATCTTCATGATGACGATGACCCGCGCCATGTCTCGATCCTTTCCGATGATGAGCGTCCGCTGGTGCAATATGGCCATCAGACCCGCACGACGGGGCAGAGCGGGGAGGCGCCATGAGCCTGCTGCTCGAGCCATTCACCTATGGCTATATGCTGAACGCAATGTGGGTTTCGGCGCTCGTCGGCGGCGTTTGTGCCTTTCTCTCGGCCTATCTGATGCTCAAGGGCTGGTCGCTGATCGGTGATGCGCTGTCGCATTCGGTCGTTCCGGGGGTAGCGGGGGCCTATATGTTGGGCCTGCCTTTCGCGCTGGGGGCCTTTCTCTCGGGCGGGCTGGCGGCGCTGGCGATGCTGGTGCTTTCAGACCGCAGCGGGCTGAAGTCGGATGTGATCATCGGGCTGATCTTCAGCGCCTTCTTCGGGCTGGGGCTTTTCATGATCTCGGTCTCGCCGGTCTCTGTTTCGGTGCAGACGATCACCATGGGCAATATCCTGGCGATCAGCCCGGGCGACACGCTGCAGCTGGTGATCATCGCCGGGGTCTCGCTGCTGATCCTGGCGCTGAAGTGGAAAGACCTGATGGTGGTCTTTTTTGATGAAAGCCATGCGCGCTCGATCGGGCTGCGGCCGGGGCTGATGAAGGGGATCTTCTTCACGCTGCTTTCAGCCTGTGTGGTGGCGGCGATGCAGACGGTCGGGGCCTTTCTGGTCATTGCCCTGGTCGTCACGCCGGGGGCGACGGCTTACCTTCTGACCGACCGCTTCTCGCAGCTGATTCTTCTGTCAGTCGCCATCGGCACGCTGAGCTGCTTTATCGGGGCTTACTTAAGTTACTTTCTGAACGGGGCGACGGGCGGGATTATCGTCTGCCTGCAAACGCTTGTCTTCCTGACCGCCTTCTTCTTTGCGCCCAAACACGGACATCTGGCGCTGAAACGCAAAGCGGCTGAGGCCCTGCGGGCGGAGGCGGGCGTATGATTGAGACGCTGAGCTTTCCCTTCGTTTTCCCCTTCATGCAGAACGCTTTTTACGTGGCGCTGATCCTGAGCGTGCCTGCGGGGCTGTTGTCGTGTTTCCTCGTGCTGAAGGGCTGGGCGCTGATGGGGGATGCGGTCTCTCATGCGGTGCTGCCGGGCATCGTTCTGGCCTGGGTGGCGGGGGTGCCGCTGATCCTTGGGGCTTTTCTGGCGGGGATGCTGACCACGCTCTCGACCGGATGGCTGGCGGGCAACAGCCGGGTGCGGCAGGATACCGTGATGGGGGTGGTCTTTTCGGGCATGTTCGGCGCCGGGATCGTGCTGCATACGGCCATCGGCTCGGGGCTGCATCTCGATCACATCCTCTTTGGCAATATCCTTGGCATCGGGCCGGAAGATCTGCGCACCTCAGCGCTGATCGCGCTGCCGGTGGGGATTTTTCTGGTGCTGAAGTGGAAGGACCTGATGTTGCAGGCCTTTGATACGGTGCAGGCGAAAGCATCAGGGCTGAACACAGGGCTTTTGCACTATGGGCTTCTGACCGCGCTGTCGCTGATGGTGGTGGCCACACTGTCGGCCACCGGGCTGATCCTGGCGGTAGGGCTGCTGATCGCACCCGGGGCGATTGCTTTTCTGCTGGTGCGCAGCTTCGGGAAGATGCTGGTGGTGGCCTCCGCCGCCTCGCTTTTGTCGATGTGCGGCGGGATCTACCTCAGCTTCTTCCTCGATTCGGCCCCGGGGGCGACGATCATTCTGGTGCTGACCGCGCTGTTTCTGCTGGCCTTCGCCTGGCGGCGGCTGCAGATCGCGCGGGTGACGGCTCAGCCCTGATACCAGTCCATCGGCACGCCGCGACGGCCATGGCCGGTGATTTTCAGCACGGCCCCGTCGAGAGGGCCGTCTGCCTTCAGCCGCCCGCTGTCGGAAATGGTGGTGAGGTAAATCTCGCTCAGATCCGGCCCGCCAAAGCAGAGGGCGGCGGCATGTTTCACCGGCACATCAATGCGCTGCGTCACCTGACCCTGCGGATCGAGCCGCACGATCGCCGATCCGGTGACCAGCGCGGTCCAGAAGCCGCCTTCATCATCCAGACAGCAGCCGTCGGGCGGTGAATTGAGGGCTGTGAAATCGGCATAAAGCTGTGCCGGGCCAAGGGTGCCATCGGGCAGAAACTCATAGCTGTCGGCGCGGCGTGCGGTGCTGTCACAGATGGTGAAAAGCCCGCTCGCCGGATGGATCAGCGGCCCGTTGGCCACCCCGAGAGCCGGGCCAATGCGGGTGAAACGGTGATCCGTCCCAAGCCGATAGAGACCGCCGAGCGGCGCCTCGCCCGGCTCGCGCAGCGTATGCATGGTGCCAAGAATGAAACTGCCATCCGGCATGGCTGCGCCGTCATTGAGCCGCATATTGGGGTGATGCACCTCAAGGCGGCCCACCACATGGCGGCTGCCATCGGGATCGATCAGAATCACCTCATCGCGCAGAGCGACGACCAGACCGCCGCCCTGGCGCAGCGCGAAAGACCCGGCCGGAGCGGGCACTTCGGCCTGCAGGCTTGCCTCACCCTGCGAATCAAGGGTGACAATCAGCCCTTTGCGGCAGTCCATCAGCCACAGCTTTTCCCCGTCCCAGAGCGGGCATTCGCCCAGGTCGGTGTGAAAACGCCCGAAGCGCTCAATTTTCAGCGGCACGACGGTCCCCTCCGGCAGTTGTTCAAACCCTGAGCCTCCCTTAAAGCAGCGAAGGAGGAGCCGCCAGCATGAGGGGGAAAATGCGGGAACCAGCTGCAGACAAGGTCACAGCCATTCTTGAGACCGCCGCAGAGCTTTTCGCCTCAAAAGGCTATGAAGCCACGTCGATGCGCGACATCGCCCAGGGGGCTGGCGTCTCTAAGTCCTTACTTTACCACCATTTTACCGACAAATATCAGATCTTCACCCGAATCACCTCGCAATCCGGTCTCGGGCTGAATGAGGCGGTCGCCAGAGCGATTCCGAAAGAGGCCAGTGCCTCGGAGCAGCTTGAGATTTTCATGCGGACAACGGCGGATTTCTTTGAGGAGAACCGTCTGTCCTGGATCTCGGCCTCGCAGGAGTTCTGGACCTCGAATGAGGCGCAGATGTCTTTGCAGATGAAGCTGCGCCGCGATTCGTTTGAGACGATGTTGCGGCGGATCCTTGAAGAGGGGGTGAAGCGCGGCGAGTTTCAGATCAGCGATGTGCGCCTTGCAGGGCGGATGATTCTGTCATCGCTGAACTGGATGTATCGCTGGTATAATCCGGCAGGCAGCCGCGCTGCGCGCGATATTGCGGGGGAATATTACCGCATGATCGCCTTTGGCATCACGCCGCGCGGGGAGCAGGGCTGAGCCGGGAAGGGCCGGGAGACGCTGTCGGGCGCTTTACGTGGGGGTACGGCGCTTTCGGGCAACCCCGGGGAGGGCTGCCTGCCCTCCCCGGACCCCGCCCGGGAGTATTTTTAAAAGCCAAACTGGCCGGAGTCAGTTCAGTTTCAGCCCCTGGTCTTCGATCACTTTGCCCCAGACCTCTTTGTCCCGGGCCAGTTGTGCATCCAGAACCTCCGGGCCGCCGGCCTTTTCATATTGACCGTTATTGGACAACAGATCGCGGTAAGCTTCGGACTGCACGGTTTTCACCGCAGCCGCCGAGAGGCTGTCGATGATGTCCTGCGGAGTGCCTGCGGGGGCGTGAAGTGCCGTCCAATAGGTCGCCTGCAGCTGCGGATAGCCGAGTTCGGTGACCGTGGGGATCTCGGGGAAGGCCGGATCGCGTTCTGCGGTGGTCAGCGCCAGCATCTTCAGATCGCCGTTCTTGACGTATTCGGTCAGGGCGATGGGCGTGGCATTGGACATCTCGGCCTGGCCGCCGATGAGATCGACGAGCGAGGAGGGGTTGTTTTTATAGGCCACGGCGCGGACGTCGATGCCGAAGGCCCGGCCAAAGATCGCGCCGTAAAGATCGGTCACGGAGCCCGGGCCGAGGGTGCCGTAGCGGATCGGTTTGCCGTTGGTTTTTGACCACTCCGCGAGTTCTTCGACCGAATTGACGCCGAGAGCTGAGGGCACGGTGATGGTCAGCGGGCCCTCAAACATCATGGCGACGGAGGCGAAATCCTCGAGCTTATAGGGCAGCTTTGCGCGCAGCATGGTGTTGAGGGAGACCGGGCCGGTGCCGCCCAGAAGCAGGGTCGTGCCATCAGCCTTCGCTTTGGCCACAAAGGTCGCGCCAATGATGCCATTGGCACCGGGCTTGTTTTCGACAAAGACGTTGCGGCCGAGTTCTTTGGACATGCCGTCGGCCAGCATGCGGGCAAAGGCGTCATTCGTGCCGCCTGCGGCATAGGGAACAACAATGGTCACCGGCCCTTCGGATGCCAGGGCCGCGAGCGGGGCACCAAGGGCAACTGCGGCGGTGACTGCAGCAGTGAAGGCGCGGCGCGTCAGTGTAAGGCTCATCTTTTCCCCTCCGTCATGGGTGCAAAGCGCGGGCTGACCGAATGGTCGGCTTTTGGTTGACGTGAACGTCGCCTTTGCGGGGGCTGCGGTAAAATGAAGCGATGCGGAAGGTCAACTGCGGCGCAGGCTGTGACGTTACGGCACATTGAGAGCGGGGGAGATAAAGGTGATAGATCATTGAGGTCATTCGTCTGTGCTGCGTTTTCTGCAGATCTGTTCTGCGGATCAAAGCGGCTGCACAGCCTTGTTCACCGGATGCTGCAATTATAGCCAAAACCTGCCCTGACCGATCGGTCAGCAGATGGGGAGGTTATCAATGGCAGAGCAGTTCGTTCGTCTCGAAGTCTCGGATTACGTGGCCCTGGTCACGCTCGACCGTGCGCCGGTCAATGCGCTGAACCGGGAGATGCGGCGGCAGATCGTCGCGACCTTTGATGCCATCTCTGAGCGCGAGGATATTCGCTGTGCGGTTCTGACCAGCACCGGCAAGGCCTTTTGCGCAGGTGCGGATCTGAAGGACCGTCCGGCAGCTGACATTGCGGGCGATTTCCTTGAGCACAACCGCATCACCCGCGAGACCACCAATGCGATCCGCGAATGCGCCAAGCCGGTGATTGCCGCGCTGAACGGCACCGCGCTCGGGGCGGGTTTCGCGCTGGCTGCGGCCTGTGACATCATCTACGCCTCAGAGGACGCTTCGGTCGGTATGCCGGAGATCAACGTGGGTCTGGCGGGCGGGGCGTCGATGCTCAAGACCCTCTTTGGCCGCTCGACCATGCGCCGGATGTTCTTCACCGGTCAGCGTCTGTCGGCGCAGGATCTGCTGAAGCGCAATGTGGTGGAAGATGTGCTGCCCGCGGATGAGCTGCTGCCGGTCTGCATGGAGCTGGCCCGCGAGATCGCCTCGAAAGCGCCGCTTGCGACCATTTACGCGAAACGTGCCGCCAATATGGTCGATGTCATGCCGCAGCGCGATGCCTACCGCTTTGAGCAGGAATTCACCATGGCGCTGGCGAAAACCGAAGACGCCCGCGAGGCACGCATGGCGTTTCTTGAGAAGCGCAAACCCGTTTTCAAGGGCCGCTGAGCCCGCCGCCTGAGGTCGCCCCCCTGCGACCCGCATGCGCCCCTTCCGTCAGAGCCGGGACGGGGCGTGTTGACGCAAAGACGCGCGGGTGCCGCCCTTCGGGGCGGTGGCCCTGCGGCAAAACAGAGGTCTGCCATGAGCTTTGACACCAATGTGACCCTGCCTGATCCGGCGACGGATCGCGGCGCTTTCCGCGCCCATGCCCGCAAATGGCTGGCAGAGAATCTGCCATCGACCCTGCAGGCGGACAGCCTGGATTTCAAATATCCCTCGCTGGATGAAGCCCGCGTCTGGGAAGCCGCGATGCATAAAGCGGGCCTTTGGGGCATGACCTGGCCGAAAGAATATGGCGGCCATGGTCTGACGCTGCGCGAGCATCTGGCCGTCAACAAAGAGGTTGGCGCCGTTCTGATGCCGGAATCAGTGGGCTCGATCGGTAAAGAGCTTGCCGGCCCGGTCATCATGGCTGTGGGCACTGAGGCGCAGAAGAACCACTTCCTGCCCAATATCCTGACCATGTCGCATATGTGGTGCCAGGGCTTTTCCGAGCCGGAAGCAGGCTCTGACCTCGCCCGTCTGCGCACCCGTGCGGTGCAACAGGAGGACGGCTCCTGGCGCATCAACGGCCAGAAGATCTGGACCTCGGGCGCGGCCAAGGCGGATTACTGCCTGCTGCTGACCCGCACCGGCACCGTGGCGGACAAGCACCGCGGCATGCTGATGTTCGCAGTTCCGATGAACACCCCCGGCATCCGCGTGGTGAACATCAAATCGATCGACGGCAAAGACAGCTTTGCGGAAGTCTTCTTTGATGACGTCGTGGTTGCCGATGATGCGCGACTTGGTGCGCCCGATGAGGGCTGGTCGGCTGCGATCCGCGTGCTCTCGATTGAGCGTGCGACCAACCGCATGTATCGCCCCTGGCGCTTTGAGGCGGAGCTGAAGTTCCTGGTGAAGGCGCTGAAGTCGGACCCGGACCTGGCTGTGAAGCTGGAAGACGCTGATGTGCAGAAGCGCATTGGTCAGATCGTGACCGAGATCGACGGGCTGAAGGGTCTGATCGAGCGGGCGGTGGATCAGATGATGGGCGGTGCGCCGATCGGTGCGCGCGGCTCGCTGTCGAAACTGTCCTGGTCGGAAACCCATCAGAGCTTCATGGGCTTCGCCTATGAGATGATCTCGACTGTGACGCCGCTGAATTCGCCCCTCGCGCAGCGTGCGAAAAAGCATTTCACCACCGCCTATCTCTTTGCCCGGGCTGAGACGATCTATGCCGGCACCTCTGAGGTGCAGTGTGACATCATCGCCCAGCGTATCCTTAACCTGCCGACGGAGCTGAAAGCATGAGCGACGACAGCCTCTCGCCCGAAGAATTCGCAGAAGCCGCAGGCGCTGCCATCCTCGACGCCCAGTCGCGTCCTGAAGAAACCCGTGATGTTCTGGCCGAAGCCGGACTCTTCTCGGTCTCGGTGGCGGAAGATCACGGCGGCATGGGTCTTGGGATCGAGTTTTCGGTTCCCGTTGCCCAGACTGCCGGTGAAAAGCAGCTGCGCTTCCCCGTTGTTGAGCAGATCGTGCTGGCCCGTGCCTTTGCAGGCACCGAAGCAGGTGAGGCCCTTCTGGGTGGCGCACTGACCGGCACCATCGCTTTTGCAGGTTCACTTGAGGCAGGCTTTGCCGCCCGTGCCGCTTTTGCGACCACGGCGGATGTGATGCTGGTTGCTGATGGTGACGGTGCCGCGCTGATCGATCTCGGGTCGGTCACGGTAGAGGCCGATGCAACCCTCGATCCCGAAGCTCCCTCGGGCTTTGCGCGTCTGGAGGGGGCAAAGGTACTCGCACGCCTGGACGCAGCCGCTTATGCTGGGCTCAAGCGCGATGTGACGATCCTCTTTGCGGCCTTCGTGAATGGCGCCGCTGAGGGCGCGCTGAACCGCTCGGCGGACTATCTGGCGCAGCGCGTGCAGTTTGGTCGTCCGCTTTCGGCAAAACAGGCTGTGCGCCACCATCTGGCCCGCATGAAGCTGGGCACGGAAGTGGCAATTGCCCGTCTGCGCCGCGCGCTTCTGGACAATGAGTTCGCGGAAAGCCGCGCCGTTGAGACCGCGCTGACCGGTGCGCTCTCGAATGCGGTCTTTGTGGTCGAGAAGGCCATCCACCTTCATGGCGGCATGGGCTTCACCGAAGAGCTGCCGCTGCATTACTCGTTGCGTGATGTGCGCAAAATTGAGACCGCGCTGCAGGCCGGGGCTCAGACCCGCGCCATCGGCCGCGCCTTCATCGACGCCGCCTGAGGGGGATTTCGCATGACCGTAATCGCACGTGATATGGAAGGCCTTGTGGCGCTGATCACCGGTGCCGGCAACGGCATCGGGCGCGAGACCGCGCTGCAGATGGCCGCACGCGGTGCCACCATTGCCGTCAACGACCTCAAACAGGAGTTTGTGGACGCGACCGTTGAGGCGATCATCGCTGCCGGTGGCAAAGCCTTTGGCGTTACCGCCAATGTCGGCACCCGTGAGGGCGTTCAGGGCGCAGTTGCCGCTGCCAAAGAGCAGGGCGGCCGTTTCGACATCCTGGTGAACAACGCGGCCTGGGTGCGCTATCAGTCGGTGCCCGAGATCATGCCGGAAACCGTCGACCGCATGCTCGATGTCGGCTTCAAGGGCGTGATCTGGGCAATCCAGGCGGCCACTGAGGCGATGGATCCCGAGCGTGGTGGCGCGATCGTCAACGTGGCCTCGACGGCTGCGGTGCGCTCGACGCTGAATTCGGTGGTCTATTCGGGTATCAAATCGGGGATCCTTGGGATCACCCGTGCGGCGGGTGCGGAACTGGGCGCGCGCAAAATCCGCGTGAACGCTGTCTGCCCCTCGGCCGTTCCGACCGAAGGCACGCAGCGCAACCGCAACGAAGAGCGCGACAACAAACGCATCGCGGCAACGCCGATGGGCCGTCTGGGCACCGTCACGGATATCGCGCAGGCCATCTGCTATCTCGCAAGCCCCCAGGCGGAGTTCATCACCGCCCAGGCGCTGGTCGTGGATGGCGGTGTGACCTTCACCAATATCTGAGCTGACGGGCAGGGGGGAGCGCCATGACCGGACGTATTGTTCTGACCGGAGCCGCATCAGGCATCGGCCGGGCTGCTGCAGAGCTTTTTGCAGCCGCAGGCCATGCCTGTCTGCTGCTAGATCGCGATGGCCCCCGCCTTTCTGAGGTGGTGGCTGCGCTTCCGGGTGGTGCTGAGCGGCACATGGGTCTGGCCCTCGATCTGACTGATCCCGCTGCTTTTGCCGAAGTGGAGAAGGTGGCAGGCTCTGTTGCTGCCATCATCAACAACGCGGGCATGTCCGATCCTTCGGGCGTGCCTCTGGCCGAACAAAGCCCTGAGCAGGGCGCGCGGCTCTTCGCGCTGAACGTGGAGGCGCCGCTGCGCCTCGTTGAGGCGCTGTCTGACCGGCTGGAGCCGGGGGCCCGGATCGTCAATGTGGCCTCGGGTGCGGGGCTGCGTGCCATTCCTTTCCGCGGGGCCTACAGCCCGACCAAGGCCGCGCTGATCGCGCAGTCGCGGGCGCTGGCGAAAGCCCGCCCCGATCTGTGCGTCACCGTGCTGTGCCCGGGCTTTGTTCGCACCGATCTGGTTGAGGCGCTGATCGCTGAGGGTCGGATCGATCCCGCCAGCGCCACCTCTAAAATTCCCATGGCCCGCATGGCCTCTCCGACCGAGATGGCGCGGGGGCTGACCTTCCTCGCCTCGCCGGAAGCGGCGCCGCTCTCGGGCAGCTTTGTGGCGCTTGACGGAGCCTCCTGGGTTTTTGGCGGCTCGATCCGGTTTAACAATCAGGGCGCGCCGGAACTGGCGGTCTGGGCGGAGGGCACGAAATATCTGGTGCAGAATGAGCCTGAGCTTGCGGCTTATCTGCCGCAGGACGGCGCCTATGAGGCGCAGATCCGCTGTCTTGATGCGGGGGCCTGCTACGCCGGGCTGCATCAGGCGGCGGCGGATTTTGTCAAAGCGGGCTCGCGTCCGGCCAGCCTGACCCTCGTGCTGCCGCCCGTGCCCGCCGATGTGCAGGGTGCAGCCGATCATGCGGCGGCAAAGATGGCCGTGGCGACGCTTGCCTGCGAGTTTGGCGCCACGGGGCTGCGTATCAATGCGCTGCAGGTTGCCCCCCATATCTCCGCTCAGGAAGTGGCGGGGGTGTTGCATTGGGTGGCGGGTGTTGAAGCACAGTTCCTGACCGGTCAGGTTCTGGATCTGGGGAGTCTTGGACAATGATCGATCTGACCCCCGAGCAGCAGGCCATCAAAGAATATTTCATCGCTGAGCGCGGCTACTGGCGGCCCTGGACCGAGACGATCCTGCGGATCAATCCTGAGTTTCTGCGCCGCTATGCGACCTATGCGGGCTATCCGGCACGCACCGGCCCGATGTCGGCGCGGATGATTGAGCTGATCTATGTCGCGCTCGACGCCTCATCGACGCATCTCTTCACCGCCGGGGTCAAAACCCACATTGATCTGGCGATGAAGGCGGGGGCTACGCCTGCGGATATCCTGGATGTGCTGCATCTGGTCGCTGCTCAGGGTCTGGAAGCGGTCTATAGCGGCGTGTCGATCCTGGCGGAAGAAGCGGGCCTGTCAGAGACCTGCCATCTGCCCTCGGATCAGCGCGCACGTGTGGCGGCGATTTTCCCTGAGAACGCGCGCCATGTGGCAGCACTCGCGCAGCTTGATCCGGGCTATCTGGATGTGCTGCTGGGCTTTTTGGAATATGGCGACCCGATGGAGGGGCTGCGCCCCACCGAGCGGACGCTGATTGAGATCGCGCTCAACGCCTGTTTCACCGGCCGCAATGAGGAAAGCCTTCGCCGGCTCATCCGCATCGCGCTCGACGGCGGGGTGGACCGTGCCGAGATTTTGCAGGCCATCCAGCTTGGCGCGCATCTTGCAGTGCATGGCACTGCGCTTGGCGCAACCCTGCTGGAAGAGCATCTGACGACATCTCAGACCGGCGCGGCGCAAAAGAATCCGGCGGTGCCGGTTCAGAGGAGGAAGGCATGAATACCAGTCTTCAATCAAGGCTACCCGATCTTCTCGGGGCGGGGATCACCCTCGCGCTCGGGATCTGGGTTATCGCGGCTTCGGCCGATTACGACATGGGCACGCTGCGCGATATGGGACCGGGATATTTCCCGCGACTGGTCGGCTCGGGCCTCATTCTGCTGGGTGGCCTTCTGGCTGTCCTGACGCTTAAAAAGCCCGGCACGCAGTTCGGGACGGATCGTCCGGCGCTCTCGTCGGTGCTGCTGATCTCGGCTTCGCTGATCTCATTTGCGGTTCTCATCGAACGCAACGGGCTCTTTCCGGCGCTCTTCGTGGCGGTTCTTTTGTCGACCTTCGCGTCTGACAACCGCAATGTAGTGCGCTCGCTCTTCCTCTCAGCGATCACCGCCGGTGTGAGCTGCGTCGTATTCATCTATGCCCTCGGGCTCAGCATGAAGGTGTTCCAGCTGTGAGCGACGGTCTGCTTTCCAATATTGCGCTCGGCTTCAGTGTCGCGCTGTCCTTTGATGGTCTGCTTTACTGCACCATCGGGGTTCTTCTGGGCACCGTGGTCGGCGTTCTGCCGGGTCTGGGCACCATGGCGACGCTCGCCATTCTGATGCCGATCACCTTCCACATCGATCCGACCTTCGCGGTCATCATGCTGTCGGGGATCTATTATGGGGCTGCCTATGGCGGCTCAACGGCCTCGATCCTGCTGAACCTGCCGGGCACGGTGACTTCGGTCATCACCACGCTCGACGGCTATCCGATGGCGAAGAACGGCAAAGCCGGCCAGGCGCTGTTCATCACCGCCATCGCCTCTTTCGTGGGCTCTTTCCTTGGCGCGGTGCTGCTGGCCGTGCTGACCGTGCCGCTGGCCACCGTGGCAATGCAGTTTGGTCCGCAGGACTACTTCATGCTGATGGCCTTTGGTCTGATCGCAGCCTCGATGCTTTCGACCGGTCAGCCGCTGAAGTCGCTGATCATGGTTTTCACCGGCATGCTTTTGGGCGTTGTGGGTCTTGATCTGAACTCGGGCGCTGAGCGGTTCACCTTCGGCTCGCCGGATCTTTTTGACGGTCTGTCGCTGGTGGCCATCGCCATGGGTCTCTTTGGTCTGCCCGAAATCATCACCGCCGCCCGCGGTGGCCCCGAAGGCACCGTCACCGAAGAGAAAATCTCGCTGCGTTCGATGATCCCCTCGGGCAAAGATATGAAAGCCTCGGCCATGCCGATGCTGCGCGGCACGGGCGTCGGCGCTTTCTTCGGCGCGCTTCCGGGGACCGGTGGTGTGATCGCGACCTTCCTGTCCTATGCGCTGGAAAAGAAGATCTCCAAAACCCCTGAGCGGTTCGGCAAAGGCGCGATTGAAGGTGTGGCCTCGCCTGAGGCTGCCAATAACGCGGCCGTCCAGACTGCCTTCATCCCCACCATGTCGCTGGGGATTCCGGGTGACGCGGTTATGGCGATCATGCTCGGCGTTCTGATGGTGCATGGCATCGTTCCGGGCCCGGCGGTGATCTCGGAAAACCCGAGCCTCTTCTGGGGTCTGGTTGCCTCTTTCGTGGTTGGCAACGTGCTGCTGGTGATCCTGAACATTCCGCTGGTCGGCCTTTGGGTCCGCCTGCTGCGCGTGCCTTATCACCTGCTCTTCCCGATCATGGTGGCCTGTGTCTGCGTGGGCGTTTACTCGGTCTCGAACAAGGTCATGGATATCTACATCCTGCTGGTCTTCGGTCTGATCGGGCTTGGTCTGAAAATGCTGCGCTTTGACGGCTCGACCCTTCTTCTGGGCTTCGTTCTCGGGCCGATGCTGGAAGAGCATTTCCGTCGTGCCATGGTCGTGACGGGGGGCGAGTTCTCCAGCTTTATCGAGCGTCCGATCTCAGCCGTCTTTGGCTTCCTGACGCTGGCGATGATCATCTGGTTCTCGACCACCGCCCTGTTGCGGCTGACGAAGAAATAAGGTCAAACCCTTCTGCAGCCGGGCTTTCGGGACCCGCTGCATGTTCCGGGGCCCTTCGGGGCCCCTTTGCATAACCCCCCGAACCCGGGAGAGAGACGATGAGCCAGGCTGCTGATGTGGTCCTTGTAAACCACAGCCCCGAGGGCGTGACCCTTGTAACCCTGAACGACCCTGAACGGCGCAATGCCCTGTCGCTGGCGCTGCGCACCCGCCTGCTGGAGGTGCTGCGCGTTGAAGCCGCAAACCCGCAGACCAAAGCGCTGGTCATCACCGGGGCGGGCAAGGGGTTCTGCGCGGGCGGCGATATTTCGGCCATGGGGCAGGGCTCAGCGGTCTCGACCCCGCGGATGAAGATCCTGCATGACATCGCGCGCGAACTGGCGGTCTATCCCAAACCCGTCATGGCGGCTGTGAATGGTGCGGCCTTCGGAGCCGGTCTGTCGCTGGCGCTGCTTTGTGACCGCATCTTCGTGGCACCCGAGGCGAAGCTGGGTGTGACCTTTGGCAAGATGGGTCTGGCCCCGGACACCGGTTTTCTCTGGTCGGCCTGCCGTCGCCTGCCGCGCGCGCGGGTTTTGCAGATCGTCATGGACTGCGCCATTTTTGACGCCCCTGAGGCGCTGGATGAGGGGCTTGTCGATGCCATCGCCGATGATGTGGTCGAGGTGGCGCGGGCCGCGGCGCTGGCGTTGATCCCGGCGGCACCGCTGCCCTTCGCGCTGGCGCGCCGCGCGCTGGTTGAGATGGATGGCGGGCTGGAGCTTTGCCTCAGCCATGAGCTGCGCGATCAGGGCGTGCTTTACGACAGCGCCGATCACCTGGAAGCCGTGGCCGCTTTCAAAGAAAAGCGCACTGCGGTCTTCAGCGGCCGCTGAGAGATCCGGCTTTAAAGGAAAGGGGCGGTGCTTTTCAGCACCGCCCCTTTTGTTATCAGGCTTTTGCCGCCCAGGCCTTCAGCGCCTCTGAGGGGCCGTCTGCCAGACCCTTTGCAGCCAGAGCCTCAAGGCCCTCAGCCACTTTGGCAAAACCGATGGCGCGGCCGTATTGGACCGGGCCGCCGCGGAAGCGCGGGAAGCCATAGCCGGAGACTTTGACCAGATCGACGTCGCTGTCGCGGAAGGCGATGCCTTCGGCGACGATCTTTGCCGATTCGTTGATCATCGGGAACATGATGGCCTCGACGATTTCGGCATCGGAGAAGGTCGCAGGGGTGGTCACACCGGCGTCCGCACGGGCGGCTGCAATGGCCTCGGCCACGGCGGCAGGGGTGCCGGCCACTTCTTTGCCCGCAGTGTCATAGTCGTACCAGCCGCCATTGGTCTTGCGGCCCAGACGTCCGGCCTCAAACACACGGTCGGCAACGGGGGCCCAGGGGCTTTCACCACGGCCACGCGCGGCCTTGCGCTGGAAGGCACCGATATCAAGACCCGAGAGGTCCTGCGTGCGGAAGGGGCCAAGCGCGAAGCCGAATTTCTGCAGGGCATTATCGACCTGCGACGGCTCTGCGCCCGCCACGACCAGACGCTCGGCGGTGGTGCGGGTCAGCTTCAGGATGCGGTTGCCGATGAAGCCGTCGCAGATGCCTGCGCGAACCGGCATCTTCCCGGCCTTTGCCGCCAGCGCAAAACCGGTGGCGATGACATCCGGAGCAGAGCCCGAAGTCGGCACGATCTCCAGCAGTTTCATGATATTGGCCGGCGAGAAGAAGTGCAGGCCGATGAAACGCTCCGGTCCCGGCAGATCGGCGACGATCTCATCGGGGTTCAGATAGGAGGTATTGGTCGCAAGGATCGCATCGGGCGCGCAGACGCGGGTGAGTTCCGCAAAGACGGCGCGTTTGACGTCCAGGTCCTCAAAAACGGCCTCAATGACCAGATCGCAATCGGCCACGGCAGCATAATCGGCCGCCGCGTTAAAGCCGCCGATCAGCTCGGCGTATTTGGCCTCGGTGATGCGGCCCTTTGCCAGATCGCCCTTGAGGATCTTTTCAACATTGGCCTGACCACGGGCGGCGGCCTCGGCGTCGCGCTCGATCATCTGAACCGGGAGACCGGCGTTGCGCATGGCCACGGCAATGCCCGCGCCCATGGTGCCGCCGCCGATCACGCCGATGCGGGTGAAGGGACGCGGCGTCACGCCTTTCAGCTCTGAGGGGCGCGGGGCAGCGCGCTCGGCAAAGAAGATATGGCGCAGCGCTGCGGCCTGATCGGTTTTGCGCAGACGCAGGAAGGTCTCACGCTCAAAGGCCATGGCCTCAGCGAAGCTGACTTCGGTGGCGTTCTTCAGCGAGGCCAGCGCCTCCACCGGGCCTGTGTTGCCTTTGGCGGCTCTCTTCACGCGGGCGGCGGTCTCGGTCCAGAAGGCTTCGTCCTTTTGCCCGATCGGGCGGGCTGAGGTGATTTCCGGCAGGGCCGCACCAAGGGCTGCGGTGACGAAATCTTCCGCCGCCTGATCTGCATTCTCGGCGGGAAGGATCGCATCGATCAGACCAAGCGCCAGCGCCTTCTCGGCCTTCACCGGTTTGCCGGAGGTGATGAGATCGGCAGCCGCTTCAACGCCCACCAGGCGCGGGGTGCGCACCGTGCCACCTGCGCCCGGGATAATGCCAAGGTTGACCTCCGGCAGACCCATCTGGCTGCCCGGGGCCGCCAGACGCCAGCGGCAGGCGAGCGCGATTTCCAGACCGCCGCCCAGAGCCGTACCGTGGATCTGCGCCGCAAAAGGCTTGCTGCAGGCCTCAACAGCGTTCAGCACGTCGGGCAGATGCGGCTCAACCGGGGGCTTGTCGAATTCGGTGACATCAGCACCGGCCACGAAGGTGCGGCCCGCGCAGGACAGAACCACGGCCTTCACGGCATCGTCGGCCTCGACAGTGCGAACCGCGTCCAGAAGACCCTGGCGCACGGCGGCGGAGATGGCGTTGACGGGCGGATTGTCAATGATGACGCGCGCAATTGCGCCGTTTTTGATGACGGAAACGGTCATGGTCAGTCCCGAATGCAGGTAAAAATGGGGGCGGGGCCACCTCCTGGCCCTGCCCCCGGATCAAATCAGCGACGCACGAGGCCTTCGGCGGCCTTGCTGCCCGTCAGGCCGAACTCCTCGGTGACCTGATCGGTGTGCTGCCCGAAGGCAGGCGGCGCTTTGCGGTAGGTCGCAGGCGTCCGCTCAAGCTTGATGGGCGAGGCGGTGCCGCGCACGCCTTCCGTGTCGACGATCATCTTGCGCGCATGGGTATGCGGATCGGCGATCACCTGATCGAGTGAGCGCACCGGCGCGGCCGGAACGCCGGAAGTGATCAGTTTTTCGGCAATCGCCTCTGCCGTCCAGGAGGCCATCGCCGCTTCCAGGCGCTCGCGCAGCAGCGGGCGGTTCTCTTTGCGGTTGGCATTGGTCGAGAAGCGCTCATCCGAGGGCATGTCGTCGAGGCCGAGGACTTTGCACAGATTCGCGAACTGCCCGTTGTTGCCCACGGCCAGGAAGACATCGCCGTCCTGTGCTGCATAGGTGTCATAGGGCGTGATGTTCGGATGTGCGTTGCCCGAGCGGCCCGGCACCGGCGCGCCGAGATACATATTCGGCAGATGCGGGTGCATCAGTGAGAAGCCGCAGTCGTAAAGCGAAGCCTCAACAAACTGGCCAAGACCCGAGCGGTGACGCTCCTGCAGCGCCAGCATGATGCCGAGCGCTGCGTTCAGGCCGGTGACCATATCGACAACCGGCACGCCGACGCGCTGCGGCTTGCCGCCGACTTCACCGTTGACCGACATAATGCCGACCAGCGCCTGGATTGCCGCGTCATAGCCCGGACGGCCGCCATAGGGGCCGTCTTCGCCAAAGCCCGACACGCGGGCATGAACAAGGCGCGGGAAGCGTTTGCGCAGCTCTTCGCGGCCGATGCCCCATTTCTCAAGGGTGCCGGTCTTGAAGTTTTCGATGAACACATCTGCGCCTTCAAGGAGATGCATCAGGAACTCGCGTCCCTCTTCGCGCGAGAAATCCAGCGCGATGCCCTCTTTGTTGCGGTTCAGCCCCTGGTAATAAGAGGCACCATCCCCATGGAAGGGAGGGCCCCAGAGCCGGGTTTCATCGCCCTGCGGCGGCTCGACTTTGATCACCCGCGCTCCGTGATCGCCGAGGATCTGCCCGCAGTAGGGCCCGCCCAGCACGCGGCTTGCGTCGATGACCAGCAGGCCCTCAAGGGCGCCGGTAGCGCTTTGCTCAGTCATGTTCTCACTCCTCCGACAGGCGCAGAGTGGTGCCGTCAAACTGCACCATGGGCCGGTCGTCGCGCAGAGTGGTAGTCTCAATTCGGCCGACAAGCAACTTATGGGTGCCGAGCGAAACTTCGGTGATGATCCGGCACTCCATCGAGACCAGCGCCTGGGTCAGCAGCGGCAGGCCGCTCCGGCCCGCAACCCAGTCCGCGCCCGCAAAGCGGTCACGACCCTGAGCGGCTTTGACGAACTGCCCGACGATGGCGCCATGGTCATGGCCAAGGATATTGATCGCCATGCGGCCGTTTTGCTGGAAAAGCGGCAGCGAGGAGGAGGTCTCATTGACGAAGACGCCGACCAGGGGCGGCTCTGCCGAGATCGAGACCACGCTGGAGGCCACCATGCCCACGGGCTCTTCCATGGTGCCGGTGGTCACGGCGCTGACGCCCGCAGCCAGGCGGCGCATCGAGCCGCGGAAGTCGTCGAGGGTAATCCGCGCCGGTGCAACCTCTTCGCGGGTGATATGGGCGCGCACAAGGCCTGCCTCATCCACCCAGCCTGCCTTCGCGGCATAGGCGATCATGCCCTCAAAGCCCTTGTCCCACTCGGGATCCCCCGCAAGCGGGGAGAGGAACTTCAGCACGGCCGGGGCCAGGCGAATGTGATCTTCGCCCTCAAAACGGCCGATCTTAGCAACCAGTCGCGCGAGTTTTTCGGGAGAAATCGGGTCAATCAAAACGTCAAGCCCGCGAAAATTCGCGGGCTCGATCAGAGTGATTGCGCCCGCATCGGTGATGTGGATGCGCATGTTTTCCGGCCTTATGCTGCTTCGCGGTTGCCAAGCTCTTTGCGGATCGCCGGGATGATCGTCGAGCCCCAGAGTTCGATCTGCTTGAGCATGGTCTTCTGGTCAAAATCGCCCAGCTGGGTCTGAAGCGCAATATGCTTCGGCTTCAGTATCGAGATTTCCTCAAGCATCTTGTCGATGACCTGGTTGACCGAGCCGACCGGCAGGTTCTTACGCAGCTGTTCGAACGACAGATCGGTTTCCGAGGGGACCTCTTTGACCATATAGCCGTCATCGGTCTGCGCGCGGCGGTATTTCAGGCTTTCCGAGATACGGCGCTGGAAGCGGCAGTTGTCGAGATAGGCGTCGATCTCGGCGTTGTTGTCCGAGGCATAGCCGCAGCGCAGGAAGCCGAACTTCACATCTTTGTCGAGGTCTTTGCCCTCTTTCGAGGCGATGCCTTCCATCTTGCCGCGCAGGGTGCGGATGGCGTCATTGCCGTTGAGCAGCGAGGTGACGAAGAGGTTGTGACCGTCACGCACGGCGCGGCCGAGCAGGTTCGGGTTGCCCGAGGTGACCCACATCGGCGGCAGCGGCTTTTGCACGCAGCGCACGGCGATCGACGACGGCGGGATGTTCAGGTGCTTGCCTTTGTATTCAAAGGTGTGCTGGTTCAGACCCATCGGGATGATGTCGAGGAATTCGTTATAGATTTCGCTCGCATTCTCGATGCTGCAGCCGAAACGCTCGAATTCGAATTCCTGGTAGCCCTGGCCTACGCCCAGTTCCAGACGTCCGTTCGAGACGGTGTCGGCAAAGCCCACTTCGGCAAGGAAGCGCGCGGGGTGATAGAGCGGCAGAATGCAGACCGCAGTGCCCAGGCGGATGCGCGAGGTTTTGCCCGCAGCATGGGCAATGGTCATCAGCGGCGAGGGCGAGAGCGAGTAGTTGTTGAAGTGGTGCTCGGCGTACCAGGCGGTGTCGAAACCGGCCTGTTCAGCGACCACGGTCTGCTCGATCGAGTTGTTGATCACCTCAAAAGAGGTCTGATGGTAGCCGCGTTGCTGGGCCAGAATAAAGACGCCGAATTCCATGAGTCCCTCCGAATTCATCTCGATAAACTCACTATTCGGTTTGATATGCGACAAAAAGTGAGGTAATAATTCGTTCTGTCCTGCGATTTGTGGAGGTAATGATGGATCGTTTGCGTGCGATGGAACTCTTCCTCTCCGTGTCCCGGACAGAAAGTTTCACGGAAACGGCCCGGATTTTCGGGCTGTCGGCCACGTCGGTTTCCCGCGCGATTTCAGATCTTGAGGATCTGTTGAAAGCGCGGCTGCTGATCCGCTCAACCCGCCAGGTGGCTCTGACCGAAGCGGGGCATGAATATGCCCGCAACGTCGAAGGCGTGCTCTGGACCATCAAAGAGGTGGAGACCTCGGTCTCAGCGATTTCCGCGGCACCTGCTGGTCATCTGCGGGTGCATACGCGCACGATGTTCGGCCTTGGGGTGCTGACGCCGCTGCTGGCGGAATTCCGGCAGATCTATCCCGATATTTCGGTGGAACTGCTGATGGGCGAGAAGAAGGTCGATTTGCGCCGCGAGAAGGTTGATATCGATTTTCGCATCGCGCCGCCTGCGGAGGCCGGTCTGAAACGGCGGATGCTCTTTTTGTCTGAGCGCCATCTTGTGGCCTCGCCCGATTATCTGCGCACTGCTCCGCCGCTGGAATCTCCCTGGCAGCTGAGCGATCATGCCACCCTGGCCTATCTGCTGCCCGGCGGCGGTTTTGCCTGGCGGTTCCGGCGCGGGGACGGCGCTTTTGATGAGGTGCAGATCACCCCGCGCCATGTCTCCAACAGCGGTATGGCCCTGCTGGAGCTTGCCCGTCTGGGTGAGGGGATCGCGCTTCTCGATGATTACACCGTCGCCGCCGATCTGGAGCGCGGCACTCTGGTGCGGCTGTTGCCCGAACAGCGGGTCAGCAATACGACCTTCGAGGAAGGCATGTATGCCACCATCGTCGACACCCCGGTGGTGCCGGCGAAGATCCGGGTGTTCCTTGATTTCGTGGCCGGTCGCGTCTCGGGGACGGAACGCCGCTTCTCGGTCTTCTCGCGCCCGGCGGCCGAAGCCGCGCCCCAGGCCTGAGGCAGGCATTTTCCTCGCCCCGCCCCCTTTCCTTTCGCGGCAATTAAGGTCAGCCTGCAGGCCTTGAGACGGCAGCCGGGGAGGGGCGATGTCTGAGGATCTGAACCGCCTGGTGCGGCATGTCCGGCCCGGCATGCGGGTTTTGCTGCCGGTGGATTATGCCGGGGTGGCCATGGCGCTGACCCGGCCCCTGATCGCGCATCTGACGGCGGCGGGCGGCGGGGGGCTGCATCTGATCTGCGTGCCGACGGGCGGGCTTCAGGCCGATCTTCTGATCGGCGCGGGGCTTGTGGCCTCCATCGAGACCTCTGCCATGACTTTGGGCGAAGCCGGGGGGGCGCCGCAGTTCAATCTTGCGGTGCGTGAGGGGCGCATTGAGGTCCGCGATGCGACCTGTCCGGCCATCCATGCGGGGCTGATGGCGGCGCAGAAGGGCGTGCCCTTCGTGCCGCTGCGCGGGCTGATCGGCAGCGATGTGCTGCGCCACCGCCCGGACTGGAAGGTGATCGACAATCCGCTCTCGGACGCCCCTGACCCTATTGCGCTGATCCCGGCAATTCATGCGGATGTGGCGATCTTTCATGTGCCGATCGCGGATCGTGACGGCAATGTCTGGATCGGACGGCGGCGCGAACTGGCTGCCATGGCCTATGCGGCCAGGACGGTTCTCGTGACCGCTGAGAAGATCACCGACAGCAGCCTTCTGAGTGATGAGGTCAGCGCCGCAGGCGTGCTGCCCGCGCTTTATGTGACAGAGGTGGCTGAGGTGCGTCAGGGCGCAAAGCCCTACGGCCTCTGGGGGCAGTATCCGGCGGATGTGGAGGAGCTGATGCGCTATGCAAAACTGGCCCGCAGCCGCGAAGGCTTTGCCGAATATATGGCGCAGGTTCCGGCATGAGCGCGCCTGTCTCCATCCGTGAAGTGCTGATCTCATGCATCGCCACGCTGTTGCAGGGCGTGCGGCATGTGGCGGTCGGCGCGGCCTCTCCGGCACCTGCGGCGGGGGCCATGCTGGCGCGGGCGCTGGCAGAGGCGCAGGGAGAGCGGATGCGGCTCTCGATTCTCGGCTCGGTTGAGCATAATTTCTTCACCAATGGCTCTGCAGAATTGTTTGACTGCGCGGCCCAGGGGCGGATTGACGCCTTTTTCCTCGGCGGTGGTCAGATCGACGGGCGCGGCAATGTCAATCTGGTCGGTGTGGGAGGCTATCCGCAGTCGCAGGTGCGCTGGCCGGGGTCTTTCGGCTCGGCCTATCTTTATTACCTGGTGCCCCGGGTGATCCTCTTTCGCGAAGAGCATTCCCCGCGCGTTCTGGTCGAAGAGGCGGAGTTCATCTCCGGCCCCGGCACCAGCCCGGAGGGGATTTACCGACCCGGCGGCCCGGTGGCGCTGCTGACCGGAAAATGCCTCTTTCACTTCGACAAAGAGCGGGGCGGCTTCTCGCTTGCTTCGCTGCACCCCGGGGTGTCGCTGGAAGAGGTGAGGGATCTCACGGGTTTTGCCTTCACGCAGGGGGAAATCGTGCCGCAGACGCCGCTGCCCTCGGGCCTGCGGCTTGATCTTCTGCGCGGCCGGGTGCGGGCTGAACTGGAGGGGACTTATCCTGCCTTTGCTGCCTCCTGGGGCGCAGAGCTGAAATCTGAGGCAAAGACCTGAGAACAGATGCGCCCCCGGCCTTCGGAGACTGTTCCGCAAAGCCGCAGGGGCGCAAAGAACGAAGAGGTCCCCGCCATAAAAGGGGGCCGCATGGACCGACGGAAGGCTTGAAAGATGAACGGCGCTGATCTGCTTTGTGAAACCCTGCTGGCGAACGGGATTGATACCTGTTTTGCCAACCCCGGCACCTCTGAGATGCATTTCGTGGCGGCGCTGGACCGCCAGCCGCGCATCCGCTGTATCCTGGGGCTCTTTGAGGGGGTGGTGACCGGCGCGGCCGATGGTTACGCCCGCATGGCCGAAAAGCCTGCCGCGACCCTTCTGCACACCGGGCCGGGTCTGGCCAATGCCCTGGCCAATATGCACAACGCCCGCCGCGCCCGCACGCCGATGATCAATGTGGTCGGCGATCATGCCTCTTATCACCTGAAGTATGACGCGCCGCTGACCTCGGATATCGACGGGCTCGCGGCGCCGATGTCGGACTGGGTGGGCCGCGTCACGGATGCCGACACCATGGGCGAGACGACCGAGGCTGCGATCCGTGCCGCCATGACCGGTCAGGGCCAGGTGACCACGCTGATCCTTCCGGCAGATGCGGCCTGGTCTGAGACTTCTGCGCCGATGCCGCAGGCGATTGCGCTCCCTGAGCCGAAGGCCCCGGATGCGGCGCTGGTGGCCAAAGCGGCTGAAATGCTGGGCAATGGTCAGAAAACGGTGATCTTTGTCTCGGGCCGCGCCCTGCGTGCCAAAGCGCTGGAGGTGCTGCAGCGCATCGCCACCAAAACCGGCGCGCGCTTCATGGCCCAGGGCTCAAACGGGCGGGTTGAGCGCGGCGCGGGCCGCGTGGCGATTGAGCGCGTGCCCTATCCGGTCGATCAGGCGGTCGCGGCGCTTGCGGGGACCGAACAGGCCATTCTGATCGGCGCAAAAGCCCCGGTCGGGTTCTTTGCCTACCCCGGCAAGCCCGGCTCGATGCTGCCTGAGGGCTGCGAGATCCTCGATATGGTCGAAAAAGAGACCGATCTTTTTGCAGCACTTCAGGCGCTGGCCGATGCCGTGGGCGCGGGTGAGGAGATCCCGCTGGTTCTGAATGAACTGAAACGTCCCGATGCCCCGGCTCCGGGCCCGCTGACCCCGGAGGCGGTGATGACCTCGGTCGTACGGCATATGCCCGATCAGGCGATCATCTGCGACGAATCGGTGACCTCGGGTCGGAACTTCTTTCCCTTGGCCCACTCGGCCCCGGCGCATGATTTCCTGCAGCTGACCGGTGGCGCTATTGGCGAGGGGATCCCCATGGCAACGGGCGCTGCCGTGGCCTGCCCGGACCGCAAGGTGATCGGCCTGCAGGCTGACGGGTCGGGCATGTATACGCTGCAGGCGCTCTGGACCCAGGCGCGTGAGCAGCTGGACGTTGTGACGGTGGTCTTTGCCAACCGCAAATATCAGATCCTTCTGGGCGAGCTGAAGAACGTCGGCGCCAATGCCCCGGGGGAAAATGCCAGCCGGATGCTCGATCTTGATAAGCCTGAGCTGAAATGGGTTGAACTCGCCCGGGGGATGGGAGTTGATGCGGTGTCCGTCGATACGGCAGAGGCTTTCGAGGCAGCGTTCGCAGATGCCATGACCCGCAAAGGCCCCTTCCTGATCGAGGCCCTTATCTGAGTGAAATGAGACCCTGACAATGATCCGCCGCGTTCCGCATGCCAGCCACTGGGGCAGCTATACCGTTCTGGTTGAAGACAATCAGATTGTGGGGGTGGAACCGCTGGACATCGATCCCGATCCGTCACCGATCATCCATTCGGTGGCGGATTGGGCAAAGCCGGAGCGCCGCGTGTTGCGCCCCATGGTGCGCGAAGGCTGGCTGAAGGCCCATGAGAAGGGCGTCTTTGAAGGTCGGGGGGCGGGTCGGGGCGAGGACCGCTTTCTGGCGCTGCCCTGGGATGAGGCCGAGGAACTGGTCGCAGGCGAAATCCGCCGGGTGATCAAAGATCACGGCAATGATTCGATCTTTGCGGGCTCCTACGGCTGGACCTCTTCGGGGCGCTTCCATCACGCGCCTTCAAACCTCAAGCGTCTGCTGAACCTGGTCGGCGGCTATACCGGCCATGTCGATACCTATTCCATTGCGGCCGGTCCGGTGATCCTGCGTCATACGCTCGGCTCTGATGCGGCCTGCGGTGGCTATGCCAATTCGCTCGACTCGATTGCGGAACACACCAAAACTCTGGTGGTCTTCGGCGCGCTGACGCCGCGCACGGCGCAGATTGAGGCCGGGGGCCTTGGCACCCATAAGCTCGAAACTCACCTGCGCCGCATCGTTGAGCGGGGCGTGAAGGTGATCCTGATCTCGCCCTCGCGGGACGATCTGCCCCATTGGGTCAATGCCGACTGGTGGCCGATCCGCCCGAATACCGATACGGCGCTTTGCCTTGGCCTTGCGGGGGAAATTCTGGCGGCGGGGCGTCACGATGCGGAGTTCCTGAACCGCTGCACCAGCGGGGCCGACAGTTATCTCTCGTACCTGCGCGGGGAAGCCGACGGCCAGGTGAAGAATGCCCGCTGGGCGGCTGAGATCACCGGGATCGGGCCGGGCCGCATCGCAGCACTGGCCCGCGCTATGGTCGACACCCGCTCGATGATCACCATGTCCTGGTCGCTGCAGCGCGCCCATCACGGAGAGCAGCCCTATTGGGCGGCGCTGGGGCTGGCCTCTGTTATTGGTCAGATCGGCCTGCCGGGTGGCGGTGTCGGTTTTGGTTACTCCTCGCTCGGCGGGGTGGGGACGCATCTTAATATCGGCAGATCCCCGGCGTTTTCGCATGGTCATAAGCCGAACAAAGCCTTCATCCCGGTCGCACGCATCACCGATCTTCTGGAAAATCCGGGCGGCAGTTTCACCTATGAGGGGCAGGAATACACCTATCCCGACACCCGTCTGGTCTGGTGGGCGGGCGGCAACCCCTATCACCACCACCAGGATCTGAACCGCCTTGATGCAGCCTGGAAGCGGCCTGAGACGATCATCGTGCAGGATCCGATGTTCACCGCCACCGTGCGGCGCGGCGATATCATCCTGCCCGCCACCACCTCGCTTGAGCGCAATGACATCGGCGGCAACCGCCGCTCGGATCTGGTCGTCGCCATGGGCAAATGTATTGAGCCGCTGGGCGAGGCCCGCTCCGACCACGAGATCGCCCGCGCCATCGCCGCCCGTCTGGGCGTGGAAGAGGCCTTCACGGAAGGCCGCGATGAGATGGGCTGGATCCGTCACATGTATGAGGGCACCCGCGCAGATGCCAAAGCCCGCTTCGGTCAGGAGATGCCTGAGTTCGAAGAGTTCTGGGCCAAAGGCTGGGCGCAGATGCCGGTGAAGCGGATGCACAGCTATCTCGCAGAGTTCCGCGAGGATCCCGAAGGCCACCGGCTTGAGACCGAAAGCGGTAAGATCGTGCTCGGCTCGCAGATGCTGGCGGACCGTCAATATGCTGACTGCCCGGCCCATCCGACCTGGCTGCCGCCGGCCGAATGGCTGGGGGCGGCGGCTGAGGATCAGCTGCATCTGATCTCAAACCAGCCGCTCGGGCGTCTGCACAGCCAGCTTGAGACTGCCGATTACAGCCGCTCGGAAAAACGCCACGGGCGCGAGCAGGCGCGGATGCACCCCGATGAGGCGAAGAAACGCGGCATTGCTGATGGCAATACGGTGAAAGTCTCCAGCGCGCGGGGGGCCTGCTATGCCACGGCGACGCTGACGCCCACCGTGGCGCGGGGCGTCCTGGTGCTGCCCACGGGGTCCTGGTTTACGCCCGGCCCGGACGGGGTGGAGCTTTCGGGCAACCCCAATGTGCTCACGCCGGATATTCCGACCTCGGCGCTGGGGCAGGGCTGCTCGGCTCATACCTGTCTGGTGCGGGTGGAAAAGGTGACCGGGGAGATCCCGGACAGCGATGCCGTCTATATGGGAAGCCTGCAGGCGCCCATGGCGGCGGAATAAAGACTTCAGGGAGGAGCCTGACATGACCGACCAACCGATCAGCCGTTTTCCGGTGCCCGCGCTCGGCGAGCTGCCGGAAGACATCCGCAGCCGCCTTGAAGCGGTGCAGGAAAAGTCAGGCTTCATCCCGAATGTCTTTCTGACGCTGGCCTACCGCCCGGATGAATTTCGCGCCTTCATGGCCTATCACGACGCGCTGATGGAAAAGCCCGGCAATCTGACCAAGGCTGAGCGTGAGATGATCGTGGTCGCCACTTCGGCTGCCAACCAGTGCCAGTACTGCGTCATTGCCCATGGCGCGATCCTGCGCATCCGGGCCAAAAACCCGCTGATCGCCGATCAGGTGGCGATCAATTACCGCAAAGCCGATATCACGCCGCGCCAGAAGGCGATGATCGACTTCGGCATGAAGGTCTCGCAGGCGGCCTATGAGGTGGGGGAAGAGGATTTCACCACGCTGGGCGCGCATGGCTTTACCGAGGATGATATCTGGGACATCGCCGCGATTTCGGCCTTCTTCGGCATGTCGAACCGCATGGCCAATGTCACCGCCATGCGCCCCAATGCCGAGTTTTTTGCGATGGCACGCTGAGCCATGGCAAAGGGTTATAAAGACCTGCTGGCAGAGGCGGAGGCGGTTGTCACTTCGGTGACGCCCGCCGAAGCCGCGGCCCTGCGCGAGGATCCGGGCGTCGTGCTGGTCGATATCCGCGACCCGCGGGAGCTGGAGCGCGAGGGGGTAATCCCTGGCGCCTTCCATGCGCCGCGCGGGATGCTGGAGTTCTGGATTGATCCCGAAAGCCCCTATCACAAACCCGTCTTTGCCGAAGAGAAGACCTTTGTCTTTTTCTGTGCGGGCGGGCTGCGCTCGCTTCTGGCGGCAAAGGTGGCGCAGGAGATGGGGCTGAAGGCGCGCTCCATGCGCGAGGGCTTTGGTGGCTGGAAGGCTGCCGGGCTGCCGATCGCCGAAAAGGCGGCGCGCGGCTGAGGCTCTGAGCCGCGGGGAGGCTGCGCTTTGCACCCTGAAGCGCAGCTTCTGCCACAGGCAACGGATGCGCATTGACGCAGAAGGCGGCGCGCCCCGTTGCCGAAAGAGCCTGTCCGGGTTAAACCCTGCGGTAATCCAGGGACCCTGATCATGAACCTTTTTGAAGAAATCCGCTCCGTCGTTCTTTCCGCGCTTGACCAGCTGGAGGCCGAAGGCCTGCTGCCCGCCGGTCTTGACCGCAGCAATATCGCCGTTGAGCCGCCCCGCGATGCTGCCCATGGTGATATGGCCTCGAACGCGGCCATGGTGCTTGCAAAGCCCGCCGGAAAAGCCCCGCGCGTCATCGCTGAGGCGCTGGCTGCCAAACTGACCGACGATCCGCGCATCGCCAGCGCGGAAGTAGCGGGTCCGGGGTTCCTGAACCTGCGTCTTGAGGCAGCGGTCTGGCAGAACCTTGTGGGCACGATCCTTGCCAGCGGCACGGACTATGGTCGCTCGACCCTGGGTCAGGGTCGCAAAGTGAACGTCGAATTCGTCTCGGCAAACCCGACCGGCCCGATGCACGTGGGCCACGTCCGCGGCGCTGTGGTGGGCGATGCGCTCTCGAAACTGCTGGCCTTTGCCGGCTGGGATGTGACGCGCGAGTATTACATCAACGACGGTGGCGCCCAGGTCGATGTGCTGGCGCGTTCGGCCTATGAGCGTTACCGCGAAGCCAATGGCCTCAGCCCGGAAATCCGCGAAGGTCTTTACCCCGGCGATTATCTGATCCCGGTCGGCGAAGAGCTGAAAAAACGCTTTGGCGACAGCCTGATCGACAAGCCCGAATCTGAGTGGCTCGCGCAGTTCCGCGAGATCGCGACTGAGATGATGATGGCCGAGATCCGTGAAGACCTGCGTCTTCTGGGGGTCGAGATGGACGTCTATTCCTCGGAAAAAGCGCTCTATGGTACGGGTGAGATTGAAGCCGCCATTCAGGAACTGCGCGATGCGGGCCTGATCTATGAAGGCGTGCTGGAGCCGCCGAAGGGCAAGCTGCCGGAAGACTGGGAGCCGCGTGAGCAGACCCTCTTCCGTTCAAGCGCGCATGGCGATGACGTCGACCGCCCGGTGATGAAATCGGACGGCTCCTGGACCTATTTTGCGCCCGATATCGCTTATCACTATAACAAGGTGAAACGCGGCTTTGATGAGCTGATCGACATCTTCGGTGCCGACCACGGCGGCTACGTCAAGCGCATGAAGGCGGCGGTTTCTGCGCTCTCGGGTGGCCGCGTGCCGCTTGATATCAAGCTGATCCAGCTGGTGAAGCTGTTCAAAAACGGCGAGCCCTTCAAAATGTCGAAACGTGCGGGCACCTTTGTGACCCTGCGCGATGTGGTCGAAGAGGCGGGCGCTGACGTCACCCGCTTCATCATGCTGACCCGCAAGAACGACATCTCGCTGGACTTTGACTTCGCCAAGGTGCTGGAGCAGTCGAAAGACAACCCGGTCTTTTACGTGCAGTATGCCAATGCCCGGGTGAACTCGGTGCTGCGCAAGGCGCGGGATGCGGGAATCGCGGTGGATGACGCCACCCTGCTGACCGCTGATCGTGAGAAACTCTCGCATCAGGCAGAGCTTGCGCTGATCGGCAAGCTGGCGGAATGGCCGCGTCTGGTCGAAGTGGCCGCGCGCAGCAATGAGGTCCACCGCGTGGCCTTCTACCTTTACGAGCTGGCGTCAGATTTCCACGGCTTCTGGAATCGCGGCAATGACGATGTCTCGCTGCGCTTCGTCCAGGACGATGTTGCAACATCTCAGGCAAAAATTGCTCTGGCACAGGCGGTGGGCGTTGTCATCCGGTCGGGTCTCGGTATTCTCGGGGTCCAGCCGGTCGAAGAAATGCGCTGAAGCGCAGCGACTGCCGGTCTGGAAACGGGCAGGGGCGGAGCCGCCCCTGCTGATATAATGAGGCGCGGGACGAACCCTCGCAGGCGGAGCAGGACATGGCAGAAGCGAATTTTAACGAATTCGTGGCCGGGGGAACGTCATCGCGGCGTCCTGGATCCACGGTAAATGTGATTGGTGCGCTGACTTCTCTGGCTCTGCTGGCGGCGGCGGCGGTCTGGGGCTATCGGCTTGCGGTGCGCGATGCCTCGGGCGTTCCGGTCATCATGGCAATGGAAGGCCCGATCCGGGTCGCGCCGGAAGAGCCGGGCGGGCGAATCGCTTCCAACACCGGCCTGACCGTGATGCAGATCGCAGGCTCCGGCGTGGCGGGCGAGGTGCCCGAGCAGATCATTCTGGCTCCGGCACCGGTTGAGCTTGCGGAAGATGATGCCGCCGGGATCGGCTCTGCAGCCCCGCAGGAGGTCGTTGAAAGCGACAGCTTTGCGCGGACCCTGGCGCTGGCCGAAGAGCTCGCCCGTCAGGCGGCTGCGGAATATTCAGAAGACCCGGTCGTCGATAGCGGCGCGTTTGAGGGGGAAGTGGCGGATCTGCCGCCGGGCGCGATGCGCACCTCGCTGCGTCCGATGCCCCGGCCTGAGGGTCGGATGGCTGAGGCTGTCAGCGTGGCGGCTGAGCCGGAGCTGGCGATCTCGGGTGCGGTTGCCGTTTCCGCCGGCCCGGCCGCCGGGCTTGAGGTGGATCCGGCCGCGCTTCCGGCGGGCGCACGCCTCGCGCAGATCGGTGCCTTTGATGATATGGAGCAGGCGCGGGCGGAATGGGACCGGATCTCGGCCCGGCATGGCGCGCTTTTCGATGGGAAAAGCCGGGTGATTCAGCCCGCAAGTTCAGTGGGGCGCACCTTCTACCGGCTGCGTGTGGCAGGATTTATGTCAGAAGATGAGAGCCGCCGGTTCTGTGCGGCAATCGAATCGGGTGATCTGCGCTGTGTGCCGGTGACCCAGCGGTGACTTTGACGGCAGCGATTCTGGGGCTTGATGGCCCCGCACTTCTTCCCGATGAGGCGGCGTTCTTTCGGGACGCCAACCCTTGGGGCTTTGTTCTTTTTGCCCGCAATATCGAAGACCCAGTCCAGCTGTCGCGGCTGACCTCGGATCTGCGTGCTGCGGTGGGCCGGGATGCCCCGATCTTCATTGATCAGGAAGGCGGCCGTGTGCAGCGCCTGCGCGCGCCGCACTGGCATGAGTATCTTCCCGCCATTGACCAGCTTGGCGCAGGTGCGGCGGGCTTTGCGCTGCGCGGCCGCATGATGGCGGCCGAGATGCGCGCCGTTGGTCTTGACGGAAATTTCGCGCCCTGTGCCGATCTGGCCTGGCCTCAGACCCATCCCTTCCTGCGCTCGCGCTGCATGGGGGTGACCGCGGATGAGGTGGCGCAAAACGCGGCGGCCATGGCCGAAGGCCTGCTGCAGGGCGGGGTTCTGCCGGTCATCAAACATCTGCCCGGCCACGGCCGCGCGACCCAGGACAGCCACAAAGAACTGCCGCTGATTGATGTGAGCCGCGTTGAGCTTGAGGCGACGGATTTTGCCCCCTTCCGGGCGCTGAACCATCTGCCGCTGGCGATGACGGCTCATATCGTGTTGCCCTTCCTTGGCGATCAGCCCTGCACCATGAATCCCCGGGCTTTGCAGATGATGCGCCAGGACTGGGGCTTTGGCGGGGCCATCATGTCCGACGACATCGGCATGGGCGCGCTGAGCGGCTCAATCCGTGAGCGTGCGGAGCGTTCGGTGGCGGCGGGCTGCGATCTGGTTTTGCACTGCAATGATGATCTTGCGGGCTTTATGGCGGCGGCAGAGGGCGCGGGCGTGTTGCGGGGGGCGGAGCTTGCGCGCTGTGACGCAGCCCTGGCCGCAAGGCGACAGCCGGAAGCGGTTGACTTTGAGGCCCTGCGCGCTGAACTGGAAGCCCTGATTGCAGCGCAGCCCGGAAGCTGATGGCCGAAGAACTTCAGAGCGAAAGCACGGCGGTGCCTGAGACCACGGCCCCTGAGGCCACAGTGGCCGAGCGCCTCGTGGCTGAGGCGCTGATTGTGGATGTGGCGGGCTTTGAAGGCCCGCTTGATCTTCTGCTGACGCTCTCGCGCAATCAGAAGGTCGATCTGCTGAAGATCTCGGTGCTGCAACTGGCCGAGCAATATCTGGCCTTCGTCGAGACGGCGCGGGATCTGCGCATTGAGCTTGCGGCGGATTATCTGGTGATGGCCGCCTGGATGGCCTATCTGAAATCGCGCATGCTGCTGCCAGTCGAGCTGGGGGACGACGGCCCGAGCGCGGATGATATGGCGGCGCACCTCGCCTGGCAGCTCGAGCGGCTTTCGGCCATGCGCCAGGCGGCGGCAGAGCTGATGGAGCGCCCGCAGCTGGGCCGTGACTTCTTTGGCCGGGGTGAGCCGGAGCAGATCGTCAAAAAGCGCGACATCACCGTTACCTCGACGCTGATGGACCTGATGCAGGCCTATGCCCGCATCAGAACCCGGGATGAATTCCGGCCCTGGGCCTTTGACCGGACCAATCTTTACTCGCTGGAACAGGCGCTTGAACGGCTGCGCGGCCTGCTGGGCTGGCAGGGCGACTGGTTCTCGCTGATGGAATATCTGCCCGAGGACTGGCGCACCGATCCCGCGCGGCGCCGCTCGGCCACGGCTGCGCATTTCGCAGCCTCTCTTGAAATGGCCAAACAGGGTCTGGTGGAGCTGCGCCAGACCGAGACATTCGGCCCCCTGCATCTGAAGGTTCGCACCCGTGAGTGACGCATATCCCCGCTCTGGCCGCCCCTCTCCGGAAGATCAGGAACGCATGGTCGAAGCGATCCTCTTCGCCGCCTTTGAGCCGGTGACCCTGGCCGAGATTGCCCGCCGACTGCCTTCGGGCTGCGATGCAGGGACGGCGCTCGATGATCTGCGCGCACGCTATGAGGGGCGCGGGGTGGAGATCCGCCGCATTGGTGAGGGCTGGGCCTTCCGCACGGCACCCGATCTGAGCCATCTGATGGAAAACGAGCGGGTTGAGACCCGCAAACTCTCCCGCGCGGCCACTGAGACTCTGGCGATCATTGCCTATCACCAGCCGGTGACCCGGGCGGAGATTGAGGAAATCCGGGGCGTCGCGGTCTCGCGTGGCACGCTCGATCAGCTCTTTGAGCTGGAGTGGGTGCGCTTTGGCCGCCGCCGCATGTCGCCGGGCCGTCCGGTGACCTTCCTTGTGACGGAACAGTTCCTTGCGCATTTCGGCCTCGAATCCTCACGCGATCTGCCGGGGCTTGCCGAACTGCGTGCCGCGGGCCTTCTGGATCCGCGCCCGGTTCCCGGCCTCACGCCGCTGCCCGAGGGCGAGGAGGAGGAAGACGATGATCTGCCCGTCTCGCCTGCCGGTGAAGGCGATGATGAGATCTTTGAAGATTAAGCCCCGCTTCCCCCGCACCCTGCGGGGGGCTATCTTTGCGGCATGAGTGATCTTTTCGAATCCGCCCCCCATTCTGACGCCCCCCGCCCGCTGGCGGACCGTCTGCGCCCGCAAAATCTGTCCGAGGTGATCGGCCAGGTTCAGGCGCTCTCGCCTGACGGGCCTTTGGGCGCGATGCTGGCGGCGGGGCAGCTTTCGAACCTGATCCTCTGGGGCCCGCCGGGGGTGGGCAAGACCACCATCGCGCGGCTGCTTGCGCGCGAGACCAACCTGCATTTCGTGCAGATCAGCGCGATCTTCACCGGTGTGCCGGATCTGCGCAAAATTTTTGAGGCAGCAAAGCACCGTCACGCCGAGGGGCGCGGCACGCTGCTGTTTGTGGACGAGATCCACCGCTTCAACAAAGCGCAGCAGGACGGCTTTCTGCCGCATATGGAGGATGGCACTATTGTTCTGGTGGGCGCCACCACCGAGAACCCCTCGTTTGAACTGAACAAGGCGCTGCTGTCACGCTCCTCCGTCATCGTGCTCACACGGCTTGATCTGGCAGAGCTTGAGCGGCTGACGCAGCGGGCCGAAAAGCTGCTGGGATCGGCGCTGCCGCTGACCGGTGAGGCGCGGGATGCGCTGCAGGAAATGGCCGACGGGGACGGGCGCGCGCTTCTCAATCTGATAGAGCAGGTGGCCTCCTGGAAGATCACCACGCCGATGGACCGCGAGGCGCTGTCAAAACGTCTGATGCGGCGGGCGGCGCAATATGACCGCAACGGGGATGAGCATTATAACCTGATCTCCGCATTGCATAAGTCGGTGCGCGGATCCGACCCGGATGCGGCGCTTTACTGGTTTGCGCGGATGCTCGAGGGGGGAGAAGATCCGCGCTATCTCGCGCGGCGCATCGTGCGGATGTCGGTCGAAGATATTGCGCTCGCAGATCCCCAGGCGCAGGATATCTGTCTCAATGCCTGGAATACCTATGAGCGGCTGGGCAGCCCGGAGGGCGAACTGGCGCTGGCCAATGCGCTGGTCTATCTGGCGCTCGCGCCGAAATCGAACGGGGTCTATGTGGCCTATAAGGCGGCGCGGCGGCTGGCCAAAGAGACCGGTTCTCTCATGCCGCCCGCCCATATTCTGAATGCGCCGACGAAGATGATGAAAGATCTGGGCTATGGTCAGGGCTATAACTACGACCATGACGCCGAGGATGGCTTTTCAGGGCAGAACTATTTTCCTGACGGTATCCGCCGCCCCGTGCTTTACAACCCGCCGGAGCGCGGCTTTGAGCGCGAGTTGAACAAGCGGCTGGAGTATTTCGCCAAACTGCGTCTGCGCCGCTCTCAGGGCGACTAGGGGCGCTCAACGCCCCCGCGGACCTTCTCCTCGCAGTAAGCGGCCAGAGACTTGCGATCGGGGAAATCCTGCACCCGGACCGGATCGTGAAAGATCACCTCTGCCGCGCCGTGGCGCGGGGCGGCGAGATATTTCAGAAGCGAGGGCCCGAACTCCATCTCGCCCCACCAGCCGTAAAAGCGCGGATCCTCTCCTTTCGGCGCGGTATAGACCAGCGAGACCGGCTGAATTGAGAGTACATCTTTCAGCCCGTCGGTAAAGAAAGCGGCAAAAAGCGTCGATTTGAACGGGATCACCCGCAGGCTGTCGGTCGAGGTGCCCTCGGGGAAAAACAGCAGCCGGTGCCCGGCGCGCAGCCGTGCTTCAAAGAGGTTCTTCTGCGCTATGGCGTCAGAGCCTTTGCGCCGGATGAACACCGTCCCCGTCGCCCGCGCCAGCCAGCCGATCGCAGGCCAGCTCGCCACTTCGTCTTTTGAGACGAAATAGATCTGCTGCGCTGCGTTGAGGGTGAAAATATCAAACCACCCCGCATGGTTGGCGACAATCGCCCCGCGACCCGCCATCGGCTTGCCGCTGACCTTATAGCGCAGGCCAAAGAGCATCAGAGTGATGCGGCAGACCGCGCGGGTGATATAGGGCGTCACCGGGCGCTTCAGCCCGAAAAGCGGCCGCTCGATCAGCCGCAAGAGCAGCAGCAGGACCAGCCCGCCGAAGATCACCAGCACAATCGGCAGGCCCCGCAACACGACGCGCAGCCAGCCCGTTGCGGTGATCGGCGGGTCTTTGGGCTCGGGCTCTTCGCTGAACCAATAGGGGCTCAAGCTGCGGGCTCCTGTTTGCGGGTGTAGAAACTGCGGTGACGCTCGGACATACGGGCGGTGTCGATGATCAGGCAGATATCGATGGTGTTGAAGTCCCGATCAATAAAGGCGCCTTCGCCGACAAATCCGCCCAGTCGCAGATAGGCTTTGATCAGCGGCGGCATCTCTGACAACGCGGTCCGGCGGTCAAGCGCCTCTGCGGGCAGCAGGTTCATATCCAGACGCCCGGGCGGCAGGGCGGTGACGCGCAGATCGTCGGGGGCCAGATGGTGATGATGCAGCCAGGACAGCGACTGCCGGAAGGCCTGCGGATCGGTGCCGTGGAGGGAGGCCACGCCGAACATCACTTCGATATCGCGCTCCAGCACATATTCGGCCAGCCCATTCCAAAGCTGCAGCATGGCGCTGCCGCCGCGATACTCCGGGTGCACGCAGGAGCGGCCCAGTTCGACCATCCTGCGGCCTGAGGATCTGAGCGGCGTCAGATCATATTCACTCTCTGAGTAATACCGCCCCATCTCAGCCGATTTCTCAGAGGTCAGAAGGCGGTAAACCCCGACTACGCCGGGAAATTCCGGGGTGTCGCGGCGCGCATCGATCAGCAGAAGGTGGTCAAAGAAGGGGTCGAACTCATCGGCTTCAAAGCGGTTCTCGTGATCCACCAGCGGGCCGGTGCCGCCGAGTTCTTCGACAAAGACCTCATAGCGCAGGCGTTGTGCGGCCTGCAGATCGCGAAGGTCCCGCGCGAGGCGGAGGCTGAACTGCGGTTCGGAAATACTCATGAGGCCTTCTGAATTCGGGTTCTGTCCGGGCAGGCCCGGTGCCATGGTTTTAACGCCGAACGGGTGCGTTGCAAAGAAAGTCCCGTAACAGGCGGGTGAATCTTTACCGCACGTTAACTCTTTGCGCAGAAGCTGGCCTCAGCTGTTCCAGACCGGTTCCAAGGCCACGCGCTCGGATTGCACCACGATTTTACCGGCATTTTCAAAGTTCACGGTGACTTTGCCACCGATATTCGACTGCACCTGCCCAAGCCCCCAGTCCGGCTGCGCGGGGTTTTTCACCAGCATGCCGGGTTCGAGCATGTCATTAAGGCTTCGCATGGCGGGGCTCCGTCAAAGTCAGAGGATGAGATGAGCGCGACGACCCATGCCCTGACAGCCATGATCGCATCGCGGATCTGTCACGATCTTATCTCGCCTCTCGGCGCGATCAGCAATGGGGTAGAGCTTTTACAGCTGACCATGGCCCCGCCCGTGCCGCCGGAGCTGCAGCTGATCGCCGATTCCATCCGCAGCGCCAATGCCCGGGTGCTGTTTTTACGTCTGGCTTTTGGCGTTGCGGGTGAGGGGCAGTCCATGGGGCAGGGAGAGCTTGCAGCCCTGGTCCGGGGCTGGACTGAGGGGGGGCGGCTGCAGATTGACTGGCAGCCCGGCCCGCCCTGCAGCCGCCTGCGCGCGCGCCGGGCCTGTCTTGCGCTCCTGTGCCTTGAGGCGGCTTTGCCCCAGGGCGGAGAGATCCGTGTCCGCGACGATGGCGGGCTCTGGCATCTTCGCGCAAGGGGGCGGCGCGTGGCGCTGCCCCCGGCGCTCTGGGAGATGCTTACAGAGCCGCAATGCAGTGTTGAGCTTAGCCCGGGGCGCATTCAATTTGCCCTTCTGCGCGGTGATCTTCTGGAGGGAGACGGGCTGGCCACGGGAAAAATCTCGGAAGATGAGATTGTGCTCAACCTGCCCTGAGCGGGCGGGACCTTGACTTTTGCCCCCCGAGCCCTCAGGTGAAGAGCAGTCGCCGTGATCCGTGCCGCGTGAGCACAAGGGATCCGCCGACCTCAGGTTCCCAAAATCACGCAGGGGCACCGATCCGGCACGGGCATGCGCATAAGGCGCGTGGTTGCGGATTGCCGGTGGCCCTGACGAACGGCCCTCTCTCAGAGGGCCGGAACCGGATGTATTATGACGACTTTTGCTGATCTTGGCCTTGAGCCGAGCATTCTCAAAGCGCTTGAGAAACTGAACTTCGACAAACCGACCCCGATCCAGATCGAGGCGATCCCGCTGATCCTGAAGGGTCATGACCTGATGGGTCTGGCACAGACCGGCACCGGGAAGACGGCAGCCTTCGGCCTGCCGCTGCTGAACCGCATTCTCGATCTGGGCTATCCGCCCAAGCCGCGCACCGTGCGCGCGCTGATCCTCGCGCCGACCCGCGAGCTGGTGGTGCAGATTGCGGATAACCTGAAGCTTTTCACCAAAGGCACCTCGGTCAAAGTGCAGACCGTGATTGGCGGGGCATCGATCAATAAGCAGGTTGAGGGCCTTGCCCGTGGTGCGGATGTGCTGGTGGCAACGCCTGGGCGTCTGATCGACCTTCTGGAGCGCAATGCGCTGAGCCTGACCGAGACCGGCTATCTGGTGCTCGATGAGGCGGATCAGATGCTCGACATGGGCTTCATCCATTTGCTGCGTAAGATCGCGCGCTTCCTGCCGCATGGCCGTCAGACGCTGATGTTCTCGGCCACCATGCCGAAGCTGATTGATGAGCTGGCGCGTGACTATCTGCGCGACCCGAAGAAAGTGGCTGTGAACCCGCCGGGCAAGACCGCGGACCGGATTGACCAGAAGGTGCACTTCACCACCCAGGGCGAGAAGGCGAAGCTGCTGGAAAGCTATCTGCTGAAGCATCCGGGGGAAGCAGCGCTGGTTTTTGGCCGGACCAAACACGGCTCAGAAAAGCTGATGAAGCTCCTCTGCTCCTGGGGGTTCAAGGCCGGGTCCATCCACGGCAACAAAAGCCAGAACCAGCGCGACCGCACCCTGACCGCCTTCCGGACCGGTGAGATCGACATCCTGGTGGCGACCGATGTGGCGGCGCGGGGCATCGATATTCCGCTGGTGCGTCATGTCTATAACTACGACATGCCGAATGTGCCGGATAACTATGTCCACCGCATTGGTCGGACTGCGCGTGCGGGCGCCTCCGGGAAAGCCGTGGCCTTCTGCGCACCGGCGGAGATGGAAGAACTGCGCGCCGTTGAGAAGGTGATCGGCGATGCGCTGCTGATCGCCGGCGGTCTGCCGCATCCCGAAAACGGTTTCAACAACCGTCCCTCGCATCAGCCGCGCCGTCCGGGTCAGGACAAGGGCCGCCCGCAAAAGCCGCGCGGTCCGCGGGGTGGTGGTGAAGGGGCAGAGGGCCAGCCGCGCAAACCGCGTGGTGAAGGTGGTGGTCGCGCAGCCTTTGGCGATAAAGCCCAGGCGCGTGGCGAAGGCCAGCGTCCGGCGAAACCGGCTCGCGGTCCGGGGGGAGAAGCCACCCCGCGCCGCAATGGTCCGGGTGGCAAACCCCAGGGCCGTCCCGGTGGCGGTGGTCGTCCGCAACGCCGTGGCCCGCGGGACTGAGCCTTTTTTAAAAGAAGCGGGGAGGGCTGTCTGCCCTCCCCGCACCCCTCCCGAGAGTATTTTTAAAAAGCCAGAGCTTAGTGGGCCTCCGCCCAGTTCAGGCCGATGCCGGCATCGACGATCAGCGGCACGTCGAGATGCACGGCCGGAGCGGCAGCGCCCTCCATGACGGATTTAACGATCCTGATCACCTCGTCTTCGGCGCCTTTTTCGACTTCAAAGAGCAGTTCGTCATGCACCTGCAACAGCATCTTTGCAGGCAGGTTTCTGATGGCCTCGGGCATGCGGATCATGGCGCGGCGGATGATATCTGCGGCTGAGCCCTGGATCGGCGCGTTGATCGCGGCCCGTTTGGCAAAGCCTGCGCCCGGGCCTTTGGCATTGATCTCGGGCGTGTTGATTTTGCGGCCGAAGAGGGTTTCGACATAGCCCTTCTCTTTTGCCTCGGCGACGGTGCGGTCCATATAGCTGCGGATGCCGGGGAAACGCTCAAAATAGCGGTCGATGAAGCCCTGGGCCTCGGCACGGGGGATGCGCAGGTTGCGGGCGAGGCCAAAGCCCGAGATCCCATAGATGACGCCGAAGTTGATGGCTTTGGCCTGGCGGCGGATCATCGGATCCATGCCCTCGATCGGCACGCCGAACATCTCGGAGGCGGTCATGGCGTGGATGTCGTGACCATCGCGGAAGGCCTGTTTCAGGGCCGGAATATCGGCCATATGGGCCAGAATCCGCAATTCAATCTGGCTGTAGTCGAGCGAGATCAGGGATTTGCCCGGGGGGGCAACAAAAGCCGCGCGGATGCGGCGGCCCTCTTCTGAGCGGACGGGAATGTTCTGCAGGTTGGGATCGGTGGAGGAGAGCCGCCCCGTGACGGCGCCGACCAGCGAGTAGGAGGTGTGAACGCGCCCGGTGTCGCGGTTGATGTGATCCTGCAGCGCATCGGTATAGGTGGATTTCAGCTTGGAGAGCTGGCGCCAGTCGAGAACGCGGGCGGGAAGGTCATGGCCCTCTGAGGCGAGGTCTTCGAGCACCTCAGCGCCGGTCGCCCAGGCGCCGGTTTTGCCCTTCTGGCCGCCGGGCAGGCCGAGCTCATCAAAGAGCACTTCGCCGAGTTGCTTGGGCGAGCCCACGTTGAAGCTGCGGCCTGCGAGCTGGTGAATCTCAGCCTCAAGGCCGGCCATCTTCTGGGCAAAGGCATTGGACATGCGCGAGAGCACATCGCGCTCAACCAGGACGCCTTCGCGTTCCATATCGGCGAGCACCTGCACCAGCGGGCGTTCCAAGGTTTCATAGACCGTGGTCACGCGCTTCTGATGGAGTTCGGGGCGGAACTTCTGCCACAGGCGCAGGGTGATATCGGCGTCTTCGGCGGCATATTTCACGGCTTCATCGACCGGAACACGGTCGAAGGTTATCTGGGATTTGCCAGAGCCGAGCAGGCTTTTGATCGGGATCGGGGTGTGGCCGAGGTGTTGTTCGCTCAGCACATCCATGCCGTGGCTGTGCAGCCCTGCGTAGAGCGCGGAACTCATCAGCATGGTGTCTTCGATGGCGGTGACGGTCAGGCCAAGGCGGGCGAAGATTTTGATGTCATACTTGGCGTTCTGAAAGATTTTCGACACCGAAGGATCGGCCAGAAGCGGCTTGAGAAGCGCGAGCGCTTCATTGACATCCATCTGCCCCCCGGCCCGGGTGGTGCCGCCGAAGAGGTCGTTTTCTCCGCTGACATGGGCGAGCGGCAGATAGGCAGCTTTGCCTGGCGCCAGGGCCAGCGAGACGCCGACCAGATCGGCCACCATCTCATCGAGCGCGGTTGTCTCTGTGTCGACGGCGACATAGCCCTGTTCGCGGGCCTGAGCGATCCATTGTGAGAGGGTGGCTGCGTCGCGGATTGCGACATAGCCTGCGGCGTCAAAGGGCACATCGGCCTGCGGCTGTGCGATCGGCGCGGCTGCACTTGCAGATGCGGCGGGAAGGGCAGGGGCGGCGGGGGGCTCGACCTTGAATTTATCGGCCATGCGCTTGGTCAGCGTGCGGAATTCCATGCGGTTGAGGAATTCCAGGAGCACCTCAGGTTCCGCATCGCGCTGCTCAAGGCTGTCGAGGGGCATGTCGAGATCGGCATCGTCTTTCAGCGTCACAAGCTGGCGCGAAATTCGGATCTGTTCGGCATTGTCGATCAGGGTCTGGCGGCGCTTGGGCTGTTTGATCTCGCCTGCACGCTCCAGCAGCGTATCAAGGTCGCCATACTCCTGGATCAGCATGGCGGCGGTTTTCAGCCCGATCCCCGGCGCGCCCGGCACGTTGTCGACGGAATCGCCCGCGAGACTTTGCACATCGACCACCCGCTCCGGGCCGACGCCGAATTTGGCAAAGACCTCATCGCGCCCGATGCGCAGGTTTTTCATCGGGTCGAGCATCTCAACCCCGTCGCCGACCAGCTGCATCAGGTCTTTGTCAGAGGAGATGATGGTGACGCGGCCACCGGCTTCACGCGCCTGACGCGCAAGGGTGGCGATGATGTCATCAGCCTCCAGCCCTTCGGTTTCGAGGCAGGCCAGGTTGAAGGCGCGCGTCGCTTCGCGGGTCAGGGCAAACTGCGGGCGCAGATCTTCGGGCGGCGGCGGGCGGTTGGCTTTGTAAAGCGGGTAGATCTCATCGCGGAAGGTCTTTGAGGAAAAGTCAAAGACAACAGCCACATGGGTGGGGGCATCCGCAGAGCTGCCGTTCCCCTCGACATAGCGTGCAATCATATTGCAAAAGCCTGCGACCGCACCGACCGGCAGGCCGTCGGATTTGCGCGTCAGCGGCGGCAGCGCGTGATAGGCGCGGAAAATATAGGCCGATCCGTCGATCAGATGCAGATGATGGCCCTTGCCGAATGCCATGGCGCGCGCTCCTTCAAAGGGGCCGGCGGAAGCCGCCGGACCGGTTGTCACTTTGGCTCTGAACCTACAGGGAGCGCGGCGCTGGTGCTACCCCAGAAGGTCGCGGGCGATCTGGTGGAAAAGCCGCACGCCGGGGGCGATGATTTCATCGGGGAACATGTAATCGGGATTGTGAAGGTTGGGTGTCTCCACCCCCGAGCCCAGACGGAACATGGCCGATTTCGCGCCTGCGCGGCTGCCAAAGAGGCCGAAATCTTCCGAGCCGCGCATCGGAAACTGCCCCTCGCAACGCGGCACTCCGGCGGCTTCGGCAGCGGCGATAATGCGGTCGGTGGCTTCGGGATGATTGGTGCAGGCGTTGAAGACATCGTGATGGCTGAACTCTGCCGTAAGCCCGGTGGCGGCGCATTCGGCCTCTACGGCTGCGGTGACCGCGCTGAGAAGATCCTCCATGGCCGCGTCCCGCACCGTGCGCAGGGTCATCCACAATTCGGCCCGCCCGGGGGTGATGCCAAAGGCCTCCTCGCCCATTTTGGCGTGGGTCACCGTGACGAGGCGGAAGGTTTCATCGAGCTGTGCGCCGCCTGGCCCCATGGCCATGACCTGGGGGATCAGCCGCGAAAGCGACAGCGCCGGAGAGAGCGCATATTCCGGGGTTGACGCATGAGAGGTATGTCCGCTCAGCACGACCTTCAGCCCGCGCGAGGCGCAGTTGGCATCGCCCGCCTGCACGGCATAAGCCCCCATCGGCAGGCCGGGGAAATTGTGCAGCGAGAAGGCCCAGTCCGGCTTCAGCGCAGCAAAGCGGGGGGCCGCGATCACCAGGGCCGCACCGGATCCGTCTTCCTCAGCGGGTTGATACATCAGCACGATCCGGCCCCGTGCCGGCGGGCGGCGCGCGATCAGCCGCCCCAGGCCGGTCAGAATTGCCATATGGCCGTCATGGCCGCATTGATGGCCCTTTCCGGGAATTTCAGAAGCAAACTCCGATCCCGTCAGCTCCTCAATCGGCAGGGCATCAAGCTCGCAGCGAAAGAGGACGGTGGGGCCCGGCGCCGCGCCCTCAAAGACCGCAGCCACGCCATGGCCGCCCAGTCCGGTGAGGATCTGCGCCGGATGAAGTGCGGCCAGGGTTTTGCGGATTTCCCCGGCCGTCCATTCCTCCTGCCCGGAGACCTCCGGATGGCGGTGCAGGTGGCGGCGGAATTCGGTAAGATCGTGAATGTCGCTGTTGCTCAGCATGGCTCCCCCCTCAGGGCGTCTTCTGATCACCGGGCGGACCCGGATCCGGCCCGTCTCAGCGGGCCTCAGTTTGTTGTGGCGGGCATCCCGCCCGGCTGCGGGTGGGGATCGGCCCGGGGCATACCATCATGCCCGCGAGAGCGTCGCAATGACAGAACGGGGGCAGGGCGACGCAAACCGCTTCGTCCCTCAAAGGCCGCTGCCTTTCAGTTCCGGCCGGGCGATCCGCCTTTCGCCTTCGTCTTTCTCTTGCACGCCGCACAGGGGGCGGCCATGTTTGCGACGGCATCGACCGGGATGAGGGGGAGAGACGATGAAACTGGACGTGAGCGGAAAAACGGCATTGATTACCGGGGCATCGGGCGGGCTTGGTGCGCATTTTGCCGAAGTGCTTGCCGCTGCCGGAGCGCAGGTGACGCTCTCTGCGCGCCGCGCGGATAAGCTTGCCGATGTGACCGCTGATCTGCGGACAAAGGGCTATGAGGCGGATGCGGTTGATCTCGATGTGACCGATGAGGCGAGCGTAAAGGCGCTCTTTGCGCAGCGCAGCTTTGACATTGTGATCAATAATGCCGGGATCTCGGGAGAGGGCATGGCGATCGATATGCCGGCTGAGGCTTTCGATCAGGTGATCAATACCAACCTGCGCGGCAGCTTTCTGGTGGCTCAGGCCGGAGCCTCCGCGCTGCGCGCAGCGGGTAAACCCGGCGCGATCGTGAATATCGCCTCGATCCTCGGGCTGCGTGTAGGCGGTGGCCTTGTCGCCTATACGGCGTCGAAAGCCGCGGTGGTCCAGATGACCAAGGCCATGGCGCTTGAGTGGGCGCGCTATGGCATCCGTGTGAACGCTCTCTGCCCGGGCTATATTGAAACCCCGATCAACGCGGAGTTTTTCCAGACAAAACCGGGTCTTGCTCTGATTTCTCGCATCCCGCAGCGTCGTCTCGGACGTGAGAGTGAACTGGACGGCGCATTGCTGCTGCTGGCTTCAGACGCCGGCAGCTATATCACCGGGACCACTCTGGCGGTTGACGGCGGGCACCTCGTCTCCGGTCTTTGATGACAGCGCGGGCGTCGGGCCATCCCGACGCCCTGCGAAATGGGGATTCCGGGGCCTGCATCCGGCTGAAAGCCCGAAAGTTTCAGTTTTCGGGCGGTCCAGAGTTGAGCCGCGGATCAAATCAGCTACCGGCTCCGGTCGCGGAAGGATGAAAATCCACGGCAGTTCACAGAGAGTTGCCGATCAGAATCGCACCTCAGGGTGAGGTGCGCGGATATTCGACGCGCCAGCCGAAATGCCAAAAGGCCCACCTTCCCTTTTTCGTGACGCTGCCTTCGGGTCCATGGTTCAAATCTGGTCCCACGGTGTGAACGCGACCCCCGCAAAGCAAATGACCGCCCCGAAGGGCGGCCGTTTTTTGGTGGTATTCCAGAAGAATACTGGTGCCGCTGAAGGGACTCGAACCCCCGACCCCATCATTACGAAACATGCTTCATTAGATTTTCGCGGCTTTGTTTGGGGCTGATCGTCTTTGTCCGGGATGGGTAAGACTTTGAATCTAGTGTGCTAATCTCACTCATGTCGTTGGACTGGCTTTGCGGGGCTTAGCGCCTGTTTGACCAGTTCTGGTTCCAGATTGGTTCCACGGAACCAAGAGAGCGGAGAAAGTGAGATGCCTAAAATCACGAAAACTGCACTTGCCGAACTGGTCCCCAACCCTGATCGGGAAACCTATCTTTGGGACTCGAGCCTGATCGGGTTCGGGGTCCGGATGCTACCCAGCGGAAAGGCGACCTACTTCGTAAAGTATCGCAATTCGGAAGGGCAGTCTCGCAAAATGTCTCTGGGCAGGGTCGGGACCCTGACGCCGGATGAGGCGAGGAAGCTCGCAGCGGCTGCCTTGGGCGAAGTTGCGAAAGGTGGCGATCCCTCTGACGAGCGTCAGAGCAAGCGGATGGCGATGACGGTGCGCGAACTGGCTGAGCGCTACATTGCTGAAGGAAAGGAGCGTTGGAAGAAGAACACCTACCTTTCCAATGAAAGCCAGATCCGTGTGCACATCCTGCCGTTGATTGGCGATCGGAAGGTGGCGAGCCTGAGCTATGAGGACGTCAAAAAGATGCAGGCTGACATCACGGCCGGAAAGACGGCCAAGAAGCAAGAAGGGCGTGCGGGCGTGACCACGGGCGGTAAGGGCGTTGCAAGTCGCGCTGTTGTGATTTTGGGGGCAATGTTGAACCATGCCGTGAACCTGAATGTCGCACAGCGCAACGTGGCTGCCAAAGTAAAGAAGGCGCCCATTGGAAAGCGGAAGCGCTATCTTTCCTTTGACGAACTGCGGTCCTTGGGTGCCGTGCTGAGCAACAGTCCTGAAGAAGGAGATACTGGGATTGCGGTGATCCGTCTCCTCCTCCTGACTGGTATGCGCCGCAATGAGGCTCTGACCATCAAGCCGGCTTATCTGTTGCCGAAGTTCGGGACGATTAACCTGCCTGACAGTAAGCGGGGGGCGCAGACCCGTGCGATTGGGAAGGCAGCTTTCGAGTCACTGCCGCTTCCTGAAAATGGCTGGATTTTCCCTGCTTGTCGCGGGGATGGCCACTACGTCGGGCTGCCGAAAACCCTGAAACGTATTTGCGCGAAGGCCGATATCGCTGGGGTTTCCCCGCATACTTTGCGCCACACCTTCGCTTCGGTGGCAGCAACTATGGAGTTTTCGGAACTGATCATCGCGGGTCTTCTCGGACACGGAAAGCGCACGGTGACCTCGCGCTATGCGCATGTGGCGGACCGCAGCCTCGTGATGGCTGCAAATGTGGTCTCTCGCTGCATTGCAAGGGCTCTGGCAGGTGAAATCGTGGAAGACGAACTCTACAGCATGCCCGAGTCTGACTGAGCTGGGCCGCTCACATCCTCAGTCCACCCCGTCATCTGGAAGGAAGCCAATGAAAATCTTGGTGTTGGCAGATCTTCACTTGGACCAAATTAGTTGCTCAGACTTTAGGAACGAGCTGGGCCAAGCCATTGAAGAGGCTGGTCGAGAAGCAGAGGCCTTGATTATCGCAGGAGATCTGACAGAGCGTGCCGCTGAGCGATGGCCTGACGCGATCCGTTGGCTCAACCAATATTACCCATCGAAACAGACGATCTTAATTCCAGGAAACCATGATTATTACGGGGGGAGCCTCGATAGCCTGGATGCTGAACTCAGCCTGATCTGCCGAGACGCCGGCTGCACCTTCGGACAATGCCTGAATGTTTGTATGGGGAATACACGCATTCTAATGGCAACTCTTTGGACGGACATGCGCCTTTACGAGGGAAAAGGTGCGGCCGCGGTAGCGGAGTCGATCGAAAACGCACAGCTGTTAATGCCGGACTATGCACAAGGTGCCATCACACTGGGCGCTTCAAAACGGCCAGCGACCCCTTATGACACCATTGATGCTCACAACCGTCAAAGGGAGTGGCTGGTGAAAGAACTGGCGAGGCCATGGGCTGGAAAGACCCTCATCGTGACACATCACACACCCCTTCGGAGTGCCTTGAGCAGGAACTCCCTACTGTCCCCATGCTTCGCAAGTGACCTGGGGGCTATCGTTCATGAATATAGGCCTGACGCTTGGCTTTTTGGACATACACACCACCCCGTAAGCTATGTCACCATAAGCGGCACAGTGCTTCAGAATGCATCGCTAGGTTACTCGGATGAGCTTACGGGCTGCACGGTCACCAAACGTGTGCGGGCGGGCCTGATCGAACTTGAATCCTGTGCAGGAGCGAAGCCTCGGTAGTGCCCAGCTTGATCTGATCCCCGAAAAGTCCAACTTCGAGTGGTGCAGAAGGCGGTCTCACCTCAAAGGTCGAAAAGATCTGCCTCCGGGTGGTCCAGTGTTGGGGGGATCAACTAACGAACTGAGGCTCGCCTGGGTTGGACAAAACTCGGGGGCAACGTCAGGGGGCAACGTCAGGGGGCAACGTCAAATGCCGCAACATTCCAGCCATGTCGTGCACAAACGGCGACTTCATGGCTTTGCACTCGGTGAGATATAAATTCACTCTGGCCGCAGTGAGGCAGCCCCAAGTCAGAAATAAGCGCGGCATCATATGTGCCATTCAAAAGCACAATTCCCTCGGCCAGTAACCGGCCACGGGTGCCACGCGATTTATCCGCTCGTAACCGCCGCATAAAGTCCTTCTGAGCGGCAGCCTCCTCGACAACTCTTCTTCCAACCGGTCGATCTAATACGCCACGAAACAGTGAAACTATGCGGTCATTGCCTGTCGCGGCGTTGAATACTTCATCAACCAATTCAGCAGGGATGCTTCGCCAGAAATTCTCTTCAACTGGCTCATTCTTCAGGAGCCACAAAATTTGTGAGAACCCAAAGCTTGAGACACTTTTTTTTCCATCACGGTTTACTCCTCCTGTCAGATACTCGGGGCGAGCAACGAAAATACCGAGGTGACATCGCGAGTTTTGCTCATCAAGGGCCGCTACTAGGCACACATGCCCTAATGCTTCGCTGGGGATCATCCAGTTGCCGGTAATCGTGAACTTCATGTCCACATCACGCCCAGCCACCAGAAAGTCCAAACGCCCCTTTGGGAGTCTGAGCTTTCCACGAACCAGGATTTCCACGCGAGTGCCGAGATAGGTTTTTTCAGTCTTCTCTAACTCTCCATAAGAGCGTCGGCGGGTGTTGGCCGTGTCCACCACATCATCGACGGCAGATCTCAGCATCTTAGGGAACCAAGACCGAAGTTCGCTCTCACCGCCAGCTAAGCGAATGATCTCTCCTGCCAGCCCCGAAAGTAAGGGGAAATCGATATGCCCCGAGATAACTTGGCTGACAGGTAAGGTTTTCATGCGACTGCGTAGATCCTCTTGGCGATAGCAAAATGAATTTTGCGGCCGACCGCCTCAGCTACCGGCGGCGGAAATGCATTACCTACTTGCCGATAGGCATGGGTTTTCCGGCCATAAAACTCCCAATCATCAGGGAACCCCTGAAGCTTTGCGACCATTTTTACGGTTAACCGAGGCATACCCACGAAATCAGGATCTGGCGCTTCCTCAGCAATGGTTTTTCCATTGACGCCCAACGCTTCCCAAGCGCGCTTGGCGCGCGTTGGGCCAAGGTCCGGGCCGCCGTGCTTCTTGGAGCCACCGACAATCGTCGGGGCAATTTCGTCTGCGCGCTCGGCCCATTTCTGCGCACCTAACCAGCCACGTGCAGCCATCATGCCCCGTAGCACCTGGCCCACTGTGGGAGGGTTTACATTGCGTTCCTCCGGCCACTCAAAACGATCCGCGAACTCCTGCTTAACAGCTACGATCACGACGCGAGGACGCAATTGCGGCACGCCAAAGTGAGAGGAGTTCAGAAGCCGCCAATCAGTGACATATCCCATCTTGGTGAGCGTTTGCTTCAAAGAGGATCTATAATCTACGAAGACGGCATCTAGGAAGCCGCGCACGTTTTCCAGCATAACAGCCCGCGGCTTGATCTCGTCGACAAGTCGTAAAGCTTCAGGAAAAAGATCACGCTCATCGTCTTTACCCAACTGTTTTCCAGCGACGGAGAAGGGAGGGCAAGGGACGCCACCTGCGAGCAACTCGACGCCTGCAAACGAAGTTCCTGAGAAGCTGCGAAGATCGCCTTCGCGAACATCCCAATGTGGGCGGTTCAAACGGAGAGTCTGACAAGCATGGCTATCGATCTCCACCAGTGCGCTATGCCCAAATCCAGCGCGTTCCAGCCCAAGAGCTTGACCACCAGCACCAGCACACATTTCGACAGACTGCATCTTACTCTCCTGACAGCGCCCTCCGACTGGAAACATAACAGAAACAATCTAAAGCACCATCCACAAGATGGCACCATGCCACACAGCGCCCTGAACTACAGGCCACTGGCCCCAGAAACCTTCATGCAAATGGACCAGAGGCCCACAATGCACTAACAATCAAACCGGACCACTCAGTGGGAGCACACGATGACTTGCTACAATCGGACCTTCAACTGGACCCAGACACCATGCGAGCTTCCGCATGGTGCATATTCTTTTTTCCTACCGATCTGACTCAGATCGGCACCTCCTGCCCTTAGGGGCAGTCCACTTTCGATCATCGAATTTCAATTTCCGAACAGCGTCTCTAAAAAGCGGATGCATATCCTCGCATCACAGCCCTTGCCGGGCGTCGACCTTGGCTGCAACTGATTGTAAGATTCCGCTTGGGTCCACCCCAATGGCCCGCGCTAACACCACCAGCTCCACCACATCGATACGCCGCTCACCGCTCTCGATCCGGGCGATCATGGACTGGTGGCAGTGCAGGCGTTCCGCCAGTGCCATCTGCGAGAGGCCTGCTTCTTTCCGCGCATTGGTGAGGGCTTCGATCAGGGCCTTCTGGCCGGGGCTATGTATGGTCTTGGTCATGGAGGCTCGCGCTGGAAACGAAAGCACCTTGACCTGAATTTCAGATTATCTAAAAAATAGATAAAGTTAGGAGCAAGCCATGAGCCATATCGAAGAGGGGATCGACTTCCCGGTGAAACTCTTGTGGGACCTCGCGGTGAAGTTGGTCCTCTGCCAGACCCCGCGCCGGACGAGTATCAGCCGAGCCGTCCCACCAGAGCAGCATGATCCTGAGTGGCGGGCCGAGGCGCGCCGTTTGGCCCGCGCCGAGGAGGGTCGGATCAGCATCGACGAACTGTGCGCAACACCTGAGACGCTGCCGACCCGTTTCGATGCGCGCTTTGTCCGTATCTATACTGCGGATGACCTCCTGTGGATGACCCAGCTCGTGATCCATCTTATGGAACAAGATGGCGTGCATTCGGCGGTTATCGCAGACCAGTTCGGTCGACCGAGCTATGTGCCTGCGGTCATCGCCGTGACGGGGCATAATTATCCAGGCTGAGGTTACTAGGTGTGCTAGGCTGCCGACCAATCGGAGCGCCAAAGGGGTATGAAGATGAATGACGATCCACTCGCTCGTGCCCGTGCTTTGGCGGTTCGTCATAAAGCCGAGCTTTTCATCAAGGCCGGACCGATGCTGGACAACGCCGAGATGTTGGGCCGTTTCGGCCTGACACCCGAGCGGCTTGCCGAGATGCGCGAGAACGCCGAGGTTCTCGCGCTGGAACGTGGCGACGTGTGGTTCTACCCGGCCTTCCAGTTCAAGGAGGATGGCAGCCTGATCTATCGCTTGGCCGAGTATCTCGACATCTTCCGCCTCGACAGCCCATGGGCCCTGCTGGATCTAATCCTAGTGGGCACTGAGCTGCACGGCATGGACATCGTTGATGCCATGAGGGCGCGGCGTGACGACATCCTTGATCGCGAGCTGGCTCAAGAGCAGGGGGATGGCTTTGCCTGAGAAGGTCACAAGCAAGAGGGCTTCGAAACAATTTCGAATGTTGGACTGACGTCCCATGGGGCATATTTCGCCGCCCAACCTTGCGCTTTCGATCCGACAACATTTGCCAAAACTCGGGAAACTAACCGGCCCGCATAATCCGACAAATGGAAATGGGCACTCTCTCTAGGTTCTTACAGGAGGCGCCTATTCCCCTCCACGTCGAACACACATCAGCAAGGGGGCACTCGAAGCGCGATCCGTTTTGCTTGTTAGAAAATGTGCAGATCGGATCAGTAGACAGGGTGGATCGAGGACTATGATCTCCTGCGTCTCAACCACCATAGCATAGACGAACGGCAATTTCACCCAAAATGGCGGTCGATTTTCCATGGACGTTCGCCACATCTCGGATCTCAGGCCGACATCTTCATGGCGGCATGCTCGGCAATCCTCGCCTCATGAACCTGCCGTTCCCTGTCTCGCTCGGGGTTATCCACATATTCCGGATCGGGAATCGAAAAGTTTTTCAGCTAAAAACGTGCACTCTCCGAAATCCTTCCTATTAGATCAGAAGAGGCGGCGGAGAGATGACCGATCCGCAAGAGCCTCGTCCGTCGTGAGGAGGTTCTGAGATGGCCGCGAGGTCTGGATCAACCAAAGCTAAAACCAAGGAGATCAAATTCCGCGTCGAACTGGACGTGCTGAAGGAGATCGACGAGCGGCAGATCAATGCGGGCTATGCCACCCGCGCGGCATATCTGATGGCATCGGCACTGAGCGGGGTGGAGACCGATCTCAACACGATCGCGCGCCACATTGGCGGCTTGGGCCATCTCTGCAATGACCTGTTGAGCGCCTTGGGTGATGACCGGAACGCCGCGGTCGAGGAGGATATCCGCCGGACCGTCGATGAGATTAGCAAGGCCTGCCTTCTGATCACCAGTTCGTTGCAGGAGAGGTCCTGATGCGCCCGCACTGCAAACGTCATTCCGATCCCGATGTTCTGATGAACTATACCATGCGGGAGGGAGCTGAGCTGCTTGGCGGGACATTGCCCGTCCTGGTGCCCCAATTGCTGCAAGAGAGGCTCAAAGCCCTGGCAGGTCCAAAAGACGGTCTGCTGCATGTCATCTTATCCCTGCCAAAAGGGCTGCAGGCTTCCAAAGAGCTGTGGCTGAAGATCGTCGCTCGGGCGATGAAGGGGCTTGGGATCGACAGCGAGACCACTCCTTGGTTCTCGGTCCGTCACTCCGATAAAGATTGCGACCATGTCCACACGGGCATCGCGCTTCGTGACTTTGCCGGTCGTCGGTTGGAGGCTCGCACCTCGGAGGCGGCCTGCACGGCGGTTCATCGCGATCTTTGCACACACCTCTGCCTGCCGGAGCCGCCCTATGACGATGGCCGCCTCACGCTAAGCCCTCAAGTCCCCGCCCGCAGGATCCGGTCTGAGCCGCGCAACCGCCTGAAGGATGAACTGACAGAGGCTTTCGTTAAGCATCAGCCTGAGAACATGGAGGCCCTGAATGCCGTGATGGAGACCTTCAAGGCGAAGGCGGTCGTGAACGGTCATGGTGTTTCATCCTGGCAGTGGAGCGACGGCACCTCGACGCTCTGGGGCGGCAGGCTCGGCAAGGCTTGGCAGCCC
>NZ_SBLC01000040.1 GCF_004054105.1 Falsigemmobacter intermedius
CCATTTTGGAAGCTTGAATCAGAATTCAGACCGGTTGGGAATCCCGAATGTCCACGGGGCCTAATACCCGACCGGCCGCCCAGCGCGGCCGGTCTTTTCTTTTCAGACTGATCTGCTGCCCCCTCACCTCTTCATCACAAGGACGCGCGCATGGACTTCGCCGAAGGTTATCTGAATGCCCTCTCCCATATTGCCCGGCTCAACGAAGTGGACACCGGGTGGACGCGCTCAGACCACATCGCAGTTTTCGCGGGGATAGTATCCGCTGTCTCTGCCGTCTTCGTTGCATTGTCCGCCTATGCCGCAGGGAACGCGGCACGGGCCCGTACCCGCGCAGCGGATGCCGCCCCCTTCGCGAACGTCTCCGCTAACTCCAGGAGACAACCACCCAAGAGCCAGCCCCGACCCGGGCGAGAGCGCACGCAGCAAACTCACGCCCGCCTTCCCTTTGGCTTTTCTTAAATACTCATCTTCCTGCCCCGCTCTCCCCACACTCCACTTTGCCGTATCACTCACCACATATTGCCGTAACATTTCCCGCAAACCGCCGAACTGACGAGACACATCGCCACAGCGTCATGCCATCCTCTGGTTGAACGAACGGGCCCCAGCGGCCCTCACTATCAGGGATATTCCATGTCTTTCGAACGGGTTGCAGTTTTAGGTCTGGGCAAAGTCGGCCATCTCGCCGCAGAGCTTCTCAAAGATGCGGGCTTCAGCGTTACCGGTATTGATGCGCGCGGCCTGAAAGATGCGCCCTTCCCGGTCAAAACCCTCGATGTCAGCGATATGGCAGCCCTTCGCAAAGGGCTTGAGGGCCAGCAGGCGGTGCTCTCTTGCCTGCCCTATCACCTCAACATCGATGCCTCGACCCTCGCTCATGAAATGGGCCTGCATTACTTCGACCTCACCGAAGATGTGCCCACCACCAATCACATCCGCAAACTCGCTGAGACCTCAAAGGGGCTGATGGCGCCGCAATGTGGCCTCGCTCCGGGCTTTATCGGCATTATCGGCGCAGATCTTGCCAGCCATTTCGACAAGGTCCGCTCGCTGCGCCTGCGCGTGGGAGCGCTTCCCCAACATCCCACCGGCACGCTGGGCTATGCCTTCAACTGGTCGCCCGAAGGTGTGGTGAACGAATATCTCAACGACTGCGAAGTGATTGAGGACGGCCAGCGCAAACTGGTTTCGGCCATGGAATGGGTGGAGACCATCCATATCGACGGTCTGCAGCTTGAGGCTTTCACCACCTCCGGCGGCCTTGGGACCATGTGCGAGACCTACCTCGGTAAAATCGACAACCTCGATTATAAAACCATGCGCTTCCCCGGCCATGTGAAGCTGATGAACTTCTTCTTCCATGAGCTTCTGATGCGCGAAAACCGCGCTGAGGCGGGCCGCATCCTCACCAATGCCAAGCCTCCGGTCGATGAAGATGTCGTCTATGTCCATGCCGCAGCCGAAGGCCATATCGACGGCCAGCTGAAGCGCAAAGAATTCGTGCGCGCCTATTACCCCATTGAGGTCAACGGCCGCGCGCGTACAGCCATTGCCTGGACCACCTCTGCCTCGGTGGTTGCGGTGATTGAGATGGTGCGTGACGGATCGCTGCCCGCCCAGGGTTTCCTGCGCCAGGAGGATATCCCCCTCTCCGCCTATCTCAGGACCCGCACCGGAAGCCTCTACGACAAAAGCGCCACCGGCGCAGGCGCACGCTAACCGGGCATTAAGCCTCGCCCTCTAGTCTCCCCTCAGGCAGTCTGAGGGGGTGACGATGGCACAGGGTCTGAACCGCGCGGGTCTTTCGCGCCTTACGCCGCCCCCGCCCCCTGCGGGGGAGGCGCTCAGCAGCCGCGAGAAAGCGGCCATCATCGTGCGTCTGCTACTGGCAGAGGGGGCACCGATCCGGCTCTCGGCGCTGCCCGACCACATGCAGGCCGCGCTGACAGAGCAGATGGCCAGCATGCGCCTGGTCGACCGCAACACCCTGGCCGCCGTGGTCGGGGAGTTTCTGCACAAGCTCGAATCCGTCGGTCTCGCCTTTCCCGGCGGGATTGAAAGTGCCATCGCGCTTCTCGACGGTCATATCAGCAGCTCCGCCGCCTCCCGGCTGCGTCGGCTGGCGGGAAATTCCGGTCGCATCGATCCCTGGGAGCGGCTGATCCCGCTGCCCGCCGACAAGCTTCTGCCGGTGCTGAGTGACGAATCCATCGAAGTGGCTGCCGTGGTTCTCTCGAAACTGCCCGTCGCACGGGCCGCGGATCTGCTGACCCGCCTTCCGGGTGAGCGGGCGAGACGGGTGACCCATGCGGTCTCCCGCACCGGCAATATTGATCCCGAAACGGTGCGCCGCATCGGCGCGGCACTGGTCTCGCAGCTTGACGCCCAACCGCCCCGCGCCTTTGACAACGGACCGGTTGAACGGGTGGGCGCCATTCTCAATGTCACCACGGCCTCGCTGCGCGACGAACTTCTTGACGGCTTAAGCAGTGATGACGCCGAATTCGCCGATAAAGTGCGCCGTGCGATCTTTACCTTCGCCCATATCCCCACCCGCATTCTCGCCCGCGATGTTCCCAAAATCACCCGCGTGGTTGAGCAGCCTGTGCTGATCACCGCGCTCGGCGGGGCCCTGGCCGGACCGCTGGCCCCGGTTGCCAACTGGCTTTTGGAGAATATGAGCCCGCGCCTGGCTCAGGGGCTGCGCGAAGAGATCGAAGCCCGCGGACGTATCCGCTAAAAAGACACCGAGACGGCCCAGAGTGAGGTGATTGACGCGATAAGACGCCTCGACGCCTCAGGAGAGTTGCAACTCGTTGAGCCTGAGGAGGAGGGATGAGGTGAACAGGACCGAAACTGCGCCGGATGTGACCGGCAGGATCGCGCATGTGACCTTGTAACCCCACGCACTACGAAAGCGGCCGGGAAAAGGTGCGGGCTTACCTGTCGATGGAATAAGCCATTTCTGATCACGGGCGGAAAGCCCCGGCTCAGGCCGGAGAAATATTCTGAGGGTCTCCACGCCCGCACAGGCCCTGGTGCGACCGCTGCGCGTGCGTGCACAAGCGATATTCCAGGCAACCCGCAGGGAGGAGCCGAAGGATCACTGCGAAGGTGCTGCGCACCAGGGTCGGCAAACCGCCGCCGGAGAAAGGGTTTACCCGGCGCATCGGGCAAATCGGGCCATTGGGTGCGTGCAGGAGGCGTCCCTGAACCGTCTCTCTCCCGCAGAGCATCTGCCCGGGTCGCACTCCTGCAACTTATGGATGTCGTTGCTTTGGCGCAGATGGACTTTCCGCCACGCTCCCGCCAATCTGTGGCTATGAACGGGCAGCCCCTGAGCAAGCAATCCACGAGACTCTGGTGCCGGGCGGCGGGCCTCTGGCTGCCCGGGCGCGTGCGGCGGATCCTTGAACTTTCAGGGATGTCGCCGCAGCCGGTTCTGCCCGGCCTGCGCCCCACCCCCGGAGATCTGGTGGCTGCCTGGGGGCACAGCCCGCTGGCGCCAAAGGCTGAAGCCTTTGCGGCACAGCATGGCCTGCCGCTGATCCGGATTGAGGATGCCTTTCTGCGCTCGCTCGCACCAGGGCGGGCCGGACGGCGCGGGGACGGACCGCTGGGTCTGCTCATTGATCGCCGGGGCGGCGTTCACTTTGATCCGCATCTCCCCTCCGATCTGGAGCATCTTCTGGCCACCGCCCCGCTCGATGACACCGCACTTCTCGATCGTGCGCGCGAGGGGATGGCGCGGCTGCGCGAGGGGGATCTGTCGAAATATAACCTCCACGATCCCGATCTTGCGCCACCGCCGCCGGGCTATGTGCTGATCATCGATCAGACCCGTGAGGATGCCTCTCTGCGCCTGTCGGGGGCGACGGAGGGCTTGTTTAAAGAGATGCTCTTTCGGGCAAGGGACGATCATCCCGGTGCCAGGATCGTTATCCGCAGCCACCCGGAAACGGTTCAGGGGCTGCGGCGCGGCCATTACGGACCTGAGGACCTTCAGCCTGGCGAGATGCTGCTGAGCGCGGCAGTCGGGCCACGTGCCCTCCTTGAGGGGGCGATTGCGGTCTATACCATCTCCTCGCAGATGGGGTTTGAGGCGGTGCTGGCCGGGCATCGGCCCGTGGTTCTGGGGCGCCCCTTCTATGCCGGATGGGGACTGACGCAGGATCAGGGCGGCCCGCTGCCGCGACGGCACCGAAACCTCACCCGGGTGCAGCTTTTTGCCGGTGCGATGCTGCTGGCCCCGGTCTGGTATGATCCCTGCCGCGACCGGCTTTGCAGCTTTGAAGAGGCGCTCGATCAGCTGGAGGCAGAGGTACGCGCATTGCGCGAAGATCGGCGCGGCTATGTCGCTTTGGGGATGCGGCTCTGGAAACGCGGGGCTTTGCAGAGTTTCTTCGGCCGCGAAAAGCCGGTGATCTTCGCCGGAGATGAGCAGGCGGCTTTGAAACGCGCAAAGAGAGACAACCGCGATCTGCTCGTCTGGGCCGCGGCGGGGGCGCCACCTGCCCTGCCGGAGGGTCTGCGCCTGCGCCGGGTGGAGGACGGGTTGATCCGCTCTCGCGGGCTGGGGGCGGATCTGGTGCCTCCGCTCTCGCTGATCGCCGACGGCCGTGGGATCTCTTTCGATCCGGGCGGCCCGAGCGATCTGGAGGCGCTTCTCGCGTGGAAGCTGCGTCCGGGTCAGCGGCTGCGGGCTTCGCGGCTGATCCGCGATCTGCGCGAGGGGGGGGTGACGAAATATAACCTCTCCGGCCCGATGCCGGAGGTGCCTGAGGGCCATCGCATCCTCGTGCCGGGTCAGGTGGAAGATGACGCAAGCCTGCGTCTGGGTGGCAGTGCGATCCGCAGCAATCTCGGGCTGTTGCGCAGCGTGCGTGAGCAAAACCCGACGGCCGTGATCCTGTGGAAAGCCCATCCCGATGTCGTGGCGGGTCTGCGTCCCGGCGCAGTGCCGGCGGAAGAGGTGGCGGCCCTGGCTGATGCCTGTCTCGATGACAGCAGCGCCCATGACGCGCTTTCGCTCGCCGATGAGGTCTGGACCATGACCTCCGGAACCGGCTTTGAGGCTTTGCTGCGCGGAATCCCTGTGACCTGTCTGGGAATGCCCTTTTATGCGGGATGGGGGCTGACGCGCGATCTTGTGCCGCCCCCACCGCGTCGCCGGGCCGGGGTTGAGATTGCCGGCGTGGAGATTGAGGATCTGGCCTGGGCCGCGCTGATTGGCTATCCGCGCTATCTTGATCCGATCACCCGCCGCCCATGCCCGCCGGAGGTGGTGGTTGAGCGGCTGCGGGACGGGCGGGTCCTGCCGCGCTCGGCCCTCCTGCGTGCGCTGGCGAAGGCCCAGGGGCTGGCGGCGAATTATGCCTGGATCTGGCGGCGCGGCTGAGGACAGGGCTTCGTGCTGCGCGCCGCAGCCGCGCTCAGCGGCGGGTGGTCAGGCCGTTGGTTGCCCCGCGCACGGTCAGGCTGCGCACCCCTTCCAGTGCAGCTTCGCTGATGAAGGTTGCGACCTGAATTTCCCGCGAAGCGGGGCTTCCGGCGCGGGTGACGGCCACGGGGGCTGCGAGGACAAAGTCATAGACGAGGTTGTCGGGCGTGCTGTCAGCGGCGGGCGTCAGCCCGGCCTGGTACCAGCCCTGGGTTGCCGGAAGGCCCACAGCGCGCAGAATCGCGCCGCCCGAAGCCCGCTCGATATGCAGCGAGCTGACCTGAGCAACCAGAACGCGGCCATCCGTGCGGCCCGTGGCCGTTCCGGTCGCGCTCACCGCTGCGCCGGCCGCCGGGCGGGCGGAGGAGAACCAGTTAAAGGGGTTTACCCGCGAGTCACGCACCGTGGCACAGCCAGCCACCACCATGACCGCTGCCATTGCCATCATCATGCCTGAACGCATGGCGTCCCTCCGTTTTGCCTGTGCAACCCTCTCTCCTGCCTAGCCGAGGCGGCCCGGTTTGAAAAGCCCCGGATGCGCCGCTCTGGCGGGCTGCGGCCCTTTGCGGGGATGGACCTTTTGGGACTGAGGGCTTACCTCTGATCCGCCTTTGCGGAGAGAACCATGACCACCCCTGCCTTTGAGGATCTTGCCGAGACCTTTGATTTTCTCGACGATTGGGAAACCCGGTATCGCCATGTGATTGAGCTGGGCAAAGCCATGCCAGCCATGCCCGAGGCGCTGAAGGTTCCGGCGACGAAAGTGGAAGGCTGCGCCAGCCAGGTCTGGCTGCATCCGATGCCCGCGGACGGGCGGTATGATTTTATCGGCGACAGCGATGCGATCATCGTGCGCGGGCTGATTGCGGTGCTGCACAGCCTTTATGCCGGTCTGACCCCTGCCGAAGTGCTGGCCGTCGATGCGCCGGCCGCACTCGCCCGTCTGGGGCTGCATGAGCATCTCTCGGCGCAGCGCTCGAACGGCGTGCGTGCGATGGTGGAGCGGATCCGCGCCCATGCGGCGGCGGCGCTTTAAGGCGCGACCTGAGCTGTGACGGCTCTGGCTGGCGGTTTCCGGCCCCGGAGATAAGAACGCAGGGCTTTGGCTTTTGCTGCGACCCCGGGGAGGGCTTCCTGCCCTCCCCGGACCCCGCCCGGGAGTATTTTGAAAAAGCCAAAGGCCGGGGCGGCGGCGGTGGCTCAGCCTTTCAGGATGATGCAGGTGGTTGAGCCGGTGGCATAGAGTTTGCCATCAGAAAGGCCGCGAATTTCGCCGCGCGACACCGAGGTGGTGCGGCCGGTGTGCTGCACCTCTCCGATACATTCGACCTCCAGGCCCAGGGGCAGCGGGCGGGTGATATTCACCTTATATTCCAGTGTCGTATACCAATGCCCTTTGGGGACCGTAGTCATACAGGCGCAGGCCATGGCGGAATCGAGGATGGTGCCGTACCAACCGCCGTGCACCCCGCCCATGGGGTTGCAATGTGCAAATCCCGCCTGACCGCGAAAGACGGCGCGCCCTTCGCTGACCGCATGCAGACCGAAGGTGAGTGTCTGCGAGATCGGCGGCGCGGGGAGTTCCCCCGCCAGCACTTTTTGCATGAATTCCAGTCCCGACATCTGCAGGGTCTGCGCGAGATCCGGCAGGTCCTGCGGAGTTTGCGTGTAACACATTTCTGTCATCTGATCCTCCTCATCGGGGGCAGAGTGGCCTGTGGTCGGGCAAAAGAAAAGCGCGGCGCTTTGGAGAAAAAGCGCCGCGCCGTAAGGTTATTTCTGCAGTCTCAGCCGGCTGCCGTGACGGCCCGGCGACAGAGCACAGCGGCGAGATGGGCACGGTATTCCGGCGTGCCATGCAGATCGCGCATCATCCCCGCCGCGTCGAGGCGGAGCCCGCCCAGCGCCTCGGGGGTGAAACTGGCGCTCAGCGCCTTTTCTGCCTCTGTCCAGCGGAAGACGCCATTGTCGGAGGCCCCCGTCACGGCCACCCGGACGCCGGTGGAATATTCGGCCACAAAGACGCCTGTCAGTGCGAAACGCGAAGCAGGCTGGTCGAATTTGACGTAAGCGGCGCGCAGCGGGATCGGGAACTGCACGGCGGTGATGATCTCTCCCTCTTCCAGGGCCGTGGTGAAGAGACCCTCGAAGAACTGATCGGCATTGATGCTGCGTCTGTTGGTGCGGATGGTCGCCCCTGAGGCCAGCACGGCAGAGGGATAGCAGGCGGAGGGATCGTTATTGGCCAGCGAGCCGCCGATGGTGCCGCGGTTGCGCACCATCGGATCGCCGATACCGCCGGCGAGTTTTGCAAGCGCCGGGTAATGGGCCGCTGCTTCGCGTGCGACCACCGCATGGGGGGTTGCGGCACCGATTGTCAGAAGTTTGCCTTCGACTTTGACGCCTTTCAGCTCAGGGATGGCGGTCAGGCTGACCAGGGCTTCGGGCATATTCAGGCGTTGTTTCAGCACCGGCAGCAGGGTCATCCCGCCTGAGAGCGGCTGAGCCCCGCTTTCGAGTGCGGCAAGCGCCCCGGTCATGCCCGTGGGACGGGAAAATTCGAATTCATACATGACGTCGCTCCCTCAGTTCTTCTGCATGGCTGCCCAGACCCGCGCGGGCGAGAGCGGCATGTCGATATGTTTGATCTGGCTGTAGCCCCCCCGGTGCAGCGCATCGATCACCGCATTGACCACCGCCGGGGGCGAGCCGATGGCCCCCGCCTCACCGCAGCCTTTCACGCCGAGCGGATTATGGGTGCAGGGTGTGCAGGAGGAGTGATCCACCTTGAAGAAGGGCAGATGCAGCGCGCGCGGCATGGCGTAATCCATCAGCGAGCCCGAGAGCAGCTGGCCCTGGTCGTCATAGACCGCATGTTCCAGCAGCGCCTGGCCGATGCCCTGCCCGATGCCGCCGTGCACCTGACCCTCAACGATCAGCGGGTTGACGATATTGCCGAAGTCATCGGCAGCGGCGAAGGCGAGGATGGTGACTTCGCCGGTCTCGGGGTCCACCTCCACCTCGCAGCCATAGCCGCCGGAGGGATAGGTGAAGTTCGAGGGATCGTAGAAAGCCGTCTCCTCAAGGCCGGGCTCAAGGTTTTCGAGCGGATAGTTGTGAGGCACATAGGCCGCCAGCGTCACCCCCGCCCAGTCGACCGATTTATCGGTGCCCGCGACGGAGAATTTGCCGTCCTTCAGTTCAATATCAGCCTCAGCCGCCTCAAGGAGGTGGGCGGCGATCTTTTTGGCTTTGTTGACGATCTTCTCGGTCGCCCGCACGATGGCCGAGCCGCCGACCGCCAGCGAGCGCGAGCCATAGGTGCCCATGCCCATCGGGGTATTGGCGGTGTCGCCATGGACGATATCCACCTGGGTAGCGGGAATGCCGATCATATCGGCCACCACCTGCGCGAAAGAGGTCTCATGCCCCTGGCCGTGGCTGTGCGAGCCGGTGAAGACCGAGATTGAGCCGGTGGCATTCACCCGCACGGTGGCGCTTTCATAAAGCCCGGCGCGGGCGCCAAGCTGGCCCACGAGGTTTGAGGGCGCGATACCGCAGGCCTCAATGTAATGGGCGATGCCAAAGCCGCGCAGTTTGCCCCGGGCTCTGCTTTCCAGAACCCGCGCTTCGAATCCCGCGTGATCCGAGATCTCAAGCAGCTTATCGAGGGTCGCGTGGTAGTTCCCGGTGTCATAGACCACGGCCACCGGGGTCTGATAGGGGAATTGATCGGGCTTGATGAAGTTTTTGCGGCGCAGCTCAATCGGGCAGACGCCGAGTTCGCGGGCGGCTTTATCGACCAGTCGTTCGAGCTGGAAGGTGGCCTCGGGGCGGCCTGCGCCGCGGTAGGCGTCGACCGGCACGGTATTCGTAAAGACCGCCTTCACGTTCACATAGATCAGCGGGGTTTTATAGTTACCCGCCATCAGCGTCCCGTGCAGCCAGGTGGGGACTGAGGGCGCGAAGGTGGAGAGATAGGCGCCCATATTGGCGTAGGTGTCGGTGCGCAGCGCAGTGAAATTGTGATCGGCATCAAGCGCGAGTTCGATCTTTGTCACATGATCGCGGCCATGGGCGTCCGAGACAAAGGCCTCCATCCGGGTTGAGGTCCATTTCACCGGGCGCTTCAGCTGACGGGAGGCCCAGGTGACAAAGGCTTCCTCGGCATAATGGAAGATCTTGGTGCCAAAGCCGCCACCAACATCGGGGGCGACCACGCGCAGTTTATGCTCGGGGATGCCCAGCACAAAGGCGCCCATCAGAAGGCGGATGACATGGGGGTTTTGTGAGGTGGTATAAAGCGTCGACTGATCGTCCCAGGCGTTGTAATCGCCCACGGCGACGCGCGGCTCCATGGGGTTGGCGATCAGACGGTTGTTGACCAGCTCCAGGCTGACGACATGGGCGGCAGAGGCAAAGGCGGCATCGACAGCCGGTTTGTTCTCTTCGACGAAGCCCCAGTCGTAGCAAAGGTTTGACGTCAGATCGTCATGCACTTTGGGGGCATCGGGCGCGAGGGCCGCTTTCATATCGAGAACGGGCGGGAGTTCGGTGATGTCGATCTCAACGGCTTCTGCGGCATCGCGGGCTTCCGCCAGGCTTTCGGCCACCACCACAGCGATCGGATCACCGACATGGCGGACTTTGCCATGGACCAGAACCGGGTGTTTGGGCTCCTGCATGGGGGCGCCGAAGCGGTCGGTCACCTGCCAGCCGCAGGGAAGTCCGCCGATGGCGGCGAAATCCTCGCCGGTGAAGATGCGGACCACGCCGGGCATGGCCTCAGCCGCGGCAGTATTGACCGCGTTCAGCCGGCCATGGGCCACCTCTGAGCGGATGAACCAGGCATAAAGCTGGCCTTTGAGGTTGATATCATCGGTATACCGGCCGTTGCCGGTCAGAAAACGCAGGTCTTCGCGCCGCTTGGTGGGGGCGCCGATTCCGTCCTTGGGCATTTCTTCCTCCCGTAATGCTGTCGCGTCCGGATCCCGGCTCCTCTTCCGGGATCGGGTGGCTTTATTCCGTGGCGGTCACGCCCTCGGGGACCGGCTGGCCGGAAGCGGCAAGCACCGCTTTGACGATGTTATGATAGCCGGTGCAGCGGCAGATATTGCCCTCAAGATGGTGGCGGATCTCTGCCTCAGAGGGGCGCGGGTTATCTTTCAGCAGCGCTGAGGCAGACATCACCATGCCGGGCGTGCAGAAGCCGCATTGCAGCCCGTGGTGATCCTGGAAGGCCTGCTGCAGAACCGAAAGGCTGCCGTCTTTATTGGCCATCCCTTCGATCGTGGTCACCTCTGCGCCCTCGCATTCCATCGCCAGCACGGCGCAGCTTTTCACCGCAAGGCCGTCGACATGGACCGTGCAGGCCCCGCACTGGCTGGTGTCACAGCCGACATGGGTGCCGGTCAGTTCCAGTTCCTGGCGCAGGAAATCCGACAAAAGGGTGCGCCCCTCGGCATCGCCCGACATCTTGCGACCATTCACCGTCATCGTGAGTTTCGTCATGTGTCTCCTCCCTCAACCGGCTCAGTAAAGCATGGCCTCCGGCTTTCGCCTATAGGGCGGCCGCCTTATTTTTAAGGGGGTGGCGGGGTCATGCGCGGATGAGGCCGCGAGGGCATTTCGACCAGCAGCCCCCCCAGCCCCATGGCCGCGATATCGGCAGAGCTGATCGGGATGCCGCAGCAGATCCGCTCCAGCACCCAATCCGCGCCATTGAGCGCCGGAGAGCGCGCGCAGCCCGGCAGGCCGATGACGGGGCGGTTCTGACAGCGCCCTAAAAACAAAAGATTTCCCGGATCGACCGGCATGCCGACCCGCTCGACCACGCCCCCGGCCAGACGCAGCGCCGCAGGCCCCACATCCTGCGGGTCCGAGGTGGCTGAGGCCGTCAGGATCAGCAAAGGCCCCGCCCCCGGCGCGGTCCGGATGGCCTGAGCCAGCGCGCCGGTCTCATGGGCCACGTGAAGGGGCGGTGCCATGCTCAGGCCAAGGCGGGCGAGCCGCGCCTCTGTCACCCGCGCGCCTTTCGCGCCGGAGGCCTGGCCCGCGATCTGCGTTTCGATCAAAGTGGCCTCAGACCAGACCACCGGGGCGAGCGAAACCGCCCCTGAGGCAGCCCCTGCCACCGCCGCGACGGCCTGGCGTGGCACCGCGTAAGAGATCACTTTCACCGTGGCAATCATCCCGCCGGGATCAAGGCGGTGAAGATCGGGCACCGTTGCAAGGGTGAGCATGGGATCGACGGCATTGGCCGCCAGGATCCGATCCGCCACCAGCCGCGCAAGCCCCGGTGACCGGGCGTGCAGGTTCACCCGCCCGGTGCCCACCACCCGCAGCTCAATCCCCGGTCCGGCCGCCGCCCGCGCGATCTGCAGCGCGGCTTCATCTTCCCCAAGATCATCGGGCGCGGGGATGGCAACAACAACACGCTCAATCCCCGAGGCCGCGATCTGTTCCAGGTGTTCCTGCCGAAGCGTCAGCCCCTTGCGAAGCCGCCCCCCCGACAGCGCCAGCGAATGAGCCAGGATCGCCCCCTCAGCCTTTGCGACAGGGAGTTCGCCAAAGAACATCAGCCCCGCCTCAGCACATCGGTCATCTGTGCCAGCACCGAGACGGCGATCTCTGCAGGTGTCTTTGCGCCGATATTCAGACCGACCGGCGCATGGATGCGCGACAGCTGCGCCTCAGAAAGACCCGCAGCCCGCAGTCGCTCCAGCCGTTTGGCATGGGTGCGGGTTGAGCCGAGACAGCCGAGATAAAAACACGCTGACCCCAGGGCCGCCATGATCGCGGGATCATCGAGTTTCGCATCATGGGTCAGCGTGACCACCGCCGTGCGCGCATCGGGCTTCAGGGCCGCCATGGCCTCATCGGGCCAGTCGTGCAGGATCTCTTCGCCCGGAAACCGCAGGTCTGAGCCAAAGGCCTCACGCGGGTCGATCAGCACCGGATCATAGCCCGCAAGCCGCGCCATGGGCAAAAGCGCTTGGGCGATATGCACCGCCCCCACCACGATCAGCCGCAGGCCGGGATTGTGGATCGCGATGAAGCGCTCCCCCTCAGGGCCGGAGCGGTCGGCGCGAAAGCGGTCGCGCAGGTCCTCATCCGCCTTATCGGAAAAGATCAGATGGCGCTGCCAGCTTTGCAGATCGACCTCATAGGCACAGGCCCGCCGCTGCGCCCGGGCGGCAACCAGATCCGACAACATCTCCTGTGCGATCCCGCCCGCACCCCCCACAGGTTCCACCAGCACCCGGATCGTGCCGCCACAGGCCAGGCCCACGGCAAAGGCGTTCTCATCACTGACGCCAAAGGTCAGCAGTCGGCTTTGCCCGTCAGCAATCGCGGCCTCTGCCTCAAGGACCACCGTCCCCTCAACACAGCCCCCTGAGACCGAGCCCATCATCTCGCCCGCGCCGCTGACCACCAGCTGGCTGCCGGCCTGACGCGGCGCGGACCCCCAGGTCTCGACCACAGTGGCCAGCGCCGCCCCCCGCCCCTCGCGGGACCAGGCAAGCGCGGTTTCGGGGATCTGGTCGTGTCGGGCGGTCATCACCGGTTCTCCTCAATCAACTGCATCAGCCGCGCCTTCTCGCCCTGATCGCGGGCATCAGACACTGCGCCTGCAAGGGCCTCAAGCGAGGCAATGGAATGGGCGGCGCGAAAGCAGTCAACATGGGGGAGCATCGCCGCGATCCCCCGCGCTTTCGGGGAAAACCCCTCCCAGCGCAAAAGCGGATTGAGCCAGATCAGGCGGCGGCAGCTGCGCCGCAGGCGCGCCACTTCCCGGCTCAGCTGATCAGGAGCGTCGCGGTCCAGGCCATCGGTGATCAAAAGCACCACCGCACCGCCGCTCAGAACCCGTCGCCCCCAGGTGCGGTTGAAGGAGGCGAGCGAAGCGCCGATCCGCGTGCCGCCGCGCCAGTCCTGCGCCTCTGCCCCGGCCGCTGCCAGCGCCGCATCCACATCCCGCTGCGCCAGATGGCGGGTGATATTCGTCAGCCGCGTTCCGAAGGTGAAGGCATGGACCTTCGACCAGCCGTCACCGGGGCGATTGGCCAGGGTATGGGCGAAATGCAGCACCATGCGGCTGTAATCTGACATCGAGCCGGAGATATCGCAGATCACCACCAGCGCGGGCCAGCGCCGCGCCCGCCTGCGTCTTGCGATCTGCACCACCTCACCGCCACTGCGCAAAGCGCGCCGCAGCGTGGCGCGACGATCGACAAAGGCCCCCGGCCCCGCCACCTGACGGCGCGTCACCATGGGATCAACCGGCAGCGAGAGCCGCGCGATCAGGCGGCGGGCGCGGGCGGCCTCTTCAAGGCTCATCTGTTCGAAATCAAGCTGGCGCAGGGTCTCTGTCGCAGAGGCGGTGCCGGAGGCATCGACCTCGATCTGCGTCTCTTCACTCTCAGGCAATGGCGGCAGGTCAGGAAGCGCCGCCTCTTCGGTCAGCGCCTCTGCCGCGCGGCGGGCTGCGGGGGCGGCGCTGCGTTCCTCCTGGGTGCCCCGCATCGAGGGCAGGAGCAGCGCCATCATATGTTCCATATAGCGCGGATCGCGCCAGAAGAGCCGGAACATCTGGTCAAAGACCACCCGATGCTCGGGGCGCGAGATCATTACAGCCCGCAGACTGTGATAAAAATCCTCGCGCCGCGAAAACCCCACCGCCTGCACCGCCTGAAGCGCGGTCAGCGCCGTTCCCGGCCCGAGGGGCAGTCCGGCTTTGCGCAAAGCGCGGGTGAACCACAGGATATTCTCGCCCAGACGCCCGTCCTCGGGGATCTCAAAGGCCGGGGTGTTCATGGCGCGGCAAGACCCGCGCGGGCCTCATTCAGAAGGCGCAGGGCCTCTGAACTCTGGAGCCTTGCGATATCCTCCTGATATTTCAGGATCGCCCCCAGGGTATCGGCGATCACCTGAGGCGAGAGCGCAATCACATCCAGGGCCAGCAGGCATTTCGCCCAGTCGATGGTTTCGGCCACGCCCGGCTTTTTGAAAAGATCCTCCTGGCGCAGACGCTGCACGAAGGCCACCACTTCCCGCGACAGCGCCTGAGAGGCTTCGGGCGCCCGCGCCTGCAGGATTTCCAGCTCGCGCTCAAAGCTCGGGTAATCGACCCAGTGATAGAGGCAGCGCCGCTTCAGCGCCTCATGCACTTCCCGCGTGCGGTTCGAGGTGAGGATCACAATCGGCGGCTCAGGCGCTTTGATGGTTCCGAGTTCAGGGATGGTGACCTGAAACTCCGAGAGGGCCTCAAGCAGAAAGGCCTCAAAAGGCTCATCGGTGCGGTCGATCTCATCAATCAGCAGCACCGGAGGGCCCTCGGGCTGCGGGCGCAGAGCCTGCAGAAGCGGACGCTCAATCAGAAACTCTTCGGTGAAAAGATCCTGCCGCCGTGCTGCAGCCTCTGTGGCCTCGGCGCTGCGGATTGCGATCATCTGCGCGGCGAAATTCCACTCTGCCACGGCCTGAGCGACATCAAGCCCCTCATAGCACTGCAGCCGGATCAGCCGCCGCCCGAGACCGGAGGCAATCGCACGGGCGATCTCGGTCTTACCGGTGCCGGGCTCCCCTTCCAGAAAGAGCGGCCGGTTCAGCCTCATGGCCAGAAAGACCACGGTGGCGAGCGCGCGCCCGGCCACGTAATCCTGCCCGCTGAGCAGGTCCTCAACCGCCTCAATCGTCTCCACCGCGCTCTCCCCCCACGGTTACCGGGATATCAGACAGGCGGCGCGTGAAGGGGTCAAGCCTCATCTCACCCGCAGTTGCTTTCTGCCGGCTCAGGGTCCGCGCCTGTCGGGTTGATCCCTGCCGCTGAACTCCGCGCCCTCGGATGTCCTTTCCGCAGGCTTACCTTGCCAGAAAGGCCGTGATGATCGCATCCGCGCGGGACGACAGCTCCGTCAGCCGCGCCGCAAGCTCAGCGGCCTCAGCAGCGCCGCATTCACGCAGGATGAAGCCGCGTGCGCCTTCGGCCATGCGGTCGGGATCGGGATCGGGCATCTCCAGAAGCCGTGCCGTGGTCTGCACCCGCCACAGCAGACGCAGCGCCGTGGCAAGGCTGCCCTCTTCCTCTTTATTCAAAAGCCCGGCCCGCAGACCCGCGCGCAACTGAGCCTCTGCGCGGCGGGCCGGATCACCGGCGATCAGCGCACAGGTCTGGGCGACAAGCTCAATGTCCATCATCCGGCCGGGGCCGGATTTCGCCTCCCATCCACCGCCGGGTTTGTGCTGCAAAAGCCGCGCACGCATATCGGCCACATCCGCCCGGACGTGATCGCCCCTGCCCTTCAGCGCCAAAAGGTCGCGCCGGAAAGCCTCTACCGCTTCGCCCAGCGCGCGGTTTCCGGCCAGAACGCGGGCGCGGGTCAGGGCCAGATGCTCCCATGTCCAGGCCTCCTCCCGCTGATAGGCCGTGAAGGCGGAAAAGGCCGTGGCAACCGGACCGGCACGACCCGAGGGGCGCAGGCGCATATCCACCTCATAAAGCCGCCCGTTCGACATCTGCGCGGTCAGCGCGGTCACCAGGGCCTGAGTGAGCCTTGCGTAATAGACCCGCGCCCCGAGCGGCCGCGGCCCCGAAGACATCTCCACGCCGCCGTCGTCATAAAGCATAATCAGATCAAGATCAGATCCGGCATTAAGCCGCCCTGCCCCAAGACTGCCCATGCCCAGAACCACCGCGCCAGGGCCAGGCTCCGGCCCGTGTTTGCGGGCGAATTCCGCGACAACCACCGGCCAGAGCGCGACAACCACCGCCTCGGCCAGCTCGGCATATTGCTTGCCCGCCTCAAAGGCGTCGATCAGCCCGCGCAGGTGATGCACCCCGGTGCGGAAATGCCATTCCTTCATCCAGGCCCGCGCACGATCAAGGCGGCGCTCATAATCGCTTTCCTGGGCCATGGCCTCGCTGAGCGAGAAGATCAGCTCCGGCACGCCCGGCCAGGGCGCGAAGAAACTGCCGCCGATCACCGCATCGAGCACCGCCGAATTGCGCGAGAGATAGCGCGAGAGTTCCGGCGAGGTGGCGGCAATATCGGCGATCAGATCGATCAGCGTCTCATTTGCCTCAAAGAGCGAGAAAATCTGCACCCCCGCAGGCAGGCCGGACAAAAAGCCGTCAAAGGCCAGAAGGGCCTCATCGGGATTGGCGGCCTGGGCAAGACGGCTGAGAATGCGCGGGCGCACCCGGGTGAAAATCTCGCGCCCCCTGGCCGAGCGCAGAGCGGGATAGCGGCTCCAGCCCTCAACGATATCGCGCGCGGCCTCAGACAGTTCCGGGCCGGAGCGGGCCTCGCCGGGCGCAAAGAAGCTCTCCGTCAGTTCTGCCACCCGCAGCAGCTTTGATTTCAGTTCCGCGCGGAAAGCCTCCGTGTCGGCAAAGCCGCAGAACCGCGCGAGGCGGTCAAATTCTTCGGCAGAGGTCGGCAGGCGCTGGGTCTGCTGGTCGCGCACCATCTGAAGCCGGTGCTCAATCTCTCGGTGATGCCGATAAAGCGCGGTGAGTTCCGCCGTCACATCCGCCGCAATCCAGCCCCGGGTTGCCAGGGCCCGCAGCCCGCCCACCGTGGTGCGGTCGCGCAGATCCGGATCGCGCCCGCCCGCGATCAGCTGACGGGTCTGGGTGAAAAACTCAATCTCACGGATGCCGCCGATCCCGAGCTTCATATTGTGGTCTTCCAGCACCACGGGGCCGTTATAGCCTTTATGATCCCGGATGCGCAGGCGCATGTCATGGGCGTCCTGAATGGCCGCGAAATCCAGGTGACGCCGCCAGACAAAGGGCCGCAGCGTCCTGAGAAAGCGCTGCCCCGCCTCAAGATCTCCGCCGCAGGGACGCGCTTTGATATAGGCCGCCCGCTCCCAGGTGCGGCCCACGGATTCGTAATACTGCTCAGCCGCCGCCATGGAGATGCAGACCGGGGTAACGCTGGCATCGGGCCGCAGCCGCAGATCGGTGCGGAAGACATATCCGCCCGAGGTCACATCCGACAAAATTCCCGCCATCTTCCGGGTGACGCGGATGAAGGCCGCCCTTGCCTCCTGGGCGTCAGAGCCGGGATAGCGGGTCTCATCGAAGAGGCAGATGAGGTCGATATCGGAGGAGTAATTCAGCTCCCCCGCCCCCATTTTCCCCATGGCCAGCACCACCATTCCGGCGGCTGTGGGAATGTCATCCACCGTCTGACCCGGCAGTTTGCCGCGCCGGATCTCTTCGGCGACGAGGCGTTTGACGCTGAGATCCACCGCCCGATCCGCAAGCGCGGTCAGCGCGGCCGTCACCTCCTCCAGCGACCAGACACCGCCCAGATCGGCAAGTCCCGCATAAAGCGCGATGCGCCGCTTTGCCTGGCGCAGCGCCTCGGGCAGATCGGCGAGGCTGCAGTCTTCCAGCGGATCGAGCACCCCTTGCGTGACCAGGGAGGGGTCTCTCCTGAGGGCCTGGCTCAGCCAGCCCGCCTCGCGCGTGATCAGATCTTTCAGATAGGGACTGCAGCCGGCCGCCCCCTCAATCAGCGGCACCAGGGGGGCGGGCAGATCATCCCCCATCAGGCGCAGCCCTTCAGCGGCAGCGGCAGGATCATAGGGCAGAGGACAGCGGGTCAGGCGGGCAGAAAAATCCATGGCACAGGATTGCTTTGCACAGGCGGGCGCGTCAACACTGCGCCCCGTAAAGAGCCCTCCCGGATGGCCGGAAAGGGCCGGATGCTGAAGGGAGAGGCAATGAGCAGCAGTCTGAACCGGGTTCGCGAGGCGCTTGAAGCCTCTGGCACCACCTTTGAAATCAAAGAGATGCCCGAAAGCACCCGCACCGCGGCAGAAGCCGCCTCTGCGGCAGGATGCGAGATCGACCAGATCGCCAAATCGATCATCTTTCGCGGCGAAGAAAGCGGCCATGTAAAACTTTTCCTGACCGCAGGTGGCAATCAGGTTGATGCTGCCAAAGCCTCGGCTCTGGCCGGAGAGGCTTTGGGCAAGGCCGATGCCAAACTCATCCGCGAAGAGACCGGCTTTGCCATCGGCGGCGTCGCCCCGGTCGGCCATCTGAGCGAGCTCCCGGTCTGGATCGACCCGAGGCTTTTTGAGTTTGATATGCTCTGGGCAGCGGCCGGAACGCCGCGGCATATTTTTGCGATCTCTGCAGAAGAACTGGTCCGGATCACCGGCGCGGTGAAGGCGGATTTCACAGCCTGATGCCCCTGTCATGATGCAGGAACGGACCGGGCCGATCTTTCGGTCCGGTTTTTTGTTGGCTTATCAACAGATTGACCGATCCCGGACGGGTTGATGTAAATATCTTTAACATAAGGTCTTGAAGGTCACGCCCGGACCCCACATTTCAGGTATGTTAAAGACGTTCACATCGACCCTGACCGGGAGACTGCCATGAACCAGACTGCCTCATTTGCTCCGGCCCCGCTCAGCCTGCCGCGTCAGGCGCGGGACTGGCTGGACAGCTATGGAAACCGGGGCTGGATCGCCGCCATGGTGATCGGCTTCATCTTCGTCTGGCCTGCAGGCCTTGCGCTTGTGGCCTATATGACCCTCACCAACCGCTGGAAGGACACCGAAATGTTCGGCATGTCGCGTCGTTGCAAATCCACCCGCAGCCCCTTTGACCGCACCAGTGGCAATTCGGCCTTTGACGCCTATAAGGCCGAGACCCTGAAGCGTCTGGAAGATGAGCAGGCCGCTTTTGAAAGCTTCCTCAAGCGCCTGCGCGATGCCAAGGACAAGCAGGAATTCGACGCATTCATGGAAGACCGCGCCCGCCGCGTGAGCGCAGAACCTGCCGATGAGGCCGCGCGCTGAGCCCGCCGGGCCTGAAAACCAAACGCCTCCTGTCTATTGCAGACCGGGGGCGCCGCACCGATATAGACACTTCCCCTTTTGCTGCCGGATCTGTGATGAACGAGAGCTTTTCCACCTATATCACCGGACGCTCCCCCGGCCTGCCGGATGCGGAACTGCGGCCTGAGTTCTATCAGGGCGTCGCCGCAAAGCGCTTTTTTGCCTGGATCACCGATCTGATCCTTGTGGGCGTGGCCACGGTGCTGGCCTCTCTGGCAACCCTCGGGATCGGATTTTTCTTTTTCCCGGCGATTTTCATCATGATCGATGTCCTTTACCGGCTGAGCACGCTGTCCGGGCGCGGTGCCACCTTCGGGCATCGGCTGATGGGGATTGAATTCCGTGATCGTCTCGGCGCGCGTCCGAACTTCGGCGCGGCGCTGCTGCTGACGCTGGGCTATTATCTCTCCACCGCCTCGGTGATTCCCCAGGCCCTCTCGGTGCTTACGGTCCTCTTCTCGCCGCGCCGCCAGAGCCTGACGGACTTCGTTCTCGGCACCGCCGCGATCAATCGCCCCGCAGAGCGCTGGTAAGACCGGCCCGGCCTGCGCCGGGCCGCACTTCTGTGCTTGGCGAGCGGGTCGTGCCTTGCTACCCTGCGCGCGGACAAGCCCGGGTTCCCATGCGCCACACCCTTCCCGTTACGCCGCAATTCTATGTTACGGCCCCACAGCCCTGCCCCTATCTCGACGGGCGTATGGAGCGGAAGCTCTTTACGGCCCTGCAGGGCGATCAGGCAGAGCGGCTTAACGACATGCTCTCCCATCAGGGCTTCCGGCGCAGTCAGAACGTGCTCTACCGCCCCTCCTGCGCGGAATGCTCGGCCTGTATGTCCGCCCGGATCCGGGTGGCGGATTTCAACCCGAGCCGCACCCAGCGACGCACGCTGAAGCGCAATGCCGATCTCGGGCGCAATCCGACGAGCCCCTGGGCCACTGAAGATCAGTTCGCCCTGTTCCGGCGCTATCTCGACAGCCGCCACGCCACCGGTGGTATGGCGGATATGGATATCTTCGAATTCGCCGCCATGATCGAAGAGACCCCCATCCGCACCCGAGTGGTCGAATACCATCGCCCGCCGGTGAAGGGGGAGAAGCGCTCGCAACTGGCCGCTGTCTGTCTGACCGATATTCTGGTCGACGGTGTGAGCATGGTTTATTCCTTCTATGACCCAGAACTGACCCACCGCAGCCTCGGCACCTGGGTTATTCTCGATCACATCCGCATCGCCCTCGAGACCGGCCTGCCCTATGTCTACCTCGGCTATTGGGTCCCCGGCAGCCCCAAGATGGGCTACAAAGCGGGCTTCGATGCGCTTGAGATCTACAAAGACGGCCAGTGGCAGCCGATCGGCGACCCCGCCTCCTATGACGCAAGCCTGCATCCGCTTTCGGTTGACCCCGTCGCCGAACAGGTCGCCCGCATCCAGCTGCCCAACCGCATCCCCCCGCAGGAGTAAGCGGCCTGACCACTTGTGACAGAGGGCGTTCTTGCAGAACTCACCTTTTGAGATGAGTTTCCCTTACCCCGCCACCGTCATGCCACGCGTTCGATCTCGGCGCTGCCGACTGCGTTGAAGCGGTTCATGAGTGCGACGCGGACGTGGATTTCGGCCGTTTGTCTGTCCGGGTCTCTTGAGGCGATCCGCTCGCCAAAGCATTTGAGGTCGAGCAGGTGAACGCCACAGGTTCGAGAGAGGCGGCTGCGGAAATCTGAACAGCCGGGATAAGTGGACTTTCCGCGTAACGGCAGCATGATGCTGCGAGCGAGGAGAAGACCATGGCAAGACGACCACGCCGGAACCACAGCCCGGCTTTCAAGGGCTGAGAAGGATCAGAAAACAGTCCGGGTATGAGCAGGACAAGCATTTGATCCGGGGAATCAAATGCCCTGCGATTAGTTTCCCCGACGATGGAGTGGCGCTAGCAGCGATCAAGGGCGAGAAGACCATGATCGAGCTGTCGCAGGGTTTCGACCTTCATCCGAACCAGATCAAACAGTGGCGCGATCAGCCGCCTGAGGGGGCGCTGATGCTGTAACCGCCCCCGACGGCATCTATGTGCCATGGTGGGATCGTCGAAATCCATTTTGGGAGGCGGTCATGTCGGAGATTACAACAATCGGTCTGGATCTGGCAAAGAATGTGTTCC
>NZ_SBLC01000041.1 GCF_004054105.1 Falsigemmobacter intermedius
TGTGCAACGCCGGACAGAAAGCGCCACGCATCGTACGACCTTGCGTTCTATGTCAGGGCAGTCAGCGCCTCAGCGCCTGGCCCGCCGATCCCTGTCCGGCAGGGGCCGGAATTCTCGGGCATATTTTATTTACTTACTTGACGTGTATATTAAATGACAACAGAGTGACGGATGAGGGACAGCCCCCTCCCGATCAGCGTCCTGCCTGGGGAGGGACGGACGACTGAGCCTGCCGGGAAGCCCTGGGTCTGATCTCTGCGCATCTGCGGGGCGGCGACGCGCCCGTTGTGGCGTGCCCACAGATAACGAAAGGCTGCGCCGGATGGTGACGGCCCGCTCTGGGAGGAGAGAGGCATGAAAGTAGGCGTTTCGATCAATACACTGAACACCGCAGACTGGGACCGCGTGAAGGCTCAGGACTGGGACCGTCCCGCCGTCCGCCCCGACTGGGAGGCGATGCGTGCGACGATGAAAATGGGCGACCTGGTTGAGCCGCTGGGGTTCGACTCGCTCTGGTCGTCGGAGCATTTCGGCACGCCTTACGGCATGGTGCCCAACCCGCTGCAGTTTCTGACCTATTGGGCAGGGCGCACCCAGCGGATCGAGCTCGGCTCGCTGGTGGTGGTTCTGCCCTGGTGGAACCCGGTGCGTCTGGCGCATGAGATCGCGTTCCTCGACAATCTGATGGAGGGGCGCCGTCTGCGCCTGGGCGTCGGGCGCGGCGTGGCGCGGCAGGAATTTGACGTGCTGGGCGTGGATCAGAACACCGCCCGCGAGCGCGTCGCCGAAGGGATCGACATTCTGAAGCGGGCGCTGAGCCAGGAGCGCTGGTCCTATGACGGCGAGATCTGGCAGATCCCGGAAAACTCGATCCGGCCGCAATGGCGCAGCCCCGATATCATGCAAAACGCGCTCGGGGCGGCAACAGGGCCGGAATCGATGGATGTGCTGGCCTCACGCGGGTTGCTGCAGCTGTTCACCACCGGCCTGCCGCCGGAAAAGGTGGCGGAAAACGTCAAATATTACAACAGCGTGCGCCTGAAGAACGGCTATGCCCCCTCGCAGCCGACGGTCTATATGTGGGGCTATTGCACCGACAGCGCCGATGAAGCCGCCGAAGTCACCGAGACCAATTTCAAACGCTATCAGCAGGAAGCGGCCGACCATTACGGCTTCAACGATGCCAAACGCTTTGAAGGCCTCAAGGGCTATGAGCGCTATGACGAGCAGATCAAGGCAGGCAAGGGCGGCGCGACCGGCTCGCAGAGCCTCGAATTCTCGCAGATGCAGTTCATCGGCACGCCCGAGAAGATCCTTGAAAACGCCGAAAAGCTGCAGCGCCTGACCAGCGCCTGCGAGGTGGTGACCATCTTCCAGTATGGCGGTCTCAGCGACATCCGCGCCGAGAAAAGCATGCGCAAATTCGCCGCCGATGTGCTGCCGCAGCTGCAGGCGATGAAGACGCCGATGCATGCGCATTGCTTGCCCGACGGCTACAGCGTCCCGACCGGGGTTGCCGCTGAATAACCTGTCCTGAACGGACGTCTCAGTCCGCCCTGCGGGCGGGCGAGGGGCGCTCGGACTGTGACGTCTGACGGGGGAAAGTATTTGAAAGCAGTTATTTATCGCCGCTGCGGCGGGCCGGATGTGCTGGAACTGGCCGATGTGCCCGATCCGGTGCCGGGGCCCGATCAGGTGCTGATCGCGGTGGACTATGTCTCGATCGAGGGGGGGGATCTGCTGCACCGCCGCAGCACGCCGCTGACCGCAGAGTATAATATCCCCGGCTATCAGGCGATGGGGCGCGTTTTGCAGACCGGCCGGAAGGTGCAGAGCCTCTCGGTGGGAGAGCGGGTACTGGCCTTTCACTGGTCGGGCAGTCATGCGGAAAAATGGTGCGTCGAGGCGCAGCATGTCTTTCCGCTGCCTCAGGGGATTGATCCCGCAATGGCCTCAACTGTCGCCACGACCTTTGGCACGGCCTCTGATGCGCTGTTTGAATTTGGCCATCTGAAGGCCGGTGAGACGGTCTTTGTCCAGGGCGGGGCCGGGGGCGTTGGCCTTGCGCTGATCCAGCTGGCCGCGCGGGCGGGGGCGCGGGTGATTGCCAGCGCCTCGGGCGCAGAGCGCGCGGCGCGGCTGCTGGACTTCGGGGCCGATCATGTGATTGACCACAGGGCGCCGGGCTTTTCGGCTGAGGTCCTGGCGCTGACGGGCGGACGCGGCTGCGATATGGTCTGTGACCTGGCCGGGGGCGCGACGGTGCCCGAGCTGATGAAGTGCATCCGCTACCGCGGGCGCTATATCGTCGTCGGATCGGCCAGCGGCGAGCGGGCAAGCTTTGGCTTCAACGACCTGGTGCGGAAGGCGCTGACCTGCCAGGGCGTGCTGTTCGGGGCCGAAATGGGCACCGCCCGGGGCCGCGCCGTGGTGCGCGGGCTGCTTGCCGATATGGCCGCAGGGCATCTGCGCATGCCGGTTGACCGGATCTTTCCGCTCGATCAGGCGGCGCAGGCGCATGAATATGCCGAAACCGCGCATCCGTTCGGCCGGGTTCTGCTGCAGGTCACCTGAGAGGCCCGCCCGCCTGCGCAAAGGGCCCCTGCCGGGGCCCTTTGTCGCTCAGACACTTTTGGGCGTCAGAACCACCACGTCCGGCCGGCCGGCCAGATCCTCCATCAGGGCCGGGAAGGCCGCCTGGAAATGTGCGCTGGTGCGGTGCGCCTCATGCGCCTCCTTGTCCTCATAGACCTCCCAGATGCCGAAGACCCCGGGCTCGGGGGTGGCATAAAGCTCATAGGTGCGGGTGCGCGGCTCATGGGCGCGGGTGGCTTCGGCCAGCGCGGTCAGGGCGGCGCCGACGGCCTCTTCGCGGCCGGGTTTTGCGGTGATGGTGACGTATTGGATATGCACAGGCTCTCCTCCCGGTGATGATCAGCGTAACGCGGCGGCAAGGGCCCCGGCGCTGTCGCGCAGGGCGTCCCGTGCCTCGGCCAGACCGCCGGTCATGGCCAGAAATCCATGCGGCGTGCCGGGATAGACCCGCAGCGTGGTCAGCACGCCATCGGCGGCCAGACGGTGGGCATAGGCTTCCTGATCGGCGCGGGTGCTGTCAACCTCGGGGATCGCCAGGAAGGCCGGCGGCAGATCGCGCAGATGCTCTGCCATCATCGGCGCACAGAGCGGGTTGCGGAAATCGGCACCGCTGCGCACGTAAAGCTGCCAGAAATGGTTGGCCATGCCGCTGGGCACGATGGGCGCATCGACATGTTCATAGCTGGAAATCCGCATCAGTGTGGTGGGATAAAACAACAGCTGCAGCGCCGCCTGCGGCCCGCCCTCGTCGCGCAGCTGCAGACAGGCAGCAGCGGTGAGCGTGGCCCCCGCACTGTCGCCGCCAATGGCAAAGCGGGCAGCATCAAGGCCCCGCGCCGCGCCGCCGTCGGGCAGCCAGCGCAGCACGCTGAGCAGATCTTCCAGCCCGGCCGGGAAGCGGTGTTCGGGGGCAAGGCGGTAATCGACCGACAGGAGCGCCACCCCCGAGGCCGCCACCAGGGTGCGGCAGATCGCATCCGCCCCGTCGAGCGAGCCAAGCGCAAAAGCCCCGCCATGAGCCCAGATCAGCACCGGCGCCGGGCCATCGGGCGCGGTCTGCGGCTGATAGAGCCTCACCGGGATGTCGCCCGCCTGGCCGGGGATGGTGAAATCCGCCACCTCGCCCACCTCGGGGCCGCGCGGGGCCATCCGCGTCAGCTCGGCCTGGCGGGCGCGGACCTGCGCCACTGGCAGGCCATGCAGACCTTCGGGGAAAGCTTTCGACCACAGCGCGATCAGGGCGGTTGCCTCGGCACTCAGCGGCATGTCGGATCCTTTCAGGAACGGGTCAGCGGGAAATGGCAGGCGGCCTGCTGGTCAGCGCCGATTTGCAGCAGGGGCGGGGCTTTTTCGGCGCAGATCGCCTGGGCATGGGGACAGCGGCCGCGGAACCGGCAACCGCTGGGCGGCGCAAAGGGGGAGGGCTGCTCGGAAGCCTGGACCGTCGCCACCGGCCCGCGCGGCGCCATCTTCGGGACCGAGTCCAGCAAAAGCCGCGTATAGGGATGGGCGGGGCGCGAAAACACCTGATCGGCCGAGCCGATTTCGCAGATCCGGCCCAGATACATCACCGCAATGCGGTCGGTGATGTTCCGCACCACGCCAAGATCATGCGAGATGAACAGCATCGTCAGCCCGTATTGCGCCTTCATCCGCCGCAACAGGTTCAAAATCTGCGCCTGAACCGAGACATCCAGCGCCGAGACGGGCTCATCGCAGACCACCAGCTGCGGGCGCATGGCCAGAACCCGGGCGATGGCAATGCGCTGACACTGCCCGCCCGAGAATTCCGACACCCGCCGGCCGCGCACGACGTCGGGGTTCATACCGACCTCGCGCAGCAGACGGTCAACCTCGCTGCGCTCATCGCCCTGCAAAAGCTCTGGCCAGATCCGCAGCCCCTGGGCGATCAGCTCTTCAATGCGCCGGCGCGGGTTCAGCGAGGCAATGGGGTCCTGAAAGATCATCTGCAGATGCGGGCGCAGGCGGCGCAGATCCTCGCCCCCGGTTTCCAGGATATTTTTGTTCTGAAACCGGATGGTGCCGCGGGCATTGGGCAAAAGCCCCATCACCGCCTTGGCCATCGTGGATTTGCCCGAGCCGCTTTCGCCCACGATGGCCAAAGTTTCAGACGGCTGCAGATCCAGACTGATGTGATCGACCGCATGCACCACGCCGTGGCGGGTGGCAAAGCGCACAACCAGATCCTCGACCGACAAAAGCGCGCGGGCAGGATCGCGCAGCCGGGGTTTTGGCTCCGATGGATGCAAGGCAAGGGTCGGCGACATCAGCTGACACTCCGTAAAACCGGCGCGGCAGAGGTCTGGGCCCCCGCCTCAAAGGGATGGTGGCAGGCAAAACCCGTCGCGCCCTGGGGCGACAGCGGCGTAAACTCCGGCATCCTGGCCTGGCACAGCGCCGAAGCCCGGGGGCAGCGCGGCGCGAAAGGGCAGCCCGGCGGGCGGTTGCGGATGTCGGGCGGCTCGCCGGGAATGGTCGGCAGATCTTCGCGCGCGGGGGCGTGATGGGCCTGGCTGTTCAACAGGCCCCGGGTATAGGGATGGCGCGGCCCTGCCAGCAGCGAGGCGGTGTCCAGCAGCTCCACCAGGCGGCCGGAATACATCACCCCCACCCGGTGCGAGCGCCCCGCCACGACCGCCAGATCATGGCTGACCAGCAGGACCGAGGTCTGCACCTCTTCCTGCAGGCGCTGGATCAGGTCGAGAACCTGGCGCTGAATGGTGACGTCAAGCGCGGTGGTCGGCTCATCCGCGATCAGAACGCCGGGGGACAGCGCGATGGCAATCGCGATCAGCACGCGCTGACGCATGCCGCCCGACATCTGGTGGGGGTAAACCTCCAGCCGCCGTTCGGGGTCTGAAATGCCCACCAGCGACAGCAGCTCCACCGCCCGGGCGCGGCGCTGCGAAGGAGCGATGTTCGGATCGCGCAGGATGCAGTCCATCAGCTGCGCCCCGATCCGGCGCACCGGGTTCAGCGAGGTGGCAGGATCCTGCGGGATCAGACCGATTTCACGGCCCCAGATATTGCGCAGCTGTCCGGGGCTGAGGCGCGTCATCTCATGCGGGCCGATGCGCACCTGAGAGCCCTGGCCATAGCGTGCGCCCGGCGGCATCAGCCCCATCAGCGAGCGGACAAACACGCTTTTGCCGCTGCCGGTTTCGCCTACGATGCCAAGGGTTTCGCCCGGCGCGACGCTCAGTGTAATGCCCGAGACCGGTTCGACCACGCCGCGGGGGGTGTCGATCAGGGTGACGAGGTTGCGGACCTCAATGCGGGGAGTGTCCTGGCTCACAGCTCACACCTCTTTTGCAGATACTGGCCGAGGTAATTGGCCGAAATCACCGTCAGGAACAAAAACAGCGTCGGGGCCAGCACCAGATGCGGGCTGTCCTGCAGGAAAGGCTCGCCCTGCGAAATCAGGTTGCCCCAAGTCGGCGCGGGACGCGGAATGCCAATGCCGAGATAGCTGAGCGAGGCCTCGGCCACGATCAGAAGCCCCACGACGATAAAGCCGTAGGCGATCAGCGCCGGCAGCACATTGGGCAGGATTTCCCCCAGCAGGATGCGCGGCACCTTTGCGCCCAGCGTATGAGCGGCCACCACAAAATCACGGCTGGCAATCTTGATGGTCTGCGCCCGCGCCAGGCGCAGGAAGGCAGGCGTCACCAGCACACCCAGCACCAGCGTCAGGTTCACAATGCTGGGCCGGAAGATTGTCACCATCGCCATCAGCAGGATCAGCGGCGGGAAAGACAGCAGAACCTCGGCCGCGAAGGTGGTCACAGCCTCGACCCGGCCACGGAAATAGCCCGCAAGGATGCCCAGTGTGCCCCCGGTCAGACAGCCGATCCCCGCTCCGCACAGCGCAATCAGCAGCGAAACGCGCGAGCCGTAGATGATCTGCCCCAGCACATCGAGCGCGGCGGTGTCGGTCCCAAGGGGATTGGCGCTGAGCAGGTTCGGCGGCGTCAGGCTGGGGTCGAGAATGGTCACGCCCGGATCATGGCTTTCCGCCAGCGGCAGCAGATCCGCAAAGAGGGTGGCGAGAAACAGCAGCGTCAGCCAGCCCCCCGCCAGCCACAGGAACGGGTCCGATCCCGGGCCGCGCCACAGCCGGATCAGCCGCGTGATGCCAAAGCCAAAGGCCAGGGCCCCGCCCAGCCCCAGAGCGACCCGCCCGCCCATAGGCCAGTCGGTCACAATGGCATTGGCCAGCACGATCAGCGCCGGACCCGCCAGGGTCAGCACCAGCGGCAGCAGACTGCGCAGCAGGCGCGCGGGACGGGGGAGGGCGCTCTCAGTCAGCTGCACGGCGGATCCTCGGATCAAGCAGGACATAGGTCAGGTCCACGGCGGCGTTCAGCAGCACAAATATGGTGGCCGCGATCAGAACTCCGGTCTGGACGATGATGTAATCCGACAAAATGATGGCATTGACGACGACTTTGCCCAGCCCCGGCAGGTTAAAGATCGTCTCCACGATCACCGAGCCTGCCAGCAGCGTGCCAAAGCTGAGCGCGGCCACCGTCACCAGCGAGAAAAGCGAGGGTCTGAGCGCCTCACGCAGGACGATCTGCAGCGGGGTGGCCCCCTTGGCACGGGCGATCATGATGAAATTCTGCCGCAGCGTGGACTGCATATCCGAACGCAGCAGCTGCGCGTAAAGCGGGATCACCGAAATCGCCATGGTCAGCGCGGGCAAAAAGGCATGGCGCAGGTTTTCAGTCAGGGATTTGCTGATCGGCACCCAGCCCTGGCGCGGAAAGGCGGGCAGGGTCAGCCACAGCAGCACCCCGACCCCCAGCGGCAGCAGCGACAGCAGGGCACCCAGCTGCGGCTTTTCCAGGCCCCCGCGCATCTGCCACAGGGTGCGCAGCAGCGCCCCTGTCACCAGCGCCCCCGCCCCCAGCAGCAGCCAGCGGCTGAGCGTGATGTTGAACACCAGCAGGTTAATCAGCAAAAGCCCCGCAACAAAGGACGGCAGCGACAGCATGCCAAAGCTGATCCCCGAGATCATGCGGTCAAAGGCGGTGCCTTCGAAATAGGCCGCAATCGCGCCCATCGGCAGACCGATGCACAGGCTCATCAGCACCGCCATCAGCGACAGCTGCAGCGTCACCGGCAGCGAGGCGGCCATGATCTTGCTGACATCATTGACCGGCGGCAGCAGGCTCTGGCCAAAGTCGAGCCGCAGCACCCCCGAGGCCCAGTTGAGATAGCGCGTCACGAGCGGCTGATCGAGGCCCAGCTGGCTGCGCAGATGCGCGATCTGTTCAGGGGTTGCGGTGTCACCATAGACGTTGGCGACCGGATCTCCGGGGATCAGCTCCATCATCAGGAAAGTCAGGATGCTGACCACCCACAGGATCAGAGCCAGCCGGAACAGCCTGCGACTGATGTGTCCTAACATGCTCTCGCGCCTCCCCGCGCGTCAGAGGTTCCCCGGCCCGGGGGGCGGGGACGTCAAAGCGGGATGCCGGGGCCCGGAAGGGCCCCGGCACCGCCGGTGGCTCACTCGGTCAGATAGGCCCGGTCGATATGCACCTCGGCATTCGTCGCGCCGGGGAGAACGCCGCGGGCTTTGTTCGAGATGATATGTGCATTGGCGAGCCAGCCGGTGACCCCTGCGGGCACCGCCTCATTCCAGGCCGCCTGCAGACCGTTCATCGCAGAGCGGATCTCCTCCGGGCCCTGCGCCGCGCGCAGCACATCCAGGGCCGCGTCGATATTGGCGTCCGAATGCGACATCCAGTTCCCGGTATGGCCCGAGCCGTAAAGGCTGAACGGGCACCAGGAGCAGGACTCGTCGAGATAGATCGCCCCCATCGACATCTCAAAGTTCTTCTGCACGCGGGTTTTTTGCATGTAATCGCCGATCTGCAGCTCATCGCGCTCGATCTCGATTCCCACGGCTTTCGCCATCGCCTGCTGCAGGATGCCCTGGTTCACGTTGCCAGGCGTGTTGTTGATGCTGAAGCGGATTTTGCCGTCCCAGCCATCGGCTTTTGCGGCCGCCACCAGTTCTTTGGCTTTCTCGGCGTCATAGACCAGCGGCGCCGTTTCAGGATGGATCGCCACCCCCGGCGGCACCAGGGTGTGGCTTTCCGAGCCAATGCCTTCCCAGATCCGCTGGTTGATGATCGCACCGTTCATCGCATGCACCACCGCCTGACGCACCCGCGGGTCTTTCAGCGCGGTTCCGGCGTGGTTCATCTCGGTCGTGCTGGCCACCCAGGGCGCACGGTAGAGGCGCATATCGGGGTTGGCATCGGCCTTGACCACAGCCGGGCCGTCGAAGGAGCGGAAGTAATGCACCTGGCCTGCAACCATTGCCTCATAATTGGCCTGGCCCCCGGCGCTCCAGGTGACGTTGACCTCATCAAGGCAGATGCGGCCATTCCACCAGTCGGCTTTCTTCTTCAGCACGATATGGCTGTTGGGCACCCATTCGGCAAAGGTAAACGCCCCGAGCCCGGCCTCGGCCGGCGGGGCCGCGCCCAGATCTTTGGCGCTGACCGCGTCGAGCACCTTCGGGTTCACGATCATGCCCGGCGGCTGGCTGAAGATCCAGGGCAGCGTGCCCCAAGGTTTGGACAGGCGGATCACCAGGGTCTGGTCATCCTGCACCACCATCTCCGAGATCAGCTTCAGCATCGGGACATAGGTATTCGGGAAGTCGGGGTTCAAAAACCGCTCGACCGATTTTTTCACCGCTTCAGCGGTCAGCGGCGTGCCATCGGACCAGCCGGCTTTCGCGGGCAGCTTCAGCACCCATTCATCGCCCGCCTCATTGCCGGTGAGGCTTTCGGCGTAATACGGCTGGAAGCTTTGACTTTGCACATCCCAGCGGGTCAGGCTGCCATAGACGGCGCGGCCGGCCTCGACCGAGAAGTTGATATGGGCCGGATCAAAGCCCGCGCCCTGGCTGTAGGCCCGCAGATGGAACGTGCCGCCGACACCGGGCGTCGCATCCGAGCAGACATCTTTCAGATCATAATCGTCATAGCTCAGGGTCTTGGCGGCCCCCTGTGCGAAGGCCAGCCCGGTGCTGAAAGCGAGCATGACCGGAACTGACGCAAAAATGCGCCCGAGTGGCTTCGTCATTGCTGTAGTCCTCCCTTGGCAAATTCCTTTGCCACACACTTGCCGGGCTACGCCGGCGCGCGATGATCTGAAGGACCTCCCCCCTTTCAGATGGACGCAGCGCCGTACCGGTCAGGAAAGGCTAAGGTGCATTTTATATACACGTCAACACATAAAATAAATTCACCAGAGCGAATCCGGGGCCTGTCGGAGGGACCCTGCCGCACCGCCTCGCCCGGGGTATCAAAGCACGGGTTTCACCGTTTTGCAGCCTTTTTTTCACGCCTGGAAAGCGGCTCCCGCAATTTCGATACATGTGCGTTCATTAATTGACAGCCCCCGGTCGCCTGACTACCAATGTGAGTCGCAGGGCTTTGGGATGGAGCCTGGCTTCCGGATTTTGCAGCCTGACACACAGCCGCCTTTGCGGGCGCTGACGGCTGCCTGCCTGCCGGTGGCGGCCCTGCTGTCAGGGAGGACTGCTATGGAAGACCGCATTGCTATCGTGACGGGGGCGGCCCGCGGCATCGGCCGCGCCATTGTCGAAAAATTCGCCGCGGAAGGGTTCCGGCTGGTCCTGAATGACCTGTCGGAAGACGAACTGCAGGCCTGTCTGCAGGATCTCAACGCCAGGGGGATCGCGGCCACGGGCCTTGCGGGCTCTGTCCGCGAGGCCGATCTGGGCGAGCGTCTGCTGGCGCTTGCCCTTGGCGAATATGGCCGCGCAGATGTCTTCGTCAACAATGCGGGCTTCGCCACCTATGCCCCGGCAGAGGACTATCCCGATGACGAATTCGACCTCGTGGTCGACACCCTCGTCTCGGCGCCGTTTCGTCTGCTGAAACCCTTCGGGCGCTATCTGCGCGACACGGCCGGGGCCTCTGCTCAGGCCCGCCGGATCATAAATATCGCCTCAGTTGCGGGTCTGCGCTCGGCCCCGGGACAGGTGTCATACGGGGTCGGCAAGGCCGGGATCATCAGCCTCACTCAGACCCTGTCGCGCGAATGGGGCCGCTTTGGCGTTACCGTCAATGCCGTCTGCCCCGGCCTGATCCGCACCCGCCTGACCGAGGCGAAGGCCGGTGTCGACACCATCGAAGTTGAAGGCCGCACCATCCCGCTGCGCGGCATGAATTTCGACGATTACCTGCGCGTCGTCTCGCTGGGCCGGGCCGGCGAGCCCGAAGATATCGCCGGAGCCGTCTGGCTGCTGGCGCGGCCCGAGGCGGGCTATATTCACGGTCAATCCCTTGTCGTCGATGGCGGAGGTCGGGCATGAGCGGCATGAAACGGGTGGTCGTCACCGGAGGCGCGAGCGGCATCGGCTTTGCCTGCGCCGAAGTCCTGCGCGCAGAGGGCTGGTCGGTGGTCCTCGCCGACGTCAACGCCGATCTTTTGCAGGCCCGCGCTGCGCAGATCGGCGCGGAGGCGGCGGTCCTGGACGTCTCGGACCCCGACGCGACCGAGGCCCTGGCCGCGCGGCTGGCCGACAGCGGCGGCGTGCAGGGGCTGGTTGCCTCGGCCGGGGTGCTGCAGCGCCCGGTCGCGCCTCATGAGCTGAGCATGGCCGAATGGGATCATGTGATGAACATCGACCTGCGCGGCGTCTATATCAGCTGCCGCGCCTTTGGCACCCGAATGGCCCGGGCGGGCACAGGCGCGATCGTGACGATCAGTTCGGGCGCCGGGATGCTGTCCACGCCGATGCATTCCTACGGGCCTGCCAAGGCGGGAGTGATCTCGCTGACGCAAAGTCTGGCGGCGGAATGGGGACGCTCGGGCGTGCGGGTCAATGGCGTGGCACCGGGCTTTACGCTGACCGAAGCCGTGAAGGCCCGCCTCGCCACCAGCGAGCGCGACATTTCCGGCTTTGAGCGGGACCAGGTCATCGGCCGCGCCCTGGAGCCGGTCGAGATCGCACGCCCCGTCGCCTTCCTGCTGTCGGACGCCGCCAGCGCCATCACCGGCACCACGCTGCCGGTCGATGGCGGCATCATCGCCAACGGGGTCTGGCCAAGTTATGGCGGGCTGCGCGGGAAATATTCTGACTGAGCGCAGCCCCCGGGCGCTGCGGGGCTCAGGCCCGCAGCGCCCGCAGCGTCAGCGACAGCAGATCCTCGACAAAGGCCCCGGTCAGGCCAGAGGGGTTGAACCGGCCCTGCTGGTGCAGGGTGCCGATCAGCATCCGCGTCACCACCCGCATATTCAGATCCGGCGGGATCCGTCCCGCCCGCTGATGTGCCAGCAGCGCCTCTTCCACCTTCTGGTTTGCGGGCAGGGCAATATGAGCCATGTAAAAGCTCTGGATCTCGGGGAAATCCCGGCGGTCAACCGAAATGCGGTTGAACACCAGCAGCAGATCCTCGTTGCGCAGGATATCGCCCCACTGCCGCAGGATGCTGCGCAGATCGGTTTCCAGATCCTCGGTATGGGCGATGTCGAGGGTGACCCCCGTCGTCTCCAGCGCCGCCAGGATCAGCGAATTGCGGTCGGGCCAGCGCAGATAAATCGACGCCCGGGCCAGTCCGGTCCGCTGTGCCACCGACGCCAGGCTGAAGCCGCCAAGGCCATTGCGGGCAATCTCGGCCAGCACTTCAGCCAGGATGCGGTCGTCAATGGCACTGTCGCGGGGGCGGCCACGTCCACGGCTGGGCATCGTCTCCATTCCGGCTCCCTCCAGGACCATTGTTGCAATCAGGAAAGTCAGTCCTTGCGTTATTTTCCCAGGCTGTCAATCCGACCAAGGAGTTGAATTTTGCCATGACCGATCTGAGCCACGATCCCGCAACGCTGCGGGTTGAACTCGATAAGGGTATATTACGGCTGACAAAAATGAATGCCGACACTGAAAACGGCATGTCGCTTGCCATGATTACAGAGCTGAGCCGCGCCTTCGCCACACTGGTCCCGCGCCCCGACGTCAGCCTGGTGATCCTGGACGCCGGGGGCGATGGCTATCACCAGGGCGCGGTCCTGGTGCGCGAGCTGCAGGCCCGTCACGGCGCCGTCACACCGGCGATGATTGATGAGATCATCACCCTCGGCCAGGACCTTGGCGCGGCCATCGCCGCCTGCCCGAAACCGGTGATCGCGCAGATCGGCAGCGGCGCCCGCGGCGGCGGGATGGAGATGCTGCTGCGGGCGGATTTCGTCTATGCGCTGGCCGATGCGCAGATCTGCTTTCCCGAGGTGACGCTCGGCCTCGTGGCCGCCTGGGGCGGCGTGCAATGGGCCGGTCGGCTGGCCCCGCGCCGCCGTGCGCAGGAAATCCTGCTGCTGGGCGATCTGTTCACCGGGGCAGAAGCGGCCGGGATGGGGCTGATCACCCGCGCCTTCCCCGATCAGGCGGCCCTGGACGCGCATGTGAACGCCGTGGTGGAGCGGCTGGCCCTTGTCTCGCCGGTTTCCTTCGCGCAGACCAAGGCCTGTCTCGCGGCGACCTGGGATCACGACACCGCCACCGTTGCCGCGGCAGAGCGTGCCGCCGAACAGGCCGCCATGCTCTCTCCGGATTTCCAGGCGGCGGCCCTGTCGCGCAGCGCCGGGGCGTTTCACGACTTCCGTCACAACCGCCCCGGCCCGCCCCGAACCTCCCGCAGCTGAGGGTGAAAGGCCCGGGGGTGTTGATGGGGGTCAGTTCTCCGCGGAAAATCACAGGATATGCCACATGTCAGAGTTTACCATCGCCCAGCTTCCGGGGGTGCGGACGAAAAGTTGGACTATCGAGGAGATAGTTCATGTATAGCTATGAAGAGCGGATGAGGGCGGTTGCCCTTTACATCAAGCTCGGCAAACGCCCACACGCCACAATTCGCGAGCTGGGATATCCGAGCAGGAATGCGCTGAAGGCCTGGTATCGCGAATACGAGCAGCAGCAGGATCTGCCCGCGCGCTCGGCACCACGACAGCCAAAGTTCTCGGAGGCTCAGAAGCAGGCTGCGCTGGCACATTATGCCAGCCACGGCCGCTGCGTTTCCGGGACAATGCGGGCCTTGGGGTATCCCGGTCGCGCTAAGCTGACTGCCTGGGTGCGGGAGGCATTCCCTGAGGTCAGGTCGGTTTCCTCCCGGGCCCGTGGTCCGGGCGAGCACTCGGAAGAGGTAAAGAAGGCTGCCGTAGTCGGCCTGTATTGCCGCTCAGAAAGTGCGGCAGCTTTGGCGAAAAAGGTCGGAGTGAGCCGGGAAACTCTTTATGCGTGGAAGAACCAGCTTCTCGGCGCGGAGGCCCCTGCCACGATGAAACGCAAGACAAAGCTCCCCTTGGATCCTGAGATCGCCGATCTGGAACGGCAGCGTGAGGCATTGCAGCGCTCGATCCATGAACTCCGGATCGAGCATGACCTGCTCAAGACTGCGAGCGATCTGATAAAAAAGGATCTTGGCGGCGACCTGCAGGACCTGAGCAATCGGGAAAAGACCCAGCTGATCGTCGCCCTCAGAAGCAAACATAAGCGGCCGGAATTGCTGACGCGCCTGAAGTTGGCGCGGAGTTCATACTTTTATCATCGCACCCGTATCTCACTGGAAGATAAATATCTTCCGGTTCGTCAGGCCATGAAGGATGCCTTTGAAAGCAATCACAGCTGTTATGGCTATCGTCGGCTCAAAGCACTCATGGAGCGCCGGTCTGTTACGATATCCGAGAAGGTCGTAAGGCGCTTGATGAAGCAGGAAGCCTTGGTCGTCCCCCGGCCACGGCGGCGGCGATACAGCTCGTACCTGGGTGAGATCAGTCCAGCTCCCGAGAACCTTCTCAACCGCGACTTTCAGGCTGATGCGCCAAATGAGAAGTGGCTGACCGACATTACGGAGTTCCGGATCCGGGCCGGAAAAGTATATCTGTCTCCAATCATCGACTGCTTCGATGGCATGGTCATCAGCTGGGCCATCGGGACCAGACCAGACGCCGATCTGGCCAACACCATGCTCGATGCCGCGCTGGAAACGATCGAAGAACGTAGGGCACGGCCCATCATCCACAGCGATCGAGGCGGTCATTATCGCTGGCAGGGATGGCTGGACCCTGTGAATGCAGCCGGGCTCGTCCGATCCATGTCACGCAAGGCCAGTTCACAGGATAATGCCCCTGCGAAGGCTTCTTCGGCCGCCTCAAGACGGAGTTCTTCTATCCGCGTGACTGGCAGGCTTTCTCAGTGGAGCAGTTCATAGACGCCGTGGACGGCTATATCCGCTGGTATAACGAAACCCGCATCAAGATGTCGCTTGGTGGCCGAAGCCCGATCGAATATCGTGAAAGCCTCGGCCTTGCGATCTGAAAACAGTCCAGGTTTTTGTCCGCATCCCCATTGGGTCAGTTCTGCGCGGAAAATCACATGGCAGCGGTTTCAGAGAGCGGACGAAAGGCTGTTGAACCGCGCTCCCGCCACAGCAGAAGGCTTTCACTGACGGGCTCTTCACAGGCTTCAAAGCACAGATTTCCAGGCCGCGAGAACGTGGATTTTCACCGATAAATCTGTTAATCTGCCAAATGATTTCGATAAAATCTGAGGTGGAAATGGGTGGCTCTGGCAGCGGCCGAAAACCCTGGGCCGATAGCCTGACGGAGTCCTGCTATCGGCGGATCGATGTCCGGCGTCTGCATCGGAGCGGGCTTCTCCAGCCCGGGGCCACCGGCCGGATCATCTGGACCCGGCAGGGCGGCACCGCGGCGCTTTATGAGCTCGGGATGCAGGCTGAGACCGAGGGGCTGTGGCTCTGGAATGAGCCGGCCCCATCGATGCGCCGGCAGTATCTCGTCCCGCTGAGCCGGACCCCCTGCTTTAAGGGCGGCGCGCGGTTGTGGTTTCATTGCCCGGTGACCGCCTGCAACCGGCGGGTTGCGGTGCTCTTTGGCGGAGAGATCTTTCTCTGCCGCCACTGCCGGGGTCTGGCCTATGACAGCCAGCGTGCGAATGCCTTGGATCGTCAGATCATCCGCATGAACCGGCTGCGTGAGCAGCTCGACTGGCCCGGTGGGCCGCTTGATCTGCGGGGCGACAAGCCAAAGGGCATGCATTGGAAGACCTTCAACCGCCTTGCCGGGGAATACGAGCAGCTCGATGAGCGGGTGGGAGAGGTCTACGGCTATCGCTGAAGGGGCCCCTGTGTCCTTCGGCCTTTGGGCAGCGGTGGCTGTGCTCAGAAAGGCTGCGGGTTTGGGTCAGGTTAGGCGCCTGTGAAGCCCCGGTCTTTCTCCCGCGCTGTCGCGGTTTTGGCGGGGCGTTTGCGGCAGAGCAGAGCGGCGGCTGTGCCGAAGCCTCCACTCAGCCGCGAGAGCGGGCGGATCGGGTCGGGGCTCTGCCGCGTTGTCGCGGCGGATAAAATCGATCTTGGCAAGCGCCGGGTCTGATCATAATTAGCATGCTAATTTAATGCAACGGGAGCCATCGCTCATGAGCCGCGAAGGCGATATTCTGGATCTGATGAGCGCGACGGCGCGGCGTCTGCGCACCATCTATGACCGTCGTGCGGCGGAGCATGGGCTGACGCTGGCGCGGGTACGGGTGCTGCTCTGTCTGCGCGATCGTGAGGGGCTGACGCAGCTTGAGCTGGCGCAGGCTCTGCAGATCGAAGCGCCGACGCTGAAGCGCCAGATCGACGCCCTGGTGCGTGATGGCTATCTTGAGCGGCGTCCGCTGCCGGCCGGCGGCCGGGGAAAGGGGCTTTATCTGACGCCCTTCGGGCAGACCCATGCGCTGACCGAGTTCAGCCGCAAGACCCGTCAGACGCTGCTTGAAGGGGTGAGCGGGGAAGATCTTGATGTCTTCCAGGCGGTGCTGCAGAGGCTGCACCTCAATATCGACCGGCTGGAAGAGCTATGAGCGCCTCTCCCCCTCCCGCCGCAGCGCAGACCGCTGAGGCCCCGAAACGGGCGGTTCTGCCCTATATGATCCTCGCCACCCTGATCGCTCTGGCCCAAGGCTTAGGGCAGGGGTTTGTCTCGAACAACCTGCCGCAGCTGGCCGGGGATCTGGGCGTCTCGGTCACCGATGCCAGCTGGCTGATGGCGGCCTATATGGCCCCGCGTGCGGCCCTGCCGCTGCTGCTGACCAAGCTGCGCACCCAATACGGGCTGCTGGCCTTCACCCGCTCTGCGCTGGTCTTTTATGCGCTGGTCTCGCTGGCAGCCTGTTTTGCGCAGGATTTTCGCTCTGCGCTGACCCTGCAGTTCGTGGCGGGCATCGCGGCTGCGCCGATGTCCACGCTGGCTTTCCTCTATATGCTTGAGCCGCTGTCGCAGAAGCTGAAGATCGTCTTTGGCCTGCCGATGGCCATGGCGGTGATCATGGGCGCGCCCAGCCTTGCGCGGGTGCTCTCGCCCGGGCTGATCGGGGATGGTGGCTTTCTGGAGGTCCATCTGCTGACCCTCGGCATGGCCTTTGTGACCCTGGCCCTTGCTTTCAGGCTGCCTCTGGCCCCGGCGCCGACGCAGAAGGTGATTGAGTTTGCCGATCTTCGCACCTTCGCGCTGGTTGCCTTTTCCTTCGGGGCGATCACCGTGGCGAGCATTCTTGGCCCGATTTACTGGTGGACCGAGCTGGACTGGATCGGGGTTCTGCTGATCCTCGCGATCCTTGGCTTCACCCTTGCGGTGATCTCGGAGCTTTACCGCAAAGCCCCGCTCATTGATTTCCGCTGGCTCGCAAGCCCGGCCATGCTGCAGATGACCGGGGCCATGCTGGTCTTCCGGCTGCTGCTCTCTGAGCAAAGCAGCGGCGCGCCGCGGATGTTTCAGGTACTCGGCTTCGGGCCGGATGCCTTTATGGGGCTCTTCAGTCTGATCGTTGTGGCGGGGCTCGTGGTGGCCCCCCTCTGTCTGGCCCTGCTGCGCCCCGGCCGCGAGCCCTGGTTTCACGCCGTGGCGCTGGTGCTGATCGCCCTGGGCGCCTTCATGGACAGCGCCAGCACCGTGCTGACGCGCCCCGTGGATATGTTCCTCAGCCAGACGCTGATCGCCTTTGCGGGCATGCTCTTTATGGCGCCCGCCATGGTGATGGGGCTGCTGGCGGCGCTGAAGCGCGGGCCGGCCTATCTGATGTCCTTCATCGTGGTCTTTCTCTCGACGCAAAGCCTGGGCGGTGTGGTGGGCTCAGGTCTTTTCAGCACCATCATCAACCACCGTCAGGCCTTCCATCTGCAAACCCTGACCGAGCAGCTGCGCCCCGAACTGACCGTGGTGCAAAACCAGATCGCCGCCAATATGGCCGGCCTCGCCGCGCAAAGCGCTGATATGGCCGCTAATAAGGCGCAGGCGGTCGCGTCCCTTGTGCAGGAGGCAGGCCGTCAGGCCACCGTCATGGCCTATAATGACGCCTATCTGCTGACCGCGCTGGCCGCCCTTGCCGCGCTGGCGGTGCTTTTACTCCATCAGGTCTACAACCTTCTCACGGCGCGGCTGACCCCTGCCGCGCCGCTGCCCAGTCCCTCTGAAACCGGTCCGACACGATGAACAAATCGCATTTTCTGCCTTTGGCCCTGACGGCCGCTCTGGGTCTGGCCGGCGCAGGTCTGGTCGCTTTCGCCTGGGAGCTTCCGCCCTTCTCAGCCAGCCTGCCGACCACCGAGAACGCCTATGTCCGTGGCCGGGTCACCAGCCTTTCGCCGCAGGTGGCGGGCTATGTCTCGGAAGTGTTAGTCAGCGATTTCCAGAAGGTCACCGCGGGGCAGGTACTCTTTCGTCTCGCTGCCCGCAGCTTTGAGCAAAAGCTGCGTCAGGCAGAGGCAGGTCTTGCCGTGGCGCGGGCGAGCCGCGATGCGGCCCAGAACACCTTGCGCGCCACCGAGCTGACCGCTGAGGCCAATGTTGCAGGCGTAGAGGCCGCAAAGCTGGCGGTGCAGACGGCGCTGGCCGGACATGACCGCCAGCACTCGCTGCAGGATCGCGGGATCCTCTCCACCTCTGCCGCAGAGCAGGCGGATCTCTCGCTCAGCAAAGCGCGCGCGCAGCTGGCTGAGGCTGAAGCGGGGTTTGCCGCCCAACAGGAGAAACTCAGCGCGCTCCGGGCGCAGGTCGTGGCCGCCGAGGCCAGCATCGCCCAGGCCGAGGCCAGCGTGGCGCTGGCGAAGCTCGACCTCGATCATGTGGAGATCACCGCGCCTTCGACCGGTACTCTGGGCCAGGTGGGCGCGCGGGTCGGGCAATATGTGGCCGCCGCCACTTCGCTCGGCAGTCTTGTTGAGGGAGCGCCTTGGGTCATCGCCAATTTCACCGAGACCCGCTTTGAGGATCTGGCCCTCAATCAGCCGGTGACCATCCGCGTCGACGCCCTGGGCGGCCAAAGCCTTACGGGTCATATCCGCAGCTTCTCTCCGGCAACCGGCTCAGAGTTCAGCCTGGTAGCGGGCACCAATGCGACCGGCAACTTCACCAAGGTCGTCCAGCGCATCCCCGCCCGCATTGAGATCGACCCCGGCCAGAACCTGACCGAGGCCCTGCTGCCGGGCATGTCCGTGACGGTCACGGCGCAACCGGTGGAGTGAGCTTGGGTCCTCAAGGGGGCGTCCAGGGCCGGAAATAGCCTTGGGGCGTCTCGGTGGCTCAGGGCAGAGCGAAGAGGGTCTGTGAAGCCCTTGCAGCGCAGGTTCTGCCCTGCGCAGCTGCCGGCCACAGCCGCAGGCCGCCACGGGTCACTTCCCCCGAAGGTTCAGCCCCTTTCGGATCAGCTCTATCTCACTCTCCACCTGTTCACCGCGATAGACATAGGATGTCTCATGGCGGGCATATTGCCCGTCCAGATGCGCGCTGAGCCAGTTAAAGGAGCCGACGCAGAGAACCCGATTGTCCACGGCGACAATCTTGCTGTGCATGTCCGGAAGGCGCTGGTATCAGCGATATGCGCCACGATTGCGCTGGCCGTGATTGGGCCAA
>NZ_SBLC01000042.1 GCF_004054105.1 Falsigemmobacter intermedius
CGTCAGAAGCCATTCCACGCCTTCTTCTCCGATCCGCTTCCGCCAGCGGGTCAAAGACGAGGGGTCAATCGGCGGGCGGTGCTGGAAGAACACCTCGCCGGTGAAATGCTGGTAATAGCAACTGTATTTCTAGGCTGGCTGAAAATCCCATTTTCGGTCGTATTTGCACATGGACGCCACGATGCCGAGCAACTTTCTGGCAACGGCAATTATGACGACTTTATGGGGTTTTCCTGCCGCTTTCATCTTTTGGGCGACGAGTTTCATACGTGGGTTAAACCGGCTAGCGACCAAGGCTGCTTGGTAGAGGATATGGCGCAGGGTTTGCCTGCCGCCTCTGATACTACGCTTCCCTTTAAAGGCTCCGCTTTCATTGGCCATGGGCGCAAGACCTGCCAAAGCCGCAGCCTGCTCAACCGATATTTCTCCCAATTCTGGCAGTTCAGAGATCAGCATAGCGGTGGTGACATCTCCAAGGCCCGGCACTGATTGCAACAAGTCAGCACGTCGTGCCAAGAGCTGATCTGAGGCGATCACCTGCGAGATGCGCTGCTCAACTTGGCGCACCTGGGCCGCTAAGAGCGCCAGAAGGTCTTTGTCTTGGGCTGAGAACATCTCATCAATCCCTTGCCGTTTTTGCCCTTTCATCATCACCAGATGTCTGCGGCGCAAATCGACAAGCTGTATCCGCTTAGAATTTAAGGCTCTGAGATCCCGTAGTTTTTGCGCAGGCAACCGCCGCCCCGACGTCGGCCTAAACACAAAGAAGCGCGCGATCATTTCTGCGTCCATCTGATCGGTTTTGGCCCGCATGCCGAAAGCTTTTGTGAACCACTTCACCTGTGCGGGCGGCACTTGAAAAGCCGCAACACCTTGGGCCTCAAGATGCGCCCAAAGCGGCCATTCCATACCGCCGGTCGCCTCAAAGCACACCGTGGCGCCATATCCTTTGGCCAAAGTTGCCAGCTGAGCATGACCTAAGTCGGTATTGCGAAAGCGCCCGCGCTTGCCATCGAAAAGGCTGTGAAAATCCAACCAATCGCGAGAAACATCTATGCCAATTACGGTATGTGGCTCTATCATAATCATCTCTCTTTCTTCTGTGCGCGGTCCAAAACTGGCCGCAATCAACTGTCCGAGACCATGAGATAGAGAGGCGGGCCGACCGTCTATTAACATCGCTTAAGCGATCAGGGTTCCTCGTTGTGCCCACCCCGCCAGCAGTCTGGCCGGACTGCTGGCGGAGAAATCATAACCCAGAACCAATACAGAAGGGGTTCTCGACCCACCGGGCCACCACCGCCTCATCCGACAATCGAAAGGCGTGCTGCAGATAGAGCAGGCCTGCCACCAGCCTCGGCGGTGTCGCTGGCCGACCGCGGTGGGACGGAAAGAAACCAGACCATTCCCGCTCGAACACTTCCCAGTCGATCATACCGGCCAGTTTCAGCGGCATTGCCAAGTTGGGTGATTGTGGGCGCAAAGGGGGGCGAAGCGTGAGCGCTTATGCGTTCATCTCGAGCGCATAGTCGTTCCACAGGCTGAAGGCGTCAGCCCGTGCGTGGCGGTATGAAGATGCGGTGAGACGATAGCGGCGGGGACGGAAGAGGGTGTTGATCTGGTCATGGGCGGCGAGGAATCTCTGCGCCTGTCGTTGGGACTTGAAGCGTCCCATGATCTTCTCTCGCCGTCGCGTTGGTCTGTGTGAGCCCTCGACCAGGTTGTTCAGCCCCTTGTGTGCCCTGTGGTCGGCGTCGGGAGCCAGGTTCCGGATTGGCTTGAAGTAGCTGCGCAGCTTGTCGGTGATCATCACACGCGGCTGGCCGAATTGCGCGATGAGCCTTGCCAGAAAGCGCCTCGCGGCTCTGGCGTTCCGGCGGGTTTGCACGAGGATGTCGAGCGTGTGGCCATTGGCGTCAACCGCCCGCCAGAGCCAGTGTTTCCTGCCGCGTATCGGGATGACGACCTCGTCCAGATGCCACTTGTCCGACGGCCCCGGCCTATCGCGCCGGATGCAGGTGGCAAACTGCGCGCCAAAGCGGTTAACCCAAAGCCTGATGCTCTCGCGGCTGACGATCACGCCGCGCTCTGCCAGAAGGTCCTCGACGTCAGCCCCGCTCAGGGCGAAGCGGTGATATGCCCAGACGGCGTAGGCAATGATCTCACGGGGAAAGCGAAACCCCTTCAGGCGCGGCATGGATGATGGCGTTTTCATCCGAGATCCTGTAGCAGGCGCTTCACGACACAACAACTTGGCAATGCCGATCGAACCACTTGCGCAGGATCGCCGAGCGTTCCTTGGCAGAGCGACGCGCCCACGGGCGGAAGGCTGCGTTGGCGTGGCCGATGACGTCTTCAACTTCCTGTGCCGACATCGACGGAATGCGGGCAATAACGTCACCGGTTGCCGGATTGGTTACGTCGACCGTCTTGCCTGATTGCGCCCCGACCCATTTGCCGTTGACGAGGCACTTGTCGATCAGAAGGCTAGGATCTTTCAAAGGTAGCATGACGATCTCGCAATCAGGGAAGGAAGGGCAAAGCTTTTCGGCGACCGCGGTGAGATCTCGGGTTCAAACTTCCGAAAGCTTCGGCAGTGCACGGGCGAATGCTGCGATGATCTCGTCGATGTCACCAAAGGTCATTGGCGTCGAGAAACAGACGAGGCCGTTGGCAGCGATAATGACGCCCTCGTCGAACAACAGGCGAGCCAGGGCTGCAACCTTCTTCGCACCGTCGGCGCCTGCCAGCACCGTGGAGCGGAAGTCGGAAAGCTCTGCCTTGTTCAAGTGAATGCGGCGCAGCGAGGCCATACCCGTTACCTGCGCCTCGGTAACGAGTTCCTCGAAGAGGGCGGTGATTTTCGTTTCGAAGCGGTCGCCGAGCGCCTCGAGATGAGCAAAAGCCTCCGACGTCAGGGCTTCCATCGCGGCAATGCCAGCTATCATCGACATAGGGTTGGCGCTGAAGGTGCCGCCATGCTGCACTTTCGGTGCGCCGTTCGACGGGTCGTAGACGGCCATCACGTCCTTGCGGCCGGCAACTGCGCCGATCGGGAAACCACCGCCAATGATTTTGCCGAGCGCAGTGACATCAGGATTGATTCCATAGCGCCCCTGCGCGCCGCTATAGCCGAGGCGGAAGGTGATCACCTCGTCGAAGATGAGGAGAGCGCCGATCTCTTTGGTCACGCGGCGCAGCATCTCGAGAAATTCCGGCGTTGCCGGAACCAGACCGGCGCGGTTCGGCATAACGTCGATCAGCACGCCTGCAAGGTCGTTGCCCTTGGCGCCCAGGATCTTCTCGCCTAGCTCAACATTGTTGAACGGAATGATGACGACGTCGTCGAGCACGCCCTGCGGGGTTCCGGCGGCGGTCGGAACAGGGTTCGGGGCGTCCACGTCTCCCCAGTTCTCCGGCCGCGCCTCCTGGCTGGTCTCCACGACATCATACGCGCCGTGATAAGCGCCTTCGCACTTGGCGATCTTGGCGCGGCCCGTAAACGCACGTGCGACCTTCACGGCATTCATGACCGCTTCGGTGCCGGAGTTGCAGTAGCGGACATGCTCAACCGACGGCAGGCGTTCGACCAAGATTTCAGAGAGCCTTACCTCGCCCGGCGTCGCCATGCCGAAGCTGAAGCCTTTCTCCAGTTGTTCCCGCGCAGCCGCCTTGATCGCCTCGGAGCCGTAGCCGTGGATCAACGAGGTGAAGTTGCCGACGGCGTCGATGCGGCTGTTGCCGTCGATGTCGATGATCCGGCAGCCCTCGCCGCGTTCAGCATAGATCTGATGGGGCGTACGAAAGACCGTGTGTCGCGTGTTGCCGGCCGGCATGACGTGCTTGGCACGTTCATAGAGAGCCACCGACTTTGACGTCCCGAAAGTGCTCATGAATTCCTCCCCACGGACTGATAGGGTCCGTGCGAACGAGGCGCTGTCCTCGTTCGCCTCCTCAGCCGGAACTGCTGCCCGTTTTTTGGCTATCAGAAGGCCGCGCGATAAAGCGCGAGCGCGTCCGCTTCTGTCACTTCCACCGGATTGTTGCCGAGTAGGCGCGTTTGCAGCATTGCGTCGGCTGCAAGCTGCGGTAGCATTTCCTCGGCAACGCCCGCGTCGCGCAGGCGGCGCGGTGCACCCGACGCATCCATCAGTTCGATCAATCGCTTCACGAAAGCGTTCGCCTTGGCCTCGCAACCGGCGTCCTGCGCGACATCTGCGCCGACAGGGCTTGCAAGTTCCGCATAAAGCGGTGCCGCCGCCTTCATGTTGAACTCTAGCACCGGCTGCAGCATCAGCGCGTTCGAAAGCCCGTGCGGGATGTGATAGCGGCCGCCGAGCGGATAGGCGAGCGCATGCACCGCCGCGACCGGAGCATTGGCGAAGGCCTGGCCAGCGAGCAGCGCGCCGATCAGCATTGCCTCGCGCGCCGCGCGGTCTGCGCCGTTCTTGCAGGCAGCGACGAGGTTCGACGACAGGAGCCGCAGCGCCTCGCGAGCAGCCGCATCCGACAACGGGTTCTTCTTGTGCTTGCTGGTGTAGGCTTCGATCGCATGCACCATTGCGTCGATACCCGTCGCAGCGGTGTGCAGCGCGGGCAGACCAACCGTGAGTTCTGCATCGAGCAGCACCCGGTCAGCATAGAGCTGGTCGGAAACGACACCCATCTTCGAATGGTCCGGGCGGGTCAGGATGGTGATGTTGGTGACTTCAGAGCCAGTTCCGGCAGTCGTTGGCACCTGCACGAGCGGCAGGCGCGCGCCCTGCACGTTGCCGATGCCGTAGAGCTCAGAGAGCTGCTGCTCGCTGACCAACATGACGGCGGCGAGCTTGGCGACGTCCATGGACGAGCCACCGCCGATGCCAATGACGATGTCCGCGCCGGCTGCGCGCCCTTGGGCGACGCAGTCAAGAAGCACCTGCTCGGGCGGATCCGCGACCACCGCGTCGAACACGGTGACCTTGAAGCCGGCCGAGGCAAGCGACGACTTGGCGGGTTCCAGAACGCCCGCCTTATGCAGGCCGCCATCGGTTACGATCAATAGGTTGCGAGCAGGAAACCAGCTGCTGAGGAGTTCGCCTTGTTTTGCGGCGCCGCCCCACTCGACGTGAATCTGCCCAACTGTGGTGAAGGAAAACGGCATCGAAGTCATGGCTGCATTCCCTGGATATCCCGGCTGCTGCCGGACAAAAGTTTCTGAAGAAGATTGTGGCGTCAGACGATGCCCTCGACCTGGCGTTTCGCCAGCTCGCGAGCGATCTCCTGCTTGTGTTCCAGCGTTTCACCGGCGCGCGGGCGGTACCAGATGGCGGTCCAGTTGACCGCGCCCAGCATGCCCTTGACGGCGATGGAGGCGTTCTCGGCGCGAATGCTGCCGTCCTCCTGGCCGCGGTGGAACACGTCGATGAACAGGCGCTCGAAGTCGCCGCGGATCGCCATGATCTCGTCCAGCACTTGGCGCTGCGCGAGGGTGGTGGCGCCCAGACGATGCATGTGAACGCCCTGCACAACGACCGCGAGGTAGGCGATGTTCTGCAGCATTGTCAGGGCATGCGCCTCCAGCATCGCGTTCAACGTCGCGCGGCCAGTACTTCCGGTCTGCATAGCTGCGTGAACTGCTTCGTTGAGGCGGCGCATACCTTCGCGGTGGACGTCGAAGAACAGATCGGTCTTGGAACGGTAATAGTGATAGATGCGTCCCTTGGTAGCTCCGAGGCGACGCGCGACGTCATCGATGCTCGCGCCCTGGAAGCCCATTTCCATGAAGCACTGAGCGGCAACATCGAGAATGTCGATGTTGTTATCGACAGTCTCCCCATCGGCCTTGTTCCGCCGCGCGCGGGTCGGGCGGCGCGGTCGGCCAGCCTCCACGAGAGCTTCAGCTTCGCTCAGTTCGCGCTTATCACCCGCTTCAAGCCGCGCGATGACCATCAATTCCTCCAAAGACTTTTTCTCGTGCATATCAGCGGATTTGCATGAGGGACGCAATTGCCCAGCGCCGAACAGTTGCTGCGCGAAACGCTAGACGCCCACCATTAAACATACTACTGGGTATGTTGCAATTGTCGATTCCGCGGCAGGCGTTGAAGGAGTGGAAAATCCAGATGAATGAACTGACCCGCCAGAGCGAACCGTTGATCTCTGAATGGATCACCGTCGATCAGCCGTTCGTGGACAGATTCGCCGATGCGATCCTGGATCATCAGTTCATTCACGTGGAGCCAGAGCGCGCTAAGGCCGAAGGCCCCTATGGCGGGACGATCGCCCATGGCTTTCTGTCGCTGTCGCTGCTGACCCATTTCACGCACAGCGCCCTGCCCCTGCCAGCCGCCGGGGTCGTCGAGGTGAACTACGGCTTCGACAAGATCCGTTTCCTCGCGCCGGTTCCTGTCGGATCGCGCCTGCGTGGCAGGTTTACGCTCGTCGCTGAAGAGCCGAAGGGCTGCGGCAAGCTCCGTCGTTTCGCCGTGGAAGTCGAAGTCGAAGGGATGCAGAAGCCGGCCGTCATCGCGGAATGGCTGGTTCTGGTTGTGGAAGGAGAAAACTAATGGCCGTCAGCTTCAAGGATCAGGTTGCAATCGTCACCGGCGCTGGCGGCGGGCTCGGCCGCTCGCATGCGTTGATGCTCGCCGCGCACGGTGCGGCAGTCGTTGTGAACGACTTTGGCGGAGCGCGTGACGGCACCGGAGGATCAACCGCAGCCGCCGATGCGGTTGTGCGCGAGATTAAGGAAGCGGGCGGTCGCGCCATTGCCGATGGCGGCAACGTCACCTCTGAAGCCGACATGCAGGCGATGGTGGAGCGCACGCTGAAGGAATTCGGCCGCGTCGATGTCCTCATGAACAATGCAGGCATCTTGCGCGATAGGACCTTCGCGAAAGTGACGATCGAGGATTTCCGCGCCGTGGTCGACGTGCACCTGATGGGCACGGCAATCGCGTCCAAGGCGGTGTGGGGCGTGATGCGCGAGCAAAACTACGGCCGCATCCTGGTGACGTCGTCTACTTCCGGCGCCTACGGCAATTTCGGTCAGTCCAACTACGGCGCGGCCAAGATGGCGCTGATCGGCCTGATGAACACGTTGCACCTTGAGGGTGCGAAGTATGGAATTCATGTGAATGCCATCCTCCCGACGGCAGCCACCCGCATGACCGGCGATATGATGAGTGAGGAGATGCTGCAGATGCTTGCTCCTGAACTTGTCTCGCCGGCTGCGGTGTGGCTCGTGAGCCGGGAAGCGCCATCGCGCACCGCGCTTTTGGCAGGTGCTGGCACGGTTGCGCGCCTCGCCGTCGTCGAAAGTGAGGGCATCTGCTTTGCCGGCAAGTCGCTGACGCCGGATGATGTCGCCGCAAACTTCGACCGGATCGCCGACATCTCGTCGCCGATCGAGCCGGCAGAAGGCTTGCGCCACGTCGATCGCATTATCGAGAACGCCCGGAAAGCCCTCGGCCAGGCCTGACAGATGAACGAACGCCTCTATCCCCTTCCCCGCAGCGCCTATTCTTGGAACCAGGAAACCGTGCTGCAGTGGGAGGACTGTGACATCTACGGTCACGTCAACAACGTGGCCTACCTGAAATACTTCGACACTGCCCTGAACATGGCGCTGATCGATTACGGGGCTCTGGATCTTTCACAGGAAGCGACCGACCCGATCGGCCTGGTGGTCAAGAACGGCGCCGAGTTCTTCAGCGAGATCAACTTCCCGACCCGGCTTTGGGTCGGAGCGCGGGTGGAGAAGGTTGGACGTACCAGCCTCACGTGGGGTTTTGGCCTCTTCTCTGCCGGAGAGGAACTCTGCGCTGCGCGCGGTACTTATGTGCATGTCTATGTGGACCGGCAAACGCGCCGGCCAATCGAACTGACCGACAAGCTTCTTGCCTGCGCCAAGGCGCTGGCGGCGCCTGACGACAACTGATTTTGGGAGAAGCAGATGAGAGAAGCAGTAATTGTCTCCACCGCGCGCACGCCGATCGGCAAGGCGTATCGCGGCGCGTTCAACGCGACGACCGCGCCGCGCCTGATCGGTCATGCGATCGAGCACGCGGTCAAACGGGCTGACGTCGACCCGGCCGAAATCGAGGATGTTGTCGTCGGTGCAGCTCTGCAGCAAGGCACGACGCACATGAACATCGCCCGCACCGGCCTGCTGCGTGCCGGACTGCCGGTCACGGTGCCAGGTCAGAGCGTTGACCGCCAGTGCGCCTCTGGCCTGATGGCGATCGCGATTGCCGCCAAGCAGATCATTTCCGACGGTATGCAGATCACGATCGGTGGCGGCGTTGAGCAGATCTCGCTGGTGCAGAATGCGCAGATGAACATCAGCAACTGGCGCGATCCCTGGATCGACGCCAAGCTCCCTCAGACTTACATGTCGATGCTGGAAACGGCGGAGATCGTGGCAGACCGCTACGGCGTCAGCCGCGACGCGCAGGACGAATACGCCCTGCAGTCGCAACAGCGCACCGCCGCCGCACAGGCAGCCGGCCGCTTCGATGACGAAATTGTGCCGCTGACGACGATCATGCAGGTGACCGACAAGTCAACCGGTGAGGTGTCAGAGAAGGAAATCACCCTTGCCAAGGACGAGGGTAACCGTCCGGAGACAACGCTCGAAAGCCTCACCAACCTCAAGCCTGTTTTCCGCGACGGCCAGCGCATTGCCGAAGGCCGCTTCATCACGGCCGGCAATGCCTCGCAGCTATCCGACGGTGCGTCGGCCTCGGTGCTGATGGAGCGCAGTGAAGCTGAAAAGCGCGGCCTTGCGCCACTCGGCCTCTATCGCGGGATCTCCGTCGCGGGCGTTGGCCCGGAGGAAATGGGCATCGGGCCAATTCCCGCCGTTCGCAAGCTCCTCGCCCAGCACAACCTTAAGGTCGCGGACATCGGCCTTTGGGAACTGAACGAGGCCTTTTCGGCGCAAGTCATACCTTCCCGAGATCAGCTGGGCATCCCGAACGAACTTCTCAACGTCGACGGTGGTGCCATCTCAATCGGTCATCCCTACGGCATGTCGGGTGCACGCATGGTCGGCCATGCGCTGATCGAGGGTAAGCGCCGTGGCGCTCGCTACGTTGTCGTCACGATGTGCGTTGGTGGCGGCATGGGCGCCGCGGGACTGTTTGAAGTGCTCTGACACCGTTTGTGCAACAGACATGAAAGAAGGCCGGTTGAGCGATCCACCGGCCTTCTCTTTGTCAGTTCGCCTTATGCGGATTATCGCCCAAGGCCGATCCGCTTGTCGATATGGGCGAGCGGCAGGATTGTGGCTCCAGCTTCAGCGGCCTTCACGATGCGAATTGCCATGTCGTCCGGGAATGCAGCGGCCTTTGGCTGTCCGGACGCGCGGGAGACGTGCAATTGCACCTGTTCGTTCCAGGCCAGCAGGTTGCCGTCGCTGTCATGCATTTCGATGTAAAGATGCATGCGCTTGGTGTCTGCAGCCAGAACATGGAGGGTGAACTCCAGCGCCATGCCTTGGTGGCATTCGCGCTGGTAGCCGATGCGCATGTCGAGCGTGTACAGCGTGGCAGACGTCGCATCCCGGTACGCCCGGTCGATGCCGATTACGTCCATGAACGCCGTTACGGTCTGCGAAAAGGCGATCGCATAGGCGAAGTCGCCCATATGACCATTGTAGTCGACCCATTCCGGACGGACGACATCCGCCCGGCTAAAGGTTGCGGCAGCGCGAAGGTCCGTCATCCCCTGCGACGCTCCAGCAAATTCAGAATCTCGCCGACGACTCCGCGACGGAACAGAAGCACGCAGACCATGAACGTGCCGCCAAGCACCATCGTCACCGGCAGGCCGGAAGTGGCGAGGAAGTTCTGCATTCCGATGAGGATACCCGCCCCCACGACAGGACCGGCCAACGAGCCGATACCGCCGATCAGCGTCATCAAAATGACCTCACCGGACATTTGCCAGGCAACGTCTGCGAGCGTGGCGAACTGGAACAGCAGCGCCTTCAGTGCGCCGGCAAGGCCAGTGAGCCCCGCCGACATGACGAACGCTGCCAGCTTGAAACGCTGGACCGAGTAGCCGAGAGAGATGGTACGAGGCTCGTTCTCGCGGATGGCGCGCAGGATCTGTCCGAACGGCGAATTGACGATGCGCCAGATGAGGACAAGGGAAAGCACAGTAACCGCTGCGATGAAATAGTAGAGGTTCATCGTCTCGTTGAGATCGATGATCCCGAACAGGTGGCCGCGCGAAAAGCCCTGAATGCCGTCCTCGCCGTTGGTGAACGGCGCCTGCAGGCAGAAGAAGTAGAACATCTGCGCCATCGCGAGCGTGATCATCGCGAAGTAGATGCCCTGACGTCGAATTGCGACCGCGCCAATGATGAGGCCAAGCACGATTGCGGCGGCAACGCCCGCGAGAATCGCGAATTCGGGCGTCACTTGCCAAACCTTCAGGGCGTGTGCGGTCACATAGGCAGCACCGCCGAAGAAGGCGGCATGGCCGAAGGAGAGCAGACCCGTGTAGCCGAGAAGGAGGTTGAACGCTGCTGCGAACAGGACGAAGCAAAGCAGCTTCATCACGAAGATTGGGTAGAAGAAGGCTGGCAGGATCGCGAGGACCAGGATCAGAGCCGCGAAGGTGAGCGCAGGAACCGGGCTCTTGTGGGTCGGCATGACGATGGTGTCGGCGTGTTTCGCGGACATGTCAGCTGTCCTTTCCGAAAAGACCGGCCGGGCGCAGCAGGAGCACGATGGCCATGATGACGAAGACAACGATGTTGGCGGCCTCGGGGTAGAAAACCTTGCACAGGCCTTCGACGATGCCGAGCATATAGCCGGTGACGATCGCGCCGAGGATTGAGCCCATGCCGCCGATAACGACGACCGCGAAAACGATGATGATGAGGTTCGAGCCCATCAGCGGGCTAACCTGGAACAGCGGCGCAGCAAGCACGCCGGCTACGCCAGCCAGCGCACAGCCGAAGCCGTAGGTTAGCGTCAGCAGTAAGGGCACATTGACGCCGAAGGCTTGCACCAACGTCGAATTCTCGGTTGCTGCGCGCAGGTAAGCGCCGATCTTGGTCTTCTCGATGATTGCCCATGTGCCGAGGCACACGACCAGCGAGGCGACGACGACCCAACCGCGATAGTTCGGTAGCATCATAAAGCCGATGTTGGTGGCACCGCGCAGCGCCTCAGGCGCTGCGAAGGGCTGGCCAGATGTGCCGAAGTAGTGACGGAAGCCGCCTTCAAGAAGCAGGGCCAGGCCGAAGGTGAAAAGCAGACCGTAAAGATGGTCGAGGCCGTAGAGCGCGCGCAGCATCGTGCGTTCGATCACCATCCCGACCACCGCGACGATCAGCGGCGCGAGAAACAAAGCGCCCCAGTAGCCGATGCCGGCATAGTTGAGCAGCATCCAGGCCGCGAAGGCGCCCAGCATGTAGAACGCGCCGTGGGCGAAATTGACAATGCGCAACAAGCCAAAGATCACTGCAAGGCCAAGTGACAGCAGCGCATAGAAAGAACCGTTGATCAGGCCGATCAGAAGCTGGCCCGTCAGGACGGGCAGAGCCACTCCGAAAATTGTGGTCATGGTCTCACACCCCCAGGGCCGTATTGAGTGCCTCGGTGCGTGCAGGCAGTTCCGAGACCGTGAAACTGTCGATCACCTGACCGTGGTCCATCACGTAGAAATGGTCGGCGATACGCGACGCAAAGCGGAAGTTCTGCTCGACGAGCAACACACTGACGCCGTGGGTCTTGAGCACCTTCAGCACTTCGCCGATCCGCTCGACGATCACCGGAGCAAGGCCCTCGGTCGGCTCGTCCAGCAAGATCAGGCGCACGCCGGTGCGCAGGATGCGGGCAATCGCAAGCATCTGCTGCTCGCCACCGGAAAGCTTTGTGCCAGGGCTGCCGCGACGCTCGAAGAGGTTCGGGAAGATCTCGTAGATCTTCTCAATGCTCATGCCGCCCTTGGCAACAACCGGCGGCAGGGTCAGGTTTTCCTCCACCGTGAGGCTGGCGAAGATGCCGCGCTCTTCGGGAACGAAACCAAGACCAGCATGCGCGATGCGGTGCAATGGCACGCGCATGATCGACTTCTGCTCGAACTCGACCTCGCCCTTTCGCTTGCGGATAATGCCCATTATGGCGCGCAGCGTCGTCGTCTTGCCGACGCCGTTGCGGCCAAGCAGCGTGACGGTCTCGCCGGGGTAAACGTCGAGGTCGACACCGTGCAGCGCATGGCTCTCGCCGTACCAGGCTTCGAGCTTGCGCACTTTAAGCTGCGGTGCCGCGCCGCCGCCGCGCGCAACCGTTGCAGGCGCAGTCAGCGTATCAGTGGCTGTCATCTTCGGAACCCATGTATGCTTCGCGCACGCGCGGATCGGCGCTGACGGTCGCGTAGTCGCCGCGCGCCAGAATCTCGCCCCGCTGCAGCACGGTGATGTCGTCGCCAATGTCTCCGACGACCTTGAGATTGTGCTCGACCATCACGAGAGCGCAGTCGCGGGAGACAGTTTTGATGAGCTTTGCCATGTGTTCGACGTCCTCCTGGCCCATACCGGCCAGTGGTTCGTCGAGGAGAAGGACGCGTGGCTCGAGAGCCAGAGTCGTCGCGATTTCGAGCGCGCGCTTGCGCCCGTAGGAAAGGTTGTTGGCGCGCAACTGTGCCATGTCGGCAAGCCCAACGCGGTCCAGCAACTCCATCGCCTGCCGGTTGAGCCGGTCGAGGCTGATCAGCGAGCGCCAGAATTGGCGGGACATGTTGTTGGGCCGCTGCAGGGCAACGCGGACGTTGTCCAGCAACGTCATGTCGCCAAACGTGGCAGAGATCTGGAACGACCTGACCATGCCCATCCGCGCCACGCTGGCCGGATCCATCGCCGTGATGTCGGTCCCATCGAGCACGATGCGACCCTCAGTTGGCTTGAGGAACTTGGTCAACAGGTTGAACACGGTACTCTTGCCGGCGCCGTTGGGGCCGATCAGCGCATGGATCCGGCCGTGGCACACGTCCAAGTCGACGTTGTTGACGGCAGTAAACGGTCCGAAGCGCTTGGTCAGCCCCCGTGCCGAAAGTACGGCACGGGGTGCGCCAGCATCGGCAGGAGCCGCAGCTGGATTATTGGTCATGGTCGCTGGGATCACTTCTTGACGAGCGGGCAAGTGCTGTTTTCGAGCGAAGCGAATGCTTCTTTGCCCGGGATCGTGGCGAGAACCTCGTAGAGATCGCCTTCAGAGGTGGACTCCGACGGCTTCTTCACACGCACGAGGAACATGTCATGGACCACGCGGCCATCTTCACGCAGGTATGCGTTGCGGTTGAAGAAGTCGTTGATGTCCATGCCGCGCATGGCTTCCATCACCTTCGAGCCGCTCTTGGCCTGACCGGCAGCTTCTGCAGCCTTCAGATAGTTCATGACGGACGAGTAGACGCCGGCGTGAACCATGGTCGGCTTCTTGCCTCCCATGCGCTCGCTATAGCGCGCGGACCATTCGCGGGTCGCATCGTCCATGTCCCAGTAGAAGGCGGTGGTGAGCGTCAGGTCCTGCGCGATGTCGAGACCTACGCCTTGGACGTCGGTCAGGAACAGCAGCATGCCCGCGACTTTCTGGCCAGCCTCGGTGATGCCGAATTCCTGCATCTGCTTGAGCGCAGTCATCGTGTCGCCCGACGAGTTGGCGAGCGCGATCACGTCTGCGCCAGACGCCTGTGCCTGCAGGATGTAGGATGAGAAGTCGGTGGTTTCGCGCGGATGGCGGACGGAACCGATGACTTCACCGCCTGCAGCGGTGACAGCCTGCGTGGTGTCAGCCTCAAGCGCATGGCCGAAGGTGTAGTCGACGGTGATGAAGTACCACTTCTTTGCGCCACCCTGCGTCAGCGCTCTGCCGGTCCCGTTAGCCAGCGCGTAGGTATCCCAGGTCCACTGCGCCGTCGACGCCGAACAGGCTTCGGCGGTCAGAGCGGACGAGCCAGCGGTCGAGATCAGGAAAGCGGTGTCCTTCTGGCGGGTGATTTCCTGCACAGCCATAGCAACCGACGAGGTCGGCACGTCGACAAGGGCGACAACATTCTGCTCATCGATCCAGGTGCGTGCCAGCGTCGAGCCGATATCCGGCTTGTTCTGGTGGTCGCCGACGATGACCTCGATGCCCTCTCCCAGCAGCTTGCCACCAAAATCCTCGACGGCCATCTGCGCGGCCACAACCGAGCCCTGACCAGAAAGGTCGTAGTTCATGCCGGACATGTCCGTCAGAACGCCAATTCGGTAAGGCTCCGCGAAAGCGGCGGCGGCGGTCAGCGTAAACACGCTCGACAGAATAATGGTCTTCAGATTCTTCATTCTAATGCTCCTCCTTGATGCACAGACGTGCGTAGTCCCCGGCTGCCGCGCTCGCGCCCTACCCCCAGTGATTATTTGCGGCCGGCTTCTTCTAGAAGACGTCGCGATAGGTAGAACTGATCGGCTTCGCTCCATCCCGCCCAGTTCTGGCGGGCATGCCCGTCAATGGCGGACTTGGTCATGCGCAGGGCAAGCGCAGGAACTTCGGCAAGTTCCGCCGCCCATGCCCAAGCAGCGGTGACCGCGGCGCCGTCATCCACAATGCGATCGCAAAGACCAAGCGACAGAGCCTCCTCTGGGCCGATCTTCTCGTCACAGAAAAGGACACGCTTGGCGCGCGACGACCCCAGACGCTCGACGAGGAGCGGCAAGCCCCCCCACCCGAGCGTCATGCCGAGCCGCACTTCGGGAAAGCTCAGGTAAGATGATGAACCCATCACGCGAAAATCTGCCGTCAGCGCCAAGATGGCTCCGCCACCGATCGCCGGCCCCTCGATTGCTGCGATCACGGCCTGTGGCACCTGCCGCCAGGCATCAGTCATACGCCCGCCGGCATTCATTGCCTGCGCGCGTTCTACATCGCCAGCACCCGTCTTCCAAAGCTCCTCGTCCTTAAGGTCCACCCCGGCAGCGAATATCGCAGCGGCACCCGTAAGGACAACAGCGTCAACGTCGACCCGTTGCCCCACAGCACTAGCGGCCGACTCCAAGCCCGCAATGAGCTCAGAATTCAGAGCGTTCGCCTTTCCGCCTCGGTCGAAACGAACGGTCGCCACCTTGCCCTCAACGGACGTCGATACTGCCGACATATGGCCTCCCTGCCCCTCCCAACGCGCGGTTCCTAACAAACCGCTTTGACATACTACCGAGTATGTTGCATACCTATTTTCAGGATTGCAAGGCATATTTTCGTCGGGCAGATAGCCACTGGGGAGGAGCCCAGTAGCTGTGAAAATGCTCTGAGGCCTTCGGAAGGAGAGGACATGACGACCGGTACAGTCTGCGCATCGGATCCGGCACTCGACCGCAACCGTGCGGTGCTCCGCTACATCTTGGAGACCTATGCGGCCGAGCGGCCCGAGGCTCCGTTTGTTCAGTTCTGGCCGGGCGACGAGTGGAGCTACGGCGAGACGCTACGGCGCGTACGCCTTCGCGCAACCACGCTTGCCCGCGCTGGCGTGAAGCGCGGCGATCACGTCCTTTGCATGATGGGCAACGGGCCTGACCTGCTCTGCACCTGGTTCGCCATCAACTATCTCGGTGCCGTTTACGTACCGATCAATACGGCTGCGCGCGGCCGTGTCCTCGAGCACATTCTTGATGACGCCGACGCGCCTCTTCTCGTTGCTGCTGCCTCGCTGGTCGAGCGTTTGGGCGAGGTCTCTCCGGGCAAAGTGAAGACCGTGCTGGTCGTGGAAGGCGAAGCGCAGGCGGTTGCGGGCCTCGATGTACGCATGCTGGAAGACCCGGTCGAGGAAGAGGCGAGCCTTCTCGAACTCTCCAGCCCGATCGAGCCGTGGGATCTCCACGCGATCATGTACACCTCCGGCACGACCGGGAATGCAAAGGGCGTGATGAGCAGCTACACGCAGCTTTATACGATGGGCCCGGATGCGTTTGACTGCGTCGAGGAAGACGATCGTTGCATGATCTGCGGCCCGATCTTCCACTGCGGCTCGACGCTCTACGTCTATGCGATGCTCGCGCGTGGCCTTTCCATCGGCATGACGCGCGAGTTCAAGACAGGCACCTTCTGGCAGGCCGTGCGCGAGACCGGTTCGACCTACTGCCTGCTGCTTGGCGTGATGGCGAGCTTCCTGCTGAAGCAACCGCCGTCATCTGACGACAAGAACCATCCGCTGCGCCGCGCATTCATCACGCCATTCGGCGAAGACGGCCCGCTGTTTGCCGAGCGTTTTGGCGTCGACGCGTGGACCATCTACAACATGACCGAAATTTCGTCGCCGATGGTCGCGGGCCCTGGCATCACGGCCAAGGGCATCGCCGGCAAGCCGCGGCCCTGGTATGAGATGCGCATCGTCGACGAAAACGACATCGAGGTTCCGGACGGTCAGGTTGGCGAGCTCATTGTGCGTACCCACCGTCCATGGGCGCTGATGCGCGGTTACTACAACAATCCGAAAGCCACGGTTGAAGCGATGCGAAACGGCTGGTTCCATACCGGAGACGGATTTCGTCGCGAGAAGGACGGAACCTACTTCTTCGTCGACCGCCTCAAGGACGTGATCCGTCGCCGGGGGGAGAATATTTCGTCCTTCGCCCTGGAAAACGAGGTTCTGAACATTGCGGCCATCCGCGAGTGCGCTGCAGTCGCGGTGCCCTCCGAGTTCAGTGAAGACGAGGTGCTTATTTTCGTGACGCCGGTTGAAGGGGCGACCATCGACCCGGTAGCGGTTACCGAGGAACTGACCAAGACGCTGCCGCAATTCATGGTGCCGCGCTACATCCGTATCCTCGACGAACTTCCAAAGACCGCATCCGGCAAGGTGCAGAAGCATATCCTTCGCTCTGCTGGTGTTACGCCCGACACGTTCGACCGTACCACTCAGGCCCCAGCGCGCGTCAGCGCCTAAGCGCCGCCAAGTAGCTCGACCGAGGATTTTCGCATGTCCCAGAACGCATTACCGCGCGTCACATATTCCAACATCCAGGCCGATTTTTCCGGCGTCCATGACCTCCTCGATACCGTGATCGCAAAGGTACGTGCCGAGGTGCTCGGCAAGGCTTGGCCGCACCGCATCGGTGGCGAGGATGTAGCCGCCGGCGATATCTACGACGCTGTCTCGCCGATAGACAACCGGATCCTGCTGGGTCGCTTCCACCGCGCCGATGCAGCAGTCGTCGACCGCGCCGTCGCCGCCGCACGTGCGGCGCAAAAGTCGTGGAGCGCTATGCCATGGCAGGACCGCCTCGTAGCGATACGCCACTTTGCCGACCAGTTGGAAAACGAGAAATTCCAGCTCGCCGCTGCCTGCCTAATTGAGGTCGGCAAGTCCCGCCTTGAGGCGATGGGTGAGGCCGAAGAGGCGATCGACTTGGTGCGCTACTACGCATCGCAGATGGAGGAGAACAACGGCTTCGTCCGCCCGCTGCAGCGCGCCTTCGACAATGAGGAGACCAGCGATCGGCTGCGCCCCTATGGCGTCTTCGGCGTCATCGCGCCGTTCAACTTCCCGCTGGCATTGTCGGTCGGCATGCTGTCGAGCGCGCTGATCGCTGGCAACACAGTGGTCTACAAGCCGAGTGAATTTGCTGGACTGACCGGCGCCCTCATCATGCGCGCAGCCGATGCAGCCGGGCTTCCAGCTGGCGTCCTCAACATGATCCGTGGCGATGGCAGCGCAGGACAGGCGATGATCGATCATCAGGGCTTCGACGGCTTTGCCTTTACCGGCAGCCACAAGGTTGGTTCCGATATGCTGCGCAAGGTCGCGAGCGGTGTCTTCAACCGTCCGGTCATCGCCGAGATGGGCGGCAAGAACCCGACCTATGTCGCAGCTTCCGCCGATGTCGAGCGCGCAGCACAGGGCATGATGCGTTCAGCCTTCGGCCTGCAGGGCCAGAAATGCTCGGCCGGTTCCAAGGTCTACGTCCATACCAGCATCCGGGATGCCTTTGTTGAGAGACTGGTCGCACTGACGAAATCGATCCGCATTGGAGATCCGAGGGGCCGCGACATCTTCATGGGACCGGTGATCAATGAGGCCGCCTTCCGCCGATTCGAGCAGGCATGCAGCAACGCGGAGCGCGATGGACACATCCTTGCAGGCGGGAACCGGCTTACGGGCGGGATCTACGACCACGGCTTTTATGTCGAACCGACCATCGTCGACAGCCTTCCAGCCGACCATCCGCTCAATCGCGACGAACTGTTTTTACCATTCCTAACGGTTCAGGTCTTTGACGACCTTCAAGCGGCAATCGCCGACGGCAACGCCGTCGCCTATGGCCTCACTGCCGGCTGCTACGCGAGCGATCAAGCGGAGATCGACCTTTTCCTGGACCGTGCCCAAGCAGGCGCCCTCTACGTCAACCGCGTCAGCGGCGCTACCACGGGTGCCTGGCCGGGCATCCAGACCTTCTGCGGCTGGAAAGGCTCAGGCTTATCGGGCAAAGGCGGCCTCGGGCCCTTCTACCTACCTCAATTTATGCGTGAACAGAGCCATACGATCTGGAAGGGTTGAGTATGCGGGCACGTAGACGTGTTTTCGATGAAAAGAACACACAAAGAACATAGGCTGAATAGCTTCGGCATTTAGCAACTTCTGTGGTTGCCGCCCATTGTGCAAGGCCTGTTCTCTTGGGGCAGGTGATCGAGTGCGGTCTTCTGTCAGGCCTGTATGTGCGGCAATTTTCAGAAGCCGCTGGCCGGGATGGTGATCAGCGAAGCGGGTCCACATCTGTGTCTCGAGCTCGATTGCTCGCAGTTGCTATCTGGTTTTCCCGATCCGGATCGTTTCGATCTTTTGCCCATGGAGTCGTCGGCTTCTTACACCTCTTTACCCTGTACCGAATGCGTGCGTTACGTTCAGTCTCTAGCCGCAGCGGTCACAGGGATCCTGTAGTCCTGTTGTTTTGTCATCATTGCCCAGATGGCGCGCGCCATTTTGTTAGCCAGGGCAATCGCTACCAACATGCGCGGCTTTCTTGCCAGCATCCGTTCCAGCCAGGAACCTTGCGGGATACGTGAACGTCCCAGCCAGTTTAGCCGAGACATGGCACCGGTGATAAGGAGACGCCTGATATCAGCCTGACCTGCTTTTGTAATCCGTCCCAATCGCTCCTTACCTCCGGAAGAGTGCTGACGCGGAACAAGTCCCAGCCAGGCGGCGAAGTCGCGACCACGCCTGAAGGTTTTCATGTCCGGTGCGAAAGCGTCAAATGCCAGTGCTGTGATTGGGCCCACCCCCGGCACGGTCTGCAGGCGCCTCGCCGCCTCAGTGCCATCCGCCAGCTGGTGTGCCTTCTTAGTTTTCTCGTCGATACGGGTCGTTTGTTCTGCGATTTGATCCAGAAGATCTCTGCATTCCTCGCGGACGAGCCGAGGGATCGCTCCTTCATCTGCGTCGAGGGCATTGCCAAGTTGTTGTGTAGTGAAGCCCCTGCTACAGGATTTCGAATGAAAATGCCATCA
>NZ_SBLC01000043.1 GCF_004054105.1 Falsigemmobacter intermedius
TGTGAGCCCTCGATGCGGTTGTTCAGGCCCTTGTGCGCCCGATGGTCGGCGCCGGGAGCCAGGGCCGTCCACATATGGCACATCGATGCCGTCGGGGGGCGGTTACATCATCAAGCCCCAGTCGGACTTTGCCCGGACCCTGAGGTGCCGCCCTTTAAGGGACGGCCAGAGGTCCATGGCACATCCGGACGACACCTTACGCGTTCCTGCGTGCAATTCCCCAAAGCTGCATCAGGTCGTGAATTTCGCCTGCCAATAAGCTTCAAGTGCCACTTTCTCGGAGCCAGACAGACTGCCGGCTTTGATCAGCACATCTCCAAGCCGCTCTGTGCGCAGAAGATCGGTCCCGGTCAGCCCGTCGGAGGTGATCGCTGCATAGCCGACGACGCCAAGGTGGGTAGTGAAGGCCATCTCATACGTACCTGCGGGCAGAACCACCGGAAGATGGTCGCCGTCATCGAGAAGATGCCAGCGCTCAGGCTGAGAGGGACTAAGGATCTCCTCGGGGGAGAGCACCTCCTGATAGGGCGCGCGCGGGCCGATATTGACGTTGACCTGACCGATATGCAGGCCACGGCCTGCGATGCCGGGATAGACCGGAACGCGAGCGGCCTCGGGCTGGTTGTTGGTCAGCGCGATGGCAAAGGGCGCGCCGCCGGAGGGTTCTGCCGTTGTGGCTGCGCTCAGCGAAATCAGCCATCCCTCACCCGCAGGGATCATGCTGGCACTGCAGCCGGTGGCGCGGGCCATGCCGGTCAAAAGATCGAAGTTTGCGAATTTGTGCAGGCCGAACCACTGCGAGCCAAGTGAGATCTGCAGCACATGGGCCCCTGCGTGCTGGGCGGTCAGGCTGATCGTCACCTCGGTCCCGACCGGACCAAAAGCCACCGTCTGTCGCAGAAAGGCGTTATGTTCGGTCGCAACGGCTTTCTCAGAGAGGAAGCCTGCCGCCAGATCAACGCCATAGCCGTCCGAGTTTGCGCCCAGCGAGGGGGCTTCGGTCTGTCCCGGCATCATATTCTGCCGCCCGCCTTTGGGCCAGCGCACAAGGACAGGCCGCAGGGCCGCATCGGCCTGCAGGTCCACCAGACTGCCCCGGCGCGACTGCAGCCGGCCAGGGTCTGCCCCGCCTGCACCGCCCGGGTCAGACCGGTGTGATCCTGCCAGAGCCGCCGGCTGCCGGGGTGAAATCCGCCCGCGTGAAAGACCGGTGAGAGCAGCTCCGGGTGCCAGCCCGCGCTGATCTGAGAGGTAAGAACCATCGGTGATACCGGGCTGAGGCCCATGCTGAGAGCGGTCATCTGAACTCCATGAAATATAGCCTGCCCCGGGCTGCGGCGAACGGAGGGCTGCGGCGGACCAGACCCTCGGAAGCCTGAGGTCCGCCCTTCCCCCTCCGCCCGGAGCGCATTGTCCCGGGCGCTTCGGATCCGTTGAGCCTGAGACTGCGCCGAAGGGATCAATAAACCGCTAACCCTGCGCACGGGTGGTGACGGGCGCGCGCATCCGCCCCTGCCCCGGCACAAACAGGGCCAGGACCGCAGGATCAAACTTGACAATTTCTATCATCTAATCACAAAGAAGAGAGATCAAAGCCAGCTTTTCGCCAGCGACTGCCTTGCGACACGCCGTGTCGCGCCCCCTCAACGGGATCGCTTAGGGAGAACTGCTGTGCGAAGCCCAGATATGAGAAATGAAACGCGTGCTGCATCGGTGACCACCGTGCTGCCGACCCTGGGGCTGCTGCCGGTCATCGCCGTCAGCGCTCTGGCGGCCGGGGCCCCGGCGGCAGCACAGCAGCAGCCCACGGTGATGCTCGATGAACTGAGCCTCAGCGGCGCTGCGGGCGGAGAGGCGGCCAGCGGCTACCGCACCACCTATGGCGCCTCGCCCAAGCTGCAAAAACCTCTCGCTGAGACGCCGAAAACCATCGCTGTGATCACCCAGAAGGAGATGGAAGAGCGCAATGCCACCTCCGTCCTGGAGGTATTGCGGACCACGCCGGGGATCACCCTTGGCTCTGGTGAAGGTGGCACGCCGATGGGCGATCGGCCCTATGTGCGCGGCTACCAGGCAGCGACCGATATGATGATCGACGGGGTTCGCAACCTTGGCCGCACCTCGCAGGAGGCTTTTGCCACCGAATCCGTTGAAGTCGCAAAGGGGCCGGGCGGCACCTATTCCGGGCGCGGCGCGACCGGAGGCTCAATCAACCTGGTGTCGAAACAGGCGCGTGAGGGGGAAAATTTCCAGCATCTTTCCGCCACCCTTGGCAACGCCAGCCAGAAGCGGCTGAGCTATGACGCCAATTTCGACTTCGGCGATGGTCTGGCCGCGCGGCTCAATCTGATGGCGCAGGACGGTGGCATCCCGGGCCGCGATGAGTTGCAGGACAACCGGCGCGGCATCGCCTTTGCGCTGTCCAAGCGCTTCGGCGCCTCGAAGCTGTCGCTCAACCTCTATCACAGCCGCGCGGATTCGACGCCGGATCTGGGCGTTCCGATGGGAAGCGCCAACTACCGTCCGGCGGAGAACGGCGGGCTGCGCTTTGGCTCAGGCACGAAGGCCGATCCCTGGCGGCCCATCGAACTCGGCCCGAAAGAGGCCTTTTACGGCTCGGCGCTGCGGGACTACCGCAAGGTGACCAATTCGAGCGCTCAGGTGAAGTTTGAAACCGAACTGCGCCCCGGGCTGACCTGGACCTCAACCCTGGCGCTGATCGGCTCTGAGCAGGACTATATCGTCAGCCGCGCCACCGTTGCCGCCGGGGCGGCAGGCACGCCGAACCTGGCGCAGCGTGATCTGCGCACGGGCTATCGGCAGAACTCGGCCACGGCCTTCCATTCCGTCCTGACGGGTGAGGGGCAGACCGGGGGCATCCGGCATAATTACGCCATCGGCGTCGAAGTCGCGCGCGAGCGGATGCGAAGCCGCGCCTCCACCGGATCGCCCGCCGTGGGCCGCACGCCGGTTGCCAGCCCCGATCCCTATATGCCGGTCACCGGCACGCCGCTGCGCTGGACGACCTGGAACCCCTTTGTCAAAACCGACACCTCCGCGCTTTATATCTTTGACAGCATGACCCTGAGTGAGCGCTGGACGCTGGATCTGGGCCTGCGCTACGACCGCTATGAGATCAGCGACGGCACGCGCAGCAATGTCGCCAATATGCTGAACTACTCAGCCGGTCTGACTTATAAGCTTGCGCCGAATGGCATGGCCTATTTCAGCTATGGCACTTCGACCAACCCTTCGGGGGAATGTGCGGGCATGGCGGGCGGCGCGGATGGGGCCTCGGCCTGCACGCTCTCGGCGGGCAACGTCAATCTTGATCCCGAAAAGAACCGCAGCTTTGAACTGGGCACCAAATTGGAGCTCTATAATGACCGGCTGCTGCTCAGCGCGGCGCTGTTCCGCACCGAAAAAACCAATGCCCGCGTCACCGATCCGGTGACCGGGTCGGGAGTGGCGCTTGCCGGCAAAAGCCGGGCGCAGGGGATCGAGCTGGGCGTGGCCGGTGAGATCAATGACCGCTGGGGCATTTCGGCGGGCTATACCTATACGGATGCGAAATGGATCAACTCCGGCGGCACCCGCGAGAATGACGGCAATGCGCTGCAGTTCGTTGGCAAACATGGCTTCAGCCTCTGGTCGACCTATCGTGTGACCGACACCATCACCCTGGGCGGCGGCGCGACCTTCACCGACAAGCGCTATCTGACCACCGATAATATCGCCGTTCTGCCCTCGCAGTGGCGCTTTGATGCCATGGCCTCTTTCCAGCTGGCGCAGAACACCTCGCTGCAGGTCAATGTAAACAACCTCTTTGACGAGCGGCTTTACGACGCCTCCCACGTCGGCCTTTTTGCCAACCGGGCGCCGGGGCGCAGCATTACGGCGAAACTCGACTACCGCTTCTGAGGGCGGGGAAAGCGACAAAGCGCAGGGGCGGCACGGTTGCCCCTGCGCATCCCGGGGCCGCCGCGCGGGGGCCCGGGGGTTCACACATCTTATTGCAAAGGCCCGACAGATCCTGCGCCTTTGCCAAAGGGGGCAGCCATGCTTGTGACAATTCCCGATCTGCTGAGTAAAGAAGAGGTCGCCTATCTGCGTCAGGTGCTGGAGCAGACCGATTGGGTCGACGGCCGCACGACGGCGGGGGATCAGGCCGCGCGGGTCAAACACAATCTGCAGGTGCCCCAGGACAATCCGGTGGCCCGGGAGCTGAGCGCCGTTATTCTACGCGCGCTTGGCCGCAATGCCACCTATTCATCCGCGGCGCTGCCGCTGCATGTGCTGCCGCCAATGTTTAACCGCTATGACGTGGGCATGACCTTCGGGGCCCATGTGGACGGCTCAATCCGCGTGGTTCCGGGCAGCGGCCAGCGTCTGCGCACCGATGTCTCGACGACGATCTTTCTCAGCGATCCTGAGGAATATGACGGAGGCGAGCTGGTGGTGCATGACACCTATGGCAGCCATGCCGTGAAGCTGCCCGCCGGTCACGCGGTGGTCTATCCCGCAACTTCGCTCCATTCGGTAACGCCCGTCACCCGGGGCTCCCGCTGGGGGTCGTTCTTCTGGGCCCAGTCGATGATCCGCGACGACTGGCAGCGCCACATGCTTTACGATCTCGATCAAAGCATCATGCGCGTGAGAAGCCTGGTACCGGATGACGATCCCGCCTCAACCGGACTGACCGCGCATTATCACAATCTGATCCGCGCCTGGGGCGAGCTTTGAGCCGCCCGTCGCAGATCCCGGCGGATGTCGTCTCGCTGGCCGATTACGCCCGCCATGCGCAGAGTCTGCTGCCCGCCGGAGCGCGGGCCTATATCGACGGCGCAGCCGCCGACGGGCTGACCCACCGCGCCAATGCAGAAGGCTGGCAGGCGATCCGCCTCTCGGGACGGGTGCTGAGGGATATGCGCGGCGCCTCAACCACGCTTGAGCTTGCGGGGCTGTCGCTGGCGCATCCGCTGATCCTGGCTCCGGTGGCCTTTCACGCGCTTGCCCATCCTGAGGGCGAACATGCGACAGCCCTCGGCGCGGCTGCGGCAGAGGCCCTGATGACCGTCTCGACCGAGGCTGGCGTGACCCTCGAAGAGATCGCCGCCCGTGCCGCAGGGCCGCTCTGGTTTCAGCTTTATATGCAGCCCCGCCGCAAGGACAGTCTGCAGCTACTGCGGCGCGCCGAAGCGGCAGGCTACCGCGCCTTGGTCGTCACCCTCGACGCCCCGGTCAACGGCTTTCGCAACGCGGAAATGCGCGCGGGGTTTCACCTGCCCGAGGGGCTGCGCGCGGTCAACCTGGACGGGATGCAGCGCCCGGAGGCGGCTTCAAGGCCCGGCCGCGCGGCGACCTTTCTGGGTCTTCTTGACAGCGCCCCCCGCTGGGAGGATCTGCACTGGCTGATCGCGCAAAGCCGCCTGCCCGTTCTGGTGAAGGGCCTCATGAGCCCCCAGGACGCGCTGGAGGCTGAGGCGGCGGGGGCGGCGGGGATCGTGGTCTCAAACCATGGCGGCCGGGTTCTCGACACCCTGCCCGCCACCGCAGAGGCCCTGCCGCGCATTGCCGCAGCAATCGGAGGGAGGATCCCGCTTATCGTCGACGGCGGGATCAGGCGCGGGACCGATGTGCTCAAGGCCCTCGCTCTGGGCGCAAGCGCGGTGATGATCGGCCGGCCGCAACTCCATGCGCTCAGCCTTGGCGGGGCGGCGGGGGTGGCGCATATGCTCTCTGTTCTGCGCGCGGAACTGGAGGTGGCCATGGCGCTCACCGGCGTGGCGCAGCTGGATCAGATCGGACCCCATGCCCTTTGGCCGCAGTAACCCCGCTCAGACCGCAGTGAGCGGCAGATCCTGCAGCGTCCACAGATAAAGCGCCCCAATCCCCCCCATCGCGCCGATATCATAAAGCGGATGACAGATACCGCCCCTGCGCGCCATGACCATCGAGACGAGCGTCGTGACAAAGGTGCCGAGAGCAATCCCCGTCAGCATGCCATAGACCCCGAAGAAAGTGGCGCCGAGTATCATGAAAATCAGCCGCGAGACTGAATAGACGCCCATCACGACCGAATGCCCCCGGCTGTTTCCCACCGCCAGCATGGCATTCTGATAGGGCATCTGCAGGATATGCAGCCCCGCGTTCAGCGCCAGAAGCGCCAGAAAATGACCCGCCTGGGCATAGCGCGGGTCAAAGAGCAGACCGACGACAAAGCCGCTCAGAAGACTGAGCAGCAAAAAGGCCGGCAGCATGCCCAGCACGGTGATCTGCTTGATCCGCCCGACCTGCGGCCGCAGCGGTCTGCCCTCCCGGTGCAGCCGGGCCAGCGCGGGAAAAGCCACATATTCCAGCACCCGCCCGACCAGATCCTCCAGCGCACCGGCCAGCACCATGGCGATGCTGATCAGACCCAGAACCGCAATCGGCACAAAGATCCCCATCACCGCCGTCATCCCCTGACCGCCGAGATAGGTGAAAAGCGTGCTCAGAAGGATCCAGCGGCCATAGACCAGGATTTCTGAGAGCACGCTGCGCTCGAAGCTCAGCTGCGGGCGATAGGGCGGCAGATATCTGTAGCTCAGCACCAGCTGAAACAGCGCCCCCGCCACCGAGCCAAGCACCAGCGCCCAGATCGACTGCAGCCACCAGGCAAACCCCACATTGGCGGCGACGGTGAAAATCTGCACATAGGTGTTCAGAAGCGTTAAGCGCCCCAGTTCCATATGGCGGCGGCAGCTTGCCATGGCGATCGAGTTAAAGCCGTTGAGCACCGGCATCACCGCAACCGCGCAAAGCACGCCGAAGAGTTGCGGCTGATCGTAGATCCAGGCGACCGGCCAGGCGATCAGCAGCGTCAACAGGCCAATGCCGATCCCGCGCACCGCCTGCACGCTCCAGGCAGTATCGAGAAAGACCTTCTCATCGCCCCGCGCGCTGCGCACCACGGAAGGCACCGTGCCAATATCGCTGAGCATGGTGATCGCGCTGATGAAGACCCAGGCCAGCGCCATCAGACCAAAGACATCCGGCGCCAGAAGGCGCGTCAGGATCAGCGTGGACAGAAGCCGCAGCGCATAACTCGCCAGAAAGCCGATGGTGGTCCAGCTTGCCCCGCGCCCGCTGACGGATGTGAGAAACCTGAACATAAACCACCACCCCCCGGAACGCGCTTCTGCGCCAAGGCCCCACCCCCTGTCCCCGAGATCCCCTGACCCTCAGGCCCATGCCGGAAAGGCCGTCCCGAAACACACGACAGAGATCAGCCCCGGTGACGCAAAGGCAGGCCGGAGCCCATGATTGCAGATCATATCCCGGGTTTCCAGCGGCATGTCAAAGTGATGAAAGCCCGGGGCTCGCGGTGCAATCCACTCCCAGCACCCGTCCCCGCGCAGGGCGCGTCCAAGGCTTCTGTCGCAGGTCCGGATACCGGCCGCCCCTCGCCAAAGGCGCAGGCGAGGTGAGGGAGGTCAGGCGGCCCGCGTCCCAAGCCCCCCCGCCCGCTCACAGATTACTGCGCGCGCTCGAGTTCAATGATGTCTCCGGCGGCATTGCCAAGCCAGATGCCGGGTTCGTTGAATTTCACCTGGGTCATGCTTTGCAAAAGCATCAAAAACTGCTGCTCGCCCCGCAGGCCGGGGCAGGCGCGCCGCGTGGCACCGAGACTGCTGATGCGCAGCTCACCCGGGGCAGGAAACTGAACTTCACCTTTATAAAAATTGCACTGCGCCCGGCCTCCGATCCCGCCGCCGTTCTGAAAATCCACCGTCAGGCCCGGGTCAACCGATTGATTTTTGATGGCCGCCACCTGCCACAGGCCGCTCAGATCCTCAAAGGCGGGAAAGCCTGCATCCGTGGGGCCGGATGGATCCGCAAGGACCAGATCGGCGCCCCGGCCAAACCATTGCACACCATCCGCGGCCCAATGTGCGGCAATCACCCGCCCGTCGCTCAGCGAAATCGCAAAGGCGGCGCGATCCTCCAGCGCGGGGTTGGCATGCTGCCCGGTGCCGATGATCCAGCCGTCCGCAACCACCATACCTTTGGGGTCATCGGCCTCAATCGCGGCTGCGAGATCGGCAAAGCTCTCTCCCGGCAGAATGGCCAGAAAGCGCGACCGGGTTTCGGCGGCGGTCAGAACCGCCCGCGGGGATTGCCCCGCCAGCGACGCCGGATCGGAGAGATTAATCCCAAGCGGACGCGGGCCGAGCGACGTCATCTCAACCCGGCCCTCTGAGAGCGCATAGCGAAACCAGTCCGTATCGCGCCCCATCCCCGGCTGCTCAATCGCAAGCCCTGCCGGATCAGGCTCAAACTCCATCGAGCAGGTGCCGAAACTCTCGGTCATGCGAATCTGCGGCCCGCCGGTCTGAAGCCAGGCGAATTGCACCGGGCAGCGCGCCGCCGTGGTCTCAATTTTCAAAAGCAGGTCGCTGCCATCTGCGTTGCGAAGGATCGGCTCGGGCGGGAAAATCCCTTCGACCTCAACAGACTGCCCTGAGGTGGTTTCAATATAAAACATCCCCGGCATATCCGGCGCGCCGCGAAAGATCACCTCATGCGCGCCCATGGCCACCGGCTGTGTCTGACCCTGCGCCTGAAGCTGCGCCGGAAGGGTGAGCAGCGGCAGCAGAAGCGCCGAGGAAATCGACAGAAATTTCATCTCTTTCTCCGATCAGAGGTCAGCCACCGGCCACAGCCAGAGCCAGGCGACGGCCATCGGCTGCGAAAAAGCCAAGGCCGTCGGGCGTGGTATCGACACGCACCACCTGCCCCATGGCCTTCAGAAAGACCTCCTCCTGCGCAGAAAATTCGCAGCCTGCGCGATCCGGCGCGGCCCAGGGGTTGGAGATGCGGAAGTCGGGCAGAAGCGCGAGGCTGGCCTCAGCGTTCCACTCACCCTCGCAGTTCAGCGTGCCGCTGATCATCTCCTCACTGAACCGAAGCGTCGGCGCAGTTCCGATCTCTGCGCCCATACCCTCATAATCGGTCACAAACCAGGTCAGATCAAAAAGATCGCGGGTCAGCGGGACGGCCTGCTGCGCGGCAAGCGGCAGGGCGGTGAGCAGGCAGAGTGCTGCAGAGGCAATGATTTTCATAGGCTTACTCTTTCGGAAAACGTTGGACGAAATCAGCGGGGAAGGCGGCATCGTGCTGAAGCCCTTTATTGGTCAGGCAATACTGCCCTTGGTCCTGCCCCACCGGGATCAGAACCTGCGACTGCGGGCAGGCGGTGCTGAGCGGTGCCTCTGGCAGATGGGTGGTATAGACACGATTGCCGCGACGGCTTTCGAGCCAGCGGGTGGTGCACAAAGAGGCATCCACGCAATTGCCCGTGGCGAAGAAATGCAGATCGCAGTCCGCGCCTTCACACCGCCCGCCATCTGAGACGCGCAGCAGCACGATATCATTGCCGCTGAACATCTCATTATAGATCCAGCCCAGCTCATAGCGCGGCGCTTTCAGCGCGGCGGCATTGCGGGCCTGGGTTTCGGGCGAGATATAGCGGCGCAGCTCGCCCTCGGTCGCGGGCCGCATCCAGACCTCCCGCACCTCCGTGCCGCCACGGCGCGGCAGAAGATGGCGCTCAAGATATTGATCGCAGTCCGGCATGGGGGCGTCGATGACATAGCGCCCGCTGAGCGGGTTCCAGACCAGGCTGCGCCGGAAGGTGCAGGCCTGATCCATCCCCATAACATCCGCACCGATCAGCACATCCGAGGTGGACCAGCCATATTCCCGCGAGGCCCCGGCAGGGGTCATCACGGCCGCCGTGCTGTAGGTCAGAACCGGATAGCCCCCGGTCTCGGCGCGGGCCAGATCGAAGCGGGTGTTAAACTCATATTCCGTGCGGCACTCCGGCCGGCCCTCTGCCGGCCAGTTCCGACAGTCAAATTCGGTATTCACAAGGCCATGCACCGGAAAGTCAAAGACCGGGCCGACGATGGTGCCATCGGTAAGATTCACATCCCACAAAAGCAGATCCCGGCGGCGGAAGCGGCCGTAGTCCATCCCCTCATCCTGCGCGATGATCACCCCCGCCAGCACATGACCCGGCGACAGCTCAAGGATCGAGGCATCGGCTTCTGCAGTCTCACCGGGCCGCAGAGGCAGGCCGGTGATCCTGACGCTCTGGCCGCTGTAGCTGAGTTCCAGCACATCGGGCGCAATAAGGCCGCTGCAGTAGCTGCGATCGGCGGTGCAAAGCCGCGCCTCATTGCCCTCAGCCGCCAGGGGCAGCATGCGCGGGGCGGCCCCGGCCATCTGAGCGGCGGCCAGAAGGGAGACCGTGAAGGTCAGCAAAGATTTCAGCATCCTGTCACTCCTCAGCCGCAAGCGGCAGGCCCAGGGCCTCCCAGGCCGCGACACCACCGCGATACCAGATGGTTCGCTGGCCGGTGGTAGCCACACGCAGCGCGGCGTTATAGGCGGCCCGGTCCTCTGGTCCTGCGCCGAAAATCACCAGCGGCAGGGTCTTATTGCCCCGGGTAAATTCGCTCACAAACTGCTCCACCCGGGTCTGAAGACCATCGCTCAACCCGCCGTCATCGCCCAGGCCCGGCACGCGGAAAGCGCCCGGCAGGCTTTGCAGCCCCCCGGCCGCGCGGATATCAATCAGCGCCGGGGGCGGGTCCTGACGCATCAGCGCCTGGATCTCAGGGGTGGTCGAGACTGTGGCGCGGGGGTGGCTGTTGGGCGTGCCGCCACGATAGGGCGCCGTAAAAAGCCGCAAAGTGGGCGGCACCCCGTCATCGGCCAGCTCATCAATCGGGGCCATGGCCGCAGGGGGCGGGGCCTGAGCCGGGGCGCCACCGGTGCCCGGCGTCGCCTGCGGCGCCATGCGCGGCGCAGAGGCGCCCGCGCCCGAACCTGCGGCAGAGGCTATCTGTTCATAGCCGTCCTTCGTGCCCTCTTCGATATCCGAGATCAGCACCGCAAAATGCTCAATGATCTCGTAACACATGGTGATTGAGCCCTCATTGGGCGCATACCAGGCGTTGACGACATCGCAGTCCTGATAGGTGATCTTCAGCGGGCGTGGCAGCGCGAAGGCGCGCCCCACGCTCAGCGCGGTTTCCCGCAACGCATCCGCATAGGTCTGGCGCAGAAACTCACCCACCTGACGGCGCGAGGGGAGAAGTTCCACCTCAACCGGCGCACCGGGCGCCGAGGCGGGCAAAAGCCCCTCAGGGTTTTCCGCACTGATGCGGGTATAGGGCGAGAGAATGGCCCGCCAGGCCCGGTTCTGCTTGCGAAACTCATCTTCGCAGCGCGCGAGAGTGCGCTCCTCCATCTTCACGACTTCGGCAAGAGCGCTGAATTTTGCGGGACTTGCCCCGTAGATGACACAGAACATATTGCGAAACCGCTTCAGATCGGCGGTATGCTCATCCTGCCAGGCCCCTTCGCTGGGGGCCATAGTCTCGCTCAGACGACCCGAGTAATACCAGGCCAGCGCCGCATAACCCGCCGCCAGCGGTGCGGTGCGGTCGATCAGCGGATGGCCTGCGGGCGTCACCGTGGCATCGGCCATCTGCAGCGCGGAATAGATGTCAACGGCATCCTCCTCCGGCCCGGTCGAGGGAACCGCCAGTTCGCCGATCAGCGCATGGCCAAGCTCATGCAAAAAGATTGAGCGTGAGATCCCCAGATAGGCCGCCGCCATCCGGTCCGCATCGCCGCCAAACTGCGGCAAAGGCCCGGTAAGACCGCTTCCCATGCTCTTTTCCGGCACCCGCGTCTCCCGCGGCCTGTCCGGCCCGCGCGCACCAAGGTCCTGGATCACCAGATCTGAGAAGGTGAAAGCACCCCGCTCATAGGCGTAAAGCGCGACCGCCCCGCCCAGAGAGGGATGGCCCTTCAGCGTGGCGATTTCCTCAGTGCCGATGACACCCACCACCTCTGAGCCGCTCTCAATAATCGCGATGGTATGCGGCCCAGGCGTGGTGGCCACCTTCGGCAGCCGCCCCACTTCGACCGCGCGGCCTGAGGCGGTGAAACAGACCATCAGCCCGTCACCCGCAGCGGTCAGCTGCACCGAGCAGGACTGACCGTTGCGCGGGTTTTCCCAAAAGAGACCGGCAGAAGCCCGGGCGCTCATCGGGCGGTCCCCGGCGGGCGCCAGCGTCACATCAACAGAGACCACCCGACGCTGCTCACCCGCCGGAGCGAGACCGAGCGGCAGCAGATATTCCGCGCCATGGCTGCCGGCATTCTCCAGCGTCCAGCCCTCTTCCCGCTCAGTCACCTGCCAGCCGGGCAGCGAGGGCGCTTTCGCAAAGGCCTGATCGAGGAGAGCCCGCCGGGTATCAAGATCATCCGGGGGGCGATTGCCGGTTTCAGGCTGCGGTGGCGGGGCCGGGGTCGTTCCCGCCGCCGGGGCAGGCCGGTCGGGAACAATCACGCTGAAATGCCCCAGCAGGAAATCACCGCGCCCAAAGAGCGCCACACCCATATCGCCGCCCTGCGCCGGATGGCCCTCAACGCGACCTATACTTTCGTCGTTGAGATAAAAGGTGGTGGCACCGCCCTCTTCGATCACCTGAAGCCGGTCGCTGCCGTCGAGTTTAGCTAAGCCCTGACGCCCGGCGATATTGGTTGCACCGCTGTCGGACAGGCAATCGAGCGCCACATCGCGGTTGGCAAAAATCGCCAGAAAACAGAACTCGCCGCTTTGCTGATTGCCGATCATGAAGTTCAGCGAGGATTTCGGATCCTGACTGCCGAAGGTAAATGTCAGCAGCGACGAGCGCATCGGCGCAGGAGCCGGGCCCGCATTCCACAGCAGAAAGCGGCCGCGATCTGAACTGCCATCATTGCTCAGAATCACCACGCCCTGCTCTTCGCTCTGCTGCCAGCCGGAAACCTGATGGTCCAGCGCAGCGTTCAGCGGCCCCAGATCAGCCGCCCCCGCAAACCCCGCAGGCAGGGCCAGCGCCAGGGCCACCCCCGGAAGTAAACGCCTGAAATCACTCATACTCTCACCCCCGTCTCAGCCGCGTCAGAGCGAGGCATTGTCGATCTCTGTCAGCGTCCAGCAGGGCGCACGGCGGAAAACGTAGCGAATATTCAGACCATTGTCGCCGCCTCTGACCTGAAGACTTTCCTGATCGGCACTGTCTTTGTGCCAGATCAGCTCATGCCCCTGGGCCTCAAGGCCCGAAAGCGTGCCGATCACCGGCCACTCCACCTCACTTAAGGGAACCTCTTTGCTTTGCGCGACCGGCTCCGGATCCCCTTCTTCCAGGCTGCGCAGAATCAGCGGATCTGCCGTCGCCCCCTCCTGGACCGCCACCGAGCGCGCAAATTCGCGCATAAACGTGGGGAAGTCCTCGATGTCACAGCCCGCAGCCAGTGCAGAACCGCCGCTCAGGCCTAGGAAAACGGATGCCGACATCATAAGGCGCAGCGATTTTAGCATGGATCCCCTCCGGTGTTCGGGGCGTCCTTTTCCCCGTCTCTCAGTTTTGTGACGCGGCCGCGCCGGGAAATCCTGGCAGCTTTCGCAATAAATTTTCCGCAGAGACGATTTTTTCTGACCCCATCGCGACAGACCTCTCACGCCCTTCGTTTCGGGCGCGGACCTCTCTGCGCGGCGAGAGTGCCCCCGGCGCAGGCCCTGCGACAAGACGGGAAATCCCGTAATTTACAGGCATCACGGCGGCCCTGGCACGAAAATTCCGCTGATGCCCCTGATGGCACAGGGTCTGACAGGGCCGGAAAAACAGTCCCGCAGAAAAGGGTGTGAATCAACCGACCGGAATCGTTGACACATACCTTCGTATGTGTCAGCCTATCCTTAATCGTGGTATGGTCGCGCCCTGCCGCTACCCCACCGTCCAGAGCCATCAACTTCGGAGACCGTAATGGCACAGAGCATCATTCAGGCGGGCGCCCTTCAGGATATCCCGATCCATGCCACCGCAGGTCAGGTCGGAGGATATTCAAGGTCCGGTTCTAACCTGATCGTTGAGATGAAGAGCGGCGATCAGATCGTTGTTCAGGGCTATTACACCGCGACCCCCGCTGGCGCACCGCACCGCCTGATCCTGGGCGACGGCACCGTGATTGCAGATCCGGTCGAGGGCGAAGAATCGGCAAGTGCTTTTGCGGGTATGGATCAGGATGAGCTGCTCGCGCTTGGTGCTGCCGGTCTGGGCGCTGCTCTGATCGCATCGAGCGGCGGCGGTGGCAGCAGCCGGTCCGGACCGGCCCCGGGGTCTGAAGATCCGCAGCCCGAACCTGAACCTGAGCCGGAAACCCCGGCGCCGGAGCCGGAACCTGAGCCTGAACCGGAGCCCGAGCCGGAACCTGAGCCCGAACCGCTGCCGAAGCCTGGCAACGAGACCCGGCAGACGACCGGTCTTCTGGACGCGGTGCTGGCCGATGACGGCCTGCTTGGCGCGGTGACCGGTAACGGTGGCGTGCTGGGCGGTCTGACCGGCTCTGACGGTCTGGTCGGTGGCCTTCTGGGCAATGGCGGCCTGCTGGGTGGTCTGACCGGCACGCTGGTCGGTGCACCGCTGCTGGGTGACGGTCCGGGATCTGCGGGTCAGGGCCTTCTTGATCCGGTGATCGGCGACGGCGGCCTGCTTGGCGCGGTGACCGGCAATGACGGCCTCCTGGGGGCTGTGACCGGCTCTGAGGGACTTTTGGGTCAGGTGATCGGTGACGAGGGCCTTCTGGGCGCGGTCACCGGCGCTGACGGCCTGGTGGGCGGCCTGCTCGGCACCGGGCTTCTGGGCGATGGCGTCGAAGGCAGCAACGGCCTCCTTGGCGGGATCGTGGACGGCCTCTTTGGTGGCGAAGACGGTCTGCTGAGCGGTGGTCTTCTTGGCGGCGTGACCGGCACCATTGGCGGCCTTCTTGGCGGCGGCGGCGATGGCCTGCTGGGCGGTCTGCTCGGTGGTGAAGGTGGCCTGCTCGGTGGCGTGACCGGCACCGTTGGCGGTCTTCTGGGCGGCGGCGGCGATGGTCTGCTGGGTGGCCTGCTCGGTGGGGAAGGTGGCCTGCTTGGCGGCGTGACCGTGAACGGCCTGCTGGGTGGCGGCACCCTGGGCTTCGTCGGCGGCCTGACCGGTTCGGTCGGCGGCGCTGACGGTGATCTGCTTGGCGGCCTGCTGGGCGGTGAGGACGGCCTTCTTGGCGGCGTCACCGGCACCGTGGGCGACCTCGTCGGCGGGCTGACCGGGACGATCGGCGGCGATGACGGCCTGCTCGGTGGTCTGCTCGGCGGTGAAGACGGACTTCTGGGCGGTCTCACCGGAACCGTTGCCGATCTGACCGGCGGCGAAGACGGACTCCTGGGCGGTCTGCTCGGCGGCGAAGGTCTGATCGGCGGGCTGACCGGCACCGTTGCTGACCTGCTGGGCGGCGGCGATGACGGCCTGCTGGGCGGGCAGCTCGGCGGCCTCACCGGCGGCGCCCAGGCTTCGGGCTCGATCTCTCTGGCCGGCGCAGGCGGCATCTCGGGCACTGCGGCCCCGGCTTCGGTGGCTGACGATCTTCTGGCCGGCCTGATCGGCGATGAAGGTCTGCTGGGGGATGTGACCAGCGAAGACGGTCTGCTCGATCAGCTGATCGGCCAGGAAGGCACCGTGACCACTCTGGCAGGCGGCCTCCTCGACAGCGCGGACGACCTTCTGGGCGGTCTGACCGGCGGTCTGCTGGGCGGCCTGAGCGACGGTCTGCTGAGCGATCAGGTACAGCCGATGGCCGATCTTTCGACCGAAGATACCCCCTTCGTCTGAGCAATTTCTTAACGAGTAACCGGAGGGGCGGCTCTGTCCTGTCTCTCCGGATGGTACCCCTCCTGTCACGGCGCGGCGGCATTTTTCACGGTGCGGCCGCGTCCTGACGGGCGGAAAACCCCCCGTTGCGGGTGGGACCGTATCATTTTCCCTTGGATGATGATCGGTACATACTCTAGTATGTTCTGAGTGATTATTTTATGTCTTTTGGCTGGGAGAGACGCAAACTCCTGCCGGTCCGCTGTGAGGCTACCTGATGACTACTGATAAAATCAGTCAGACCCAAGACCAGCCGTCTGCGGCGCGCGAAACCGCTGCGCAGCCGCCTGGCCGGGTTATGCCTCCTCAACAGACCACGCAGCGCGGCAGTGGCGACGGCTTCGTTGCAAGTGTCACCGCAGCGACGATCGGCCTGAGCCTTGCCATGCAATCCCGCGCCGAGGCCGCGCTTTCGCCCGAAGGCGACACCTCTGATGCGGGCCTGCCCGAAGGCCCCCTGGACAGCGCAGTTGCCACGCTGACATCTGCGGCGGATGCCCCTGAAGGCACTGGCGAAGCACTTGATATCGCTGAGTTTTCACTGGCTCAATCTCAGGACGGCAGCGCTGTTGATACCGCCGCCGCCCCCGCCGCTCCGGCGGAAGAGGCCCCGGTCTCTGCCCCGCCTTCCGCCTATTTCGCGCCGGCAAAACCCCTTCGGGACAGCACCGGTGCAGGCGAAGCCCCGGTGCAGATCGCCAGCAACATCACCCTGCCCGAGACCCCTGTCGAGGCCCCCTCAACCCTGCCGCTTCCGGGTTCCGGCGGGGCGGAAGCTGCGATCCCACAGGCCCCGGTTGTCGGCGGAATCCTGACGCCCGTGAGCGGCGTCGTCACCGGTGTCCTCGATCCGGTTGGCGGTCTGGTCGATTCGATTATTACCCCGATTCTCGGGCCCGATGGCCTGGTTGATTCGCTTCTTGACCCGCTTTTGGGCGAAGACGGGCTGGTCACCGATCTCCTCGGCAGCCTTCTGGGGCCTGACGGTCTGCTGGGCGGACTGACGGAGCCTCTTCTGGGCGAAGACGGTCTCATCGGCGGCCTGATTGGTGGTGTCACTGACGGACTTCTCAGCCCGCTTCTGGGAGAGGGCGGCATTGTCGGCAATATCACCGCGCCTCTGCTCGGTGAAGGCGGGCTGCTGCCGGGTCTGCTGACGCCGGTAAACGGGCTGGTCGGCAGCGTGACCGACACTCTGGGCGACGGGCTCATCGCACCGCTGCTGGGCGAAGGCGGGCTGACGGATTCGCTTCTCTCTCCGCTTATGGGTGACAACGGTCTGGTCAGCGGTCTGCTCGGCCCCGTGCTCGGCGACGGTGGTCTTCTCTCCGGCCTGCTGGCGCCGCTTGGCGGGCAGGACAGCGTCACCGCGGATGTGGCTGACGCGCTGGCAGAGGGTGTGCTGGCGCCGGTGCTTGGCGAAGACGGTGCGCTCGGTCAGGTCGTCGACACGCTTCTGGGCGAAGACGGCCTGGTGACCGGGCTTGCGGGCTCGGTACTGGGTGAAAACGGGCTGACCGGACAACTGCTGAACCCGCTGCTGGCAGAGGGCGGTGTCGTTGACAGTCTGGCAGAGAACATCGTCACGCCGCTTTTGGGCGCCGATGGCGTGCTGGGCGGTGTATTGTCACCGATCACCGGTCAGGACGGCATTCTCTCTGATGTTCTGGCCCCGCTGGCGGGCCCTGAAGGCGCGCTGACCTCCGTGGTCGGCACCGTCACCGGCGGCGTGATTGCGCCGCTGCTGGGGCCGGATGGCGTCGCCGGCACCCTGCTCGGGCCGCTGGTCGGTGACGAGGGCGTTCTGAACTATGTGCTTGATCCGCTGGCCGGTGAAGGCGAACTGCTCGATGAGATCTTCAACCCGCTGATCGGTGAAGAGGGCCTGCTGCCGACCCTGCTCGACCCCATTCTGGGCGAGAACGGTCTGCTGTCGGGTCTGCTCAATCCCCTGGTCGGGACGGGGGGTATTCTGGACGTGACACTGACCCCGGTTCTCGACAGCCTGGGTCCGATCGGTCACGTGGTTGATTCGCTGCTCGGCGGTCTCTTCGGCGGCTGGCGCAACCGAGGGTCCGCAAGTCAGGAAAACACTACCGTAAAAAGTGTGGAACCTGACAACTTTGACGCGAGTTCTGAGGCAGATGATTTCCTCAGCACGCTTATTGGCGATGCAGCAAATGACGTCCTTCCGGGCGATCACGACTCGCTTGCAGAGCTGCTTGGCGCACCCGATGCTGCCTTCTTTGCCGAACTTTTCGGCGAGGCCGACAGCTATGCTCCGGCGACTGAAACCGAGAGCGAAGATCTGCTGTCTGAGATGCTCGGCATCAACCTCAGCGGCTCTCTCGCAGCCCCCGGGCTTCTGGCCCAACCGGTTGCCGCAGAGCCCGTTCAGGACGCAGAACTCGATGATTTGTTGAACGAAATCCTCGAAAGCGGCGAACGCGCGCTGGAAGGTGTGACCGATCCTCTGACCGCAATTCTGGCGGATGTGGCGGGCGATGGCACCGAGACTTCGGGCGACATTTTCGACCTCGCACCGGCAGTCGATGGCGCGCTGCGGACCCTCTTCGGCGCGGCGGATGCAGAGGTGGAGGCCTTCTCGGCACTCACCGATATTGCACCGCAGCATGATCTGCTCACTGAGGATCAGCACGGCTAAGGACATGCAACCGGAGGTGATTGTTGGTCATTAGGTCATGTTGACAAAAGGGATTCACACCGAGCCTGGATCGTGATTCAAGCTGGTATCTGC
>NZ_SBLC01000044.1 GCF_004054105.1 Falsigemmobacter intermedius
GGGCGGCGGGCCTGCCGTTGCCAACGGCGCTCTGCAACAGGGCACCATTTCCCTGACCTCTGGCGCCGCCTCGGTCATGAGCGCGGTGATGACAGCCTACACCGTCTATGCGCTTATCTCAGTGCTTGTTGAGGTCCTGTTTGCCTGCTCAGAAAGTGAACAGGAGCTTCAGGTGCGAAAGGCCCTCCGATCAACGCATGAGATCGGCACATGGTGTTCCACCAAGATCTTAGGGAAATGCGTCAAGCGAAAGACTGGATATTGCATGTTCAACTCGCCCTTGGCGCGCATCATGAACGAGCAAGCCCGTCTACAGCTGAACATCCCGTGGGGGCCGCCAGAGAACCCGGATTGCCGTGGCATCACGCTTGCCGAGTTCCAGAACCTCGATATGGAGCGGGTGGACCTGTCTGAATGGACCGGAATGCTCGCCGCCAGCGGCATGCTCGACATGAGCTCTACCAACATTGAGTCTATGACTGGTGTTGGCTCAACACTCGGCCGTGCCCAAGAGGATCTTTATCCGAGGGAAAATGCCATCGATCGCAACCTGAACCGCCTCGATGGGATCGATCTTGAAGGCCTTCGCAACGATGCGGTGAACGATTTTGGAATGGGGGTAGTCCAATGATGGGGCTCGACAGCACCACAACTCTCATGCTTGGGAGCTTCGCCGTAATCGTTGTTCTGGCGGCCGCATGGCATTTGCAGACACGGTTCGGGGCCAAGTCGCGTCAGGTTTACACCTCCAAGCGCCTCCTGAACGCCTCTGAGGGAAAGCTTTACGTGTCACTTGAACGGTGGCGCCGGGAAAACGCACGAGATCTGAACCTGTCCACTCAGGTCTCTTACGGGGCGTTCATCGGAGCTAAAGAGCACGATGACTGGCGCAAAGTCGCAGCGAAGCACGCTGACTTCGTGTTCTGGGGCCGGGATGGCTACGTGCGGGCTATCGTAGAATTTGACGGGTCCGGACATTACGGGGATAGTCGTGATGCTGCGCAAAAGGTCCAAGCGAGAGACGAAATCAAAAATGCTGCCGCGATCTCAGCGAACATCCCTCTGATACGCATCCCACAGGGGACAAGTCAGAAGGATCTGGAAGACACTCTTGCAGCGGTTCTGCTGCCTGCAAAGGGGCCAAAGATCGTGACGAATGCCGCAGATAATGTGGCGCATTTGAAGGTTTGAGGGACAAGTAGATGATCAAAGTATCGCCCATATTCGCGGCCCTTCTTCTCGCTGGTTGTGTGAGCACAACGCAGCCGGCCCAAACAACAGCCCCGGCTGGCACCGCCTCAAACATCGCTGAACGAGCGGGCTACGCCAGTGCCTAAGAGCAGCGAAATGCCTCTAGGGCGAACTATGACAGTGCCGTTGACGCAGGCATCGTAGATGCTTGTGCTTGGAGGCCAAGGTCGGCCAGCAAAGTCGCCGACTACCTTTGCGCATCAACATTGCTCATTGCTCATTGCTCGTTGCCAGGCTCAGATCGGAAGGCCTATGGCATCTGAGTCAGAACCGAAACGGCGTCCGACACAGGTTCACAGCTGTGAACTTTCACGAGGGTTCTTCAATGCCGCGAACATAGCTGACATACGGAACAGTCCTTTTGAAGCGCGTTGGCACAGGCTTTGCAAATACGCACCCGGGCTACGGATATGCTGAAAACGTTCCAACATTGCGGCAAGGATTGCGGATGCTGCTTCGGCGCCAAAGCAGATCTTTGCTGATGTCCAGACGGGTAGTGAGATGCCCATCATTCCGTGTAATGTATCTGCGGCTCTTTGCAGACACTTCCAACTTGTGATGGGGTCTGGATAGATCGCTGCGATTTGGGTGCATTTTGCCATGAGAGATCGTAACTCTGTGGCTGTAGTGCCTGCTGTGAGGTTATCCACAGGCACAGTTTCGGCATTTACACCTACAGATTCAGAATGATCTATATTTGTATTCTGATAGTGGTGCTCATTTTGAGCACCAGCGCTGCTCAAATGGGATGTGATGGAGACGCTTTCTGTGGTGTGAACTTCATCAATAAGTTTCTGTAGTTGATCAGAAAGAACATGTAGTTCAGCAGTGCTCAGCTTGCGGCGCAGGGCTTGTGATAGCTCCTTTAAAGCTTCGCAGGGCAGTTCCGGATGATGGAGTGCATTCAGGTCACGAAGCTGAAGAGAAATTTTTTCACGAAGCGCTGCACGCTCTGCTTCTGCTGCTCGCGCAGTCTCCGCAAGATGGCGAATTTCTCCTAAGCGTGCCAATAGAGGAGATACGTCAAATCCGTATGCGATCAGTTCGCCAGCGGTACGACGCTGGTACCGTTTGCCGTTAGGGCTGTCCCTACGCGCGATGAGGCGTTGACTGACAAGTTTCGCCAAGTGTCGCCGCATGGTCGAGCACGGCATGCCATTGAGACGCGCACAGATAGTAGCATTTGAGGGATAAACTACGAGGCGATCGCCGGGACCGATCGTTTTCCCAGGGATAAAGCTCAGCAAGACTTCCAGAACTGCGATCTCTTGGCTCTTAAGCCCGAGAGCGAGACGACCCAAGACAATGTCCTGAAGCAGATGCCATTTATTTACCTCTGGCATGTCTTGCCGGGGTGTGAGGTTAGCTGGCTCCAAAGCAGCAGAGATCGACCGCCGGAATGGCGTCAATGGAATGTAGCCCATTATTCATATCACGAAGGCAAAAGTGATCGGTCCGCGAATCGATTTGACTTGCGGTCGGACGGCCCTGCGATTACTTTGAAGGTGCTAAGATCAAAGGGGTCTCGTGGGGCGTATGTTCTGCGGGACCTTTTTATTTCGCCTTGGCCGTGCCTCCTTAAGGGTTGCGGGTCGGGATAAACATTAGTCGCGGGCCTTCCAGCGCGCGATTAATTCCTGCATATGCGCTTCAGCACTGGCCTCAAACCAGGTCAAAAAATCAGGCTCGACGTATTCAAGATCAAGCCGCAGACCTTTCGGCAGGCGTTTTATTTTACCGAGAGCAACACCATCTACTTTCAGTACACGCGCACGCGTTGCGGCAGAGCCTTGGGCAGGGGCGGTGCGATTGACCTGCGCTTTAGCGGCCTGCTTCATGACCAAATGGAAGGCTTTGGTCGACGGGTCGTCTGCGCCCTCACCTTCCAAGTCATAGGTTTGGTTATGGGCAATCCGCGCCGTGCTAATCAGAGAAGCACGCTGTTCGGCACTACCATCCAGCAAACCAATGAGCGCCTCCCAGCGGGGCCGTCCGATAGTATGTGCGGGCCCAATTGCCTGTGCCAGCTCCTGACCAACCCCATTGGCAACGCTGACAGCCATCGAAATCGCGGATTTCGTGGTGTTTAACACTTCGGCGATCTGGCTTTGATTGCCAAAACCAGTATCGAGCAGCTCTTTGGCAAAGAGCGCGCGCTCTATATAGCTCAGATCCCGTCGTGCGGTATTTTCAGCGACTTGCGCGCGTACCGCGGCTCCGTCATCCAGAGAGGCGATAAGCGCGCGCACCTTCGTCACCCGGTCCGAGCTGCGAATCGCTTCCAAACGACGGCGTCCATAGACCAGTAGGTAACGATCGGCATCCTGCGGATGGCGGCGCACCAGAATAGGCACTGTTTGCCCATTGGCTTCAATTGATGCGCGCAGATCGGCCACATCACCTGGATCCAGTCGGTCTTTGAAGCGCGTGTCCTCAATCTGCGCGGGATCAAGCTCCCACACCCGATGGCTATCCACAGCATCGCGTGCCGAGCGTAGCGCGCGATTGGTGGACATCATCGCCGGTGCCGCTGCCGGGGCAGGGGTTCCACTGACCACTAGATGGTCCAGCATTGAAAGCCGCTTTCTCTTACCGTCCTGCATCACGCGCGCCCCCAGGTCTTTTGGATTAATGCGGCAATCTCATCGTTGACGGCATTGATGCTTTCCAACGCGCGGTCATAGGTCGATCGCGTGAAACTGCTGCGGTCCACTTCGTAAAGGGTCTGTTTGGTCAGGCCTGCGTCCGAGATGGCGGTGGATTTCAGCATTGGTGCGTTTAGCACCTTTTCACCATACATCGTCCGCAGGAACGCCGTCATACGGTTCTGAGGAGCATCAGTGGGTTCATACCGTGTTAATAGATAGCGCATCCAGTCGTGTTTCATATCGGCACCGCTTTCAGCGATGACATCCATCAAATCGGCGGTCATTCTAAGGAACTGGCTCATGGACATGACATCAAGCATCTCGGGGTGGATGGTAACCAGAACTCCCGTCGCAGCGCTGAGTGCGGACATGGTTAAAAAGCCCAATTGCGGCGGGCAATCGATCACGACCACATCATAGTCGGCCTCAACCTGGGCAAGGGCGTCGCGCACCCGAAAGAAGAACAGCCCCGCATTGCCTTGGGCCAGAGCGCGGGGGGTGTCATGTTCGAACTCCATCAGCTCTAGATTGCCCGGAATCAGATCCAGGCCTGGAATGTAGGTTTTGCGAATGACGTCGGTGATGGCGGCCGGGTCATCGTATCGGATTGCATCATAAAGCGTTCCGCCGTCGGTCAGGTCAATTTCAGGCTGCACGCCATGCAACGCCGTCAAGGATGCCTGAGGGTCAAGGTCTATCGCCAATACCCGATAGCCGCTTAATGCTAAGCGCTGCGCCAGATGAGCGGCAGTGGTGGTTTTTCCCGAGCCACCTTTAAAATTCATTACGCCAATGACCTGAAGGTGATCTCCTTCACGTCGACCCGGTATGTAATCACCAGGGCGGCGTGCGGTTTTTTCCAGCATTATCCGCAGATTCAGGAGATCTTCTGCCGAATAAAGCCGCCGGTTGCCGGCGGTGGTTTCTGGCGAAGGGCCTTTGCCTTCCAAATGCAGTTTGCGTAGGTAAGAATCATTCACGCCCAGCAGCGCTGCGGCTTCACCAGAAGTGAATTTACGCATGACTTTCGCCGCATTGGGTGGGAAAATGTTTTCACGCTGCGCATGCAACTGTGCGGCCAGCCATTCGGCATGGTCCCGGATGACCTGATTCAGATCCTCCTTTTCACTGCTCGCCTGCATCTCTTCGCCTCAATCTGCTGTCACGCTTTCTTTCGTTTAATCGTGTATTTTCGTGACTATTGTCGAGGCTAAATCGTTAAGCAAGTAAAAATTCCCGCTCGTGATGCTGCCGATGCTTGGACTCTGGAAGGGTGAGGAGAATAATCTCCATATTCGCCTCATAAATGTTGCGTTTTTGATCCGAATATGCTGAGTGATCACATCATGTCTCATATCTGGCAATCGTCCCATTGGCCCCGTTTTCACTACGATCCTCGCGCCACCGAAGTCGCTCTGGCCGAGGTGCAGGAACGACTCGGGGAGATTCGCGGAATTCAGGCCGGGCTTTCGCCACAGGATCAGGAATATCTCCACTATTCCAGGATCGTGGAGGAAGCAGTTGCCTCCTTTGAGATTGAAGGGGTTCAGCTTGATCCGTCTCAGATTGAGGCCTCGGTGATCGCCTCGTTGCGTCACCGGGCGCAGGTGCAACCGGCAAGACGGGCCGATGCGATTGCCGCGCTGATGACCTCTGCCCGTGACATTTCCGGACCGGTGGATGAGGCATTGCTGATGTCCTGGCACCGGCTGTTGTTCTTTGGGATAGAGATCGAGGATCCGGGTCGTTGGCGCAGTTTTGAGATAGAAATTGTCAAATCCGCCGCGCCGGGGCGCAGTGATATGCTATATCGGGCGCCGCCGCCTAGCCAGGTGGCAACAGATATGGCAGATTTTCTTAGTTGGTTTAATGGCCCAGTAACTATGCCTGTGCCGATCTTTGCCGCTCTGGCGCACCTGTGGTTTGAGTCGATTCATCCCTTTTCTGATGGTAATGGCAGGATCGGGCGAGCACTTATTGATGTGGTTTTTGCCCGTCACCGCGGGCTGCCGTTTGCCCTTTCCAGGCAGATTGAGCGGGAGAAGAAAGAGTACTACGCTGCACTTCAGGCTGGACGGCAGTCAGGGCAGGCGGCCATTGATGCGACGCCTTTTGTGATATGGTTCCTAAACTGCCTGAACCGGGCGGCTAAGAGCAGCCACGACGATGTGCGTTTTTTCTTGCGCCGCAATGCTTTTTTCGCCCGCCATGGCGCGCATCTTACGTCCCGGGCAAATGAGGCGTTTCGCAAAATTTTTGCTCTTGGACCCTTGCGTTTATCTGAGGGTATTTCTGCTCGAGGCTGGCGCAAGCTGACTGGTGCGTCCAGTGCAACAGCCACCCGCGATCTGGCCGCGCTGGAGTTGGCGGGAGTGTTGCGCCGCACCGACGCTGGCGGTCGATCGACTAGTTATGAGATCCTTTGGTAGAGGGTATCGGATGTCGTTACAAGCCAGCCATATTGGCGTGATCCGCGGCTTTGACGCCGAGACCGGCTATCTGGTCTTCACTGAGAGCCACGCGGCCCATGTCATCAAGATGGTCGGCCGCGAAGAGGCCGACAAAGCCGATGCGAAAGACTCCCACGCGGGTCTGCCGTCGCAGTTCGGCACGCCTTGGGGCACTGCGAAATGGTATTTGATGTCGCCGCTTGGCGTACCTTGCCAGGAACCGTCTTTCGGAGGAAACACGCCTGACCTCAGGGAATGCCTCCCCCACCCAAGCCGTCAGCTTAGCGCGGCCGGGATACGCCAAGGCCCGAAATGTCCAGGAAACGCAACGGCCGTGACTGGCATAATGTGCCAGCGCAGCCTGCTTTTGAGCCTCCGAGAACTTTTGCGGCCGTGGTGCCGAGCGCGCGGGTAGATCCTGCTGCCGCTCGAATTTGAGACAGCAGCCCTTCAGCGCATTCCTGCTTGCATAACCCAGCTCGCGGATTGTCCCGTGAGGTCGTTTGCCAAGCTTGACATAAAGGGCAACCGCCCTCATCCGCTCTTCGTATGAATACATGAACTATCTTCTCGATAGTCCAATTTTTGTCCGCATCCCCAATGGGCTTTTTCTAAGCGGCAATCCACACACTCGAAATCAATATTCCCGAACGGTATCTTTTTGTCGTTTACCACCTTTATCAGAGAATATGTTCCCAATCGGGAATATTTGTGGCGTTCAGAGCCGAAACTTGCTAAAAGTTCCCGAACGGGAATAAGGGGCTGGACATGTCTGTCACCGGGGCTGCCGAGGCTGAAGCTTTTGGTCGTATGATCCGCGAGCGGCGGCGCGAGTTGGGACTGCGTCAGGAGGACATTGTGCTCTCGACGGGTGTTGGGCGGCGCTATCTGATTGAGCTCGAGGCTGGCAAGCCAACGGCGCGGATTGGACCGGCGCTGATGATCGCGGGTCTTCTGGGGATCTATCCAACGATCTCAGCCCAAGGCGCTGCGCGGACTCAAGCTGCAGAGGCGCTGCCGCCATCGCTCGAGCCGTAACATGCAGATCTATTTCGAAACCCGCCCTGTGGCCGAGCTGCTGCCCGGAGATCTGGGGCCTGGCCTTGTTTATCACCGCGAATGGCTAAGCCTGCGGGGTGCCTTTCCGGTTTCCACCCGCATGCCACTGCGGGCCGAACCTTATACCCCGGACGTGGTTCTGCCCTGGATCATGAATCTGCTGCCTGAGGAAGATAATCTGGAAGCCGTTGCGCGGCTGACCGGTGTGGGCAAAGCAGATGCCCTGGGGATTCTGGCTGAGATCGGCCGCGACACATCGGGTGCGCTGTCGTTTGCTGAACGTGGTACAGCGAATATGCATTACAGAGCCGTCGACAGCGAGGAGGCGCTTGAGCGCATCATCGAAGAGCTGCCCTCAAAGCCCTTTCTGGCCGGGGATGAGGGTGTTTCCATGTCTCTTGCGGGTGTGCAGACCAAAATTGGCGTGCATCTGGACGCTGAGGGGAAGGTTGCAATCCCGCTTAACGGATCACCCTCAACCTGGATTTTGAAACCTGATACCGACAGGCTCTGGGGCACGGTGGCTAACGAGGCTTTTTGCCTGCGGCTGGCGCGTCATGTGGGGATCAACGTCCCCGATATCCGCATCGGCCAGGCGGGGAGGCGGCGATTTTTGCTCATCGCGCGCTATGATCGGGTTAACGAGGGTCAGAAGTGGCGCCGCCTTCATCAGGAAGACTTCTGTCAGGCACTAGGTCATTTCCCCTCTATGAAGTACGAGAAGAACGGCCGAAACAGGCCGGGGCCGCGCATCCGCGATCTGATTTCCGCGACGCGACAAAGTGTGGGGATTGCCGGTGTGATTCCGATGCTGCGGCACGTGATCTTTAATATCCTCGTCTGCAATACGGATGCACACGCCAAGAATTACTCGCTGTTGATTCAGGGCGGCGGCACTGTTCAGCTCAGCCCGATTTATGATGTGATGTGCGCGCCAGTCTGGCCGCGAATTACCAGGTATCTCGCAATGTCGGTCGCCACCAAACGCGACGGAGATTACCTGCTCGGCCGTCACTGGCAGCGCGAAGCGCTTTTGTGTGGCCTTGGTGCCCCGGCCCTTTTGCGGCTGGTGGGCCGCATGTGTGATGAGGTGGAGGCCGCGCTGGATCGGACGGTGGCTGATATTGCGGCGATGCATCCTGAGGGACGTGCGATGGCAGAGCTTTGCCGCGATGAAATCCGGAAGCGGACCGGGCATATCCGTTACGGGTTGAAAACAACCGAGCCCGATCCTGCGGCCTGGGTCTCAGCGCATTTGGGCAAATGAGACACAGATCGAGGTGCGCTGGCAGGTTTCGCTTTCGGCCCTACTTCGGCGGCTATGCGGCTTTAGTATTAGCCATTGGGCCCCTAATTGGTTTGAGGGCAATGCGAGCACGTTCGGCCTGAATAGGGCGTTGAAGTGTAACCGCCCCCGACGGCACCGATGTCCCATGGTAGGAGAGGTAGAGGTGGTCGCACGAATTCGGACCAGGAGCTAAGCATTAGATCCCCGACGAGCGGCGTTGAAGGAAGACATCTTAAAGGACCTATCAGTCGATGAGAGGCGCGTTCTTCTCGCACTTCTCGAACGCATAGGTGCGCGGCTTTCACGCTAGAGGGGGCGAATCGGTATGGAGAGGAAGACCGAATACAACATCTGGTACTGGGTGGTGGCTTTCATAGCCGTGCTTTTCATCCAGAGCCTGATCGCTGGCTGGCAATCCGTCGCTCCCATTAGCTACAGCCAGTTCGAGAAGTATCTCGCTGACGGGAAAATTTCTTCTGTCGCGGTCGGGTCAGACACTATCACAGGCACCTTCGCCGAACCCGTCGACGGCAAGAGCCAGTTCGTGACGACGGTCGTGGATCCCGCGATCCTGCAGCGGATCGACCGCTCGGGCGTCGAGATCACGGGCGTTCCTCAGAATACTTTTTTCGGCACACTGATTTCCTGGGTGGCGCCAGCGCTTGTCTTCTTCGGAATCTGGATGCTGCTGTTCCGCAAGTTCGCCGACAAGCAGGGCTTCGGCGGGTTCATGCAGGTCGGCCGCAGCAAGGCCAAAGTTTACATGGAAAAGGAAACCGGCGTCAGCTTCGCGGACGTGGCCGGTGTGGACGAGGCCAAGGCCGAGCTCGAGGAGGTCGTGGAGTTCCTCAGGAACCCCGCCGAATACGGAAAGCTGGGCGCACATATCCCCAAAGGCATATTGCTCGTCGGGCCGCCGGGAACCGGCAAGACGCTTCTGGCGCGCGCGGTGGCAGGCGAGGCCGGCGTGACCTTCTTTTCGATCTCGGGATCAGAGTTCGTCGAGATGTTCGTGGGCGTCGGTGCCGCACGGGTGCGCGACCTGTTCGAGCGGGCCCGGAAATCGGCCCCGGCAATCATCTTCATCGACGAACTCGACGCTCTTGGGAGGGCGCGCTCCTCCGGCCAGATCGCCGGTGGCCATGATGAGCGAGAGCAGACGCTGAACCAGCTTCTGACCGAGCTCGACGGCTTCGACCCTTCAGTGGGCATCGTGCTCCTGGCCGCCACCAACCGACCCGAGATTCTCGACCCCGCGCTGCTGCGTGCGGGACGCTTCGACGGTCAGGTGCTGGTGGACCGGCCCGACAAGACGGGGCGTGTGCAGATCTTGAACGTGCACATGAAGAAAGTGACGCTCGCCCCAGACGTCGATGCCGAGAAGGTCGCAGCGCTTACTCCCGGCTTTTCCGGCGCGGATCTTGCCAATCTCGTCAACGAGGCAGCATTGCTCGCCACGCGCCGCAAGGCTGATGCGGTGACGATGGACGACTTCAACAATGCGGTGGAACGCATCATCGCCGGGTTGGAAAAGAAGAACCGCGTGCTCAATCCACGCGAACGCGAGATCGTGGCGCACCACGAGATGGGGCACGCGCTGGTGGCGATGGCTCTGCCGGGGGTGGACCCGGTGCACAAGGTCTCGATCATACCGCGCGGGATTGGCGCGCTCGGCTACACCATCCAGCGCCCGACCGAGGACCGCTTCCTGATGACGCGGGAGGAACTCGAAAACAAGATCGCAGTCCTGCTTGGCGGGCGCGCGGCAGAGAAGATCATCTACGATCATGTCTCGACCGGGGCGGCGGACGATCTGGTCAAGGCGACCGACATCGCCCGCGCCATGGTCGCGCGGTACGGGATGGACGAAGAGCTCGGGCATGTCAGCTACGACACCGATCGGCCCGGCTTTCTCGGCACCGGCGACCAGTCGTCCTGGCTGAACCGCCGCTACAGCGAGGCCACTGCTGAGCGGATGGACGCGAAGGTGCGCGACATCGTGGATGGCGTGTTCAAGCGCACCCTCACCCTTCTTGAATCCAATCTGGATCTTCTCGAGCAATCGGCGCAGGATCTCCTGCAACGAGAGACACTGGACGAGCCCGATCTTGTGGCAATTGGGTCCAAGGTGAAACGAACGGAAGCGGTCGCTGCGTGACACTGTCACTGGCGCAGATGATCGGCGAACAACCCTGACTGGATAAAGAAACGGAGAAGACGAATGGCAAACGGAGCTTGCGATATTTGCGGTCGCCCGGCGACGGCGCGCGTGCGCGCCTCGGTGAACGGCAGGGTTCAGAACATGGAGCTTTGCGACCAGCATTACAGCGAAATGGCCCGCCGGTCGGGGCGCAGCGCCTCGCCGCTGGAGTCCCTGTTCGGACGGCGTTCCCTTCTTGACGAATTCTTCGGCGAGAGCGGTTTCGGCAGCCTCTTTGGTGACAGTCCGCTGCGAGGCGGCACGCTCGGCTCCATGGGTGACGGCGATGACGCTGTCGTCGACACCTCTTTCGGCGAGGGCGCGCCGCGGCGTGGATCGCGGCGCGGCGGCGGACGCACCATCGCCGACCGGCTGAGCGAACAGGGCAACAAGCTGCTGCAGGATGCCGCACAGAAGGCCGGGGAATTCGGGCGCAGCGAGGTCGATACCGAACATCTGCTTCTGGCACTGACCGCGTCTGACGTCGTCAAGACGATCCTGGAACAGTTCAAGGTCGATGTGGACGATCTGCGGCGCCAGATCGAGAAGGAAGCGAAGCGTGGAGACGCCAAGACGGAAGGCGAAATCGGCGTCAGTCCTCGCCTTAAGGACGCGCTGAACCGGGCCTTCATCGCCTCGAACGAACTCGGCCATTCCTATGTCGGTCCCGAGCACCTGCTGATCGGCCTTGCCGAAGAGGGCGAAGGCCTCGCGGCGGCGATGCTGCGCAAGCTGGGGTTGACGCCGCAGGCGCTGCGTCAGCAGGTGACGAAGGTGGTCGGCAAGGGTGCCGAGGAAGGCCGCGTCGAGACTCCGTCGAACACCCCCGATCTCGACCAGTTCAGCCGTGACCTGACGAAGCTCGCCCGCGATGGCAAGCTCGATCCCGTCATCGGCCGCGCCCGCGAGATCGAGACGACGATCGAAGTGCTGGCCCGCCGGAAAAAGAACAACCCGGTGCTGATCGGCGAGCCCGGCGTGGGCAAGACCGCCATCGTCGAGGGACTTGCACAACGGATCGTCGCGGGCGAAGTGCCCGAGGCGCTGCGCGACAAGCGGCTGGTCGAGCTCAACATCAACTCGATGGTGGCCGGGTCGAAGTATCGGGGCGAGTTCGAGGAGCGGGTGCAGAAGATCCTCAAGGAGATCACCGAGGAGAAGGACAGTCTGATCCTGTTCATTGACGAGATCCATACCATCGTCGGCGCCGGCCAGGGCGGCGGCGAAGGCGGTCTCGACATCGCCAACACCTTCAAGCCGGCGCTGGCGCGGGGCGAGCTGAACCTGATCGGCGCGACGACGCTCAACGAGTACCAGAAATACATCGAGAAGGACGCGGCGCTCGAGCGACGGTTCCAGCCGGTTTATGTGGACGAGCCCACGGTCGCACAGACGATCATGATTCTGCGCGGGCTGCGCGACACGCTCGAAAGCCACCACAAGGTGACGATCACCGACGAGGCGATCATCGCCGCCGCGGAGCTTTCGGATCGCTATATCACCGGTCGCTTCATGCCCGACAAGGCGATCGACCTGATCGATCAGGCAGCCGCACGGGTGAAGATCAGCGCCACAGCGCGCCCTGTGGACGTCCAGGAGCTGGAGGCCGAGGTCGCGCAGATCAGGCGCGAGCAGGACTATGCCGCAGCCCGCAAGCAATTCGACCGGGCAGCGGAACTGAAGAAGGAACTCGAGCAGAAGCAGAAGGATCTTGACGAGCTTCTGGAGATCTGGAAGCGCGACCAGGCTTCGGCGACCGCCGAGGTGCGCGCCGATCATGTCGCGCAGGTCGTCTCCAAGATCACCGGTGTTCCGGTCACGGAGCTGACCGCCGAGGAGAAGGACAAGCTCCTGAAGCTCGAGGAGAAGCTGCACGAGCGCGTCATTGGCCAGGAAGAAGCGATCCGCGCCGTGGCCGATGCGGTGCGCCTGGCGCGTGCGGGTCTGCGCGAAGGTTCCGGTCCGACCGCGACCTTCCTGTTCCTCGGGCCGACCGGGGTTGGCAAGACGGAACTGGCCAAGACGCTCGCCGAGGTGATCTTCGGCGATCAGGACGCGATGATCCGTATCGACATGTCGGAATATGGAGAGCGTCACGCAGTGGCACGGCTCGTCGGCGCTCCTCCGGGCTATGTCGGCTATGACGAGGGGGGGCAGCTGACCGAAAAGGTCCGCCGCCGGCCCTATTCGGTGGTGCTCCTCGACGAAATCGAAAAGGCGCATCCCGATGTCTACAACATCCTGTTGCAGGTGTTCGACGATGGCCGCCTGACAGATGGCAAGGGCCGCGTGGTGGACTTCACCAACACCATCATCATCGCCACCTCGAACCTCGGTTCGGACATCATCCAGCGCAACCTCACGAAACGCGGCAGCAGTGAGTTCGACGAGGCCAAGCAGAAATCCGAACTGATGGAGGTGTTGCGCGGTCATTTCCGGCCAGAGTTCATCAACCGGATCGACGAGATCATCGTCTTTCATTCGCTGAATCAGTCGGAGATCCGCCAGATCGTCGAGTTGCAGCTCAACCGGGTGAAGCGGACCGCCCTTACCCAGGGCGTCGAACTCGAATTCGACGTGAGCGTCGTGGATCACTTCGGCGCGGTCGGCTTCCGCCCCGAATTCGGCGCCCGCGAGCTGCGCCGGCTGATCCGGTCGGAGTTGGAGACCGAGTTGGCCCGCGAGATGCTCTCCGGGCGGATCGAGGATGGCGACAAGGTCCGCGTCGCCTGGTCAGCGGACGAACAGAAGGTCGTGTTCGAAAAGATCGCAAGGGACACCGGTGACGACAGCCCGGACGATCAGGCCCAGGCCGGGATCGGCGAGTCCAGCGCAGTTGCCGAAAACAAGGCGGACGCTCCGACGCCCGATGTCCCAGTCGACGCCAATGACAAGGAGCAGTCCAAGGGCGATAAGTCTACCGGATGACGTCGTGAAGGACTGGCCGGCGCGATGACGGTCGCGCCGGCTCATTTCGTCAAAAAGCGACTAGCAAGGTCATACGGCATGGAAGTCATCAGAGCATTTCGCAATCTCGACCGGCATGGCCAACAGCGCGCGCCTGAGGTCATCGAGGAAGAGGTGCGGCAACTTGAACCGCATCTTGTACGCTTCCGCGAGGATCTCGTCCGGCTCGAAGTCGTCGCCTCCCAGACGAGCGGCAAGACGCGCATCCAGGTCAGCCTGCGCCTGCAACTGCCCTCGGGCGTGATCGCGGCACAGGAAGAGGGGTTCGTGATCGAGCCTGTCCTGCGCAAGGCCTTTGCCGACCTGCGCCAGCGGGTTGACCGGCATGTGGCGCGCCTCAAGCCCTTACTTGTGAGGCATCGAACGCTTTTCACCATCCAAAGTTTAGCTGCGCAATAATCCGTGATGCAGTACCGCCACGTCCTGTGGGATTACGTCACCCTCAAGAAACCGATATCAATAACTGCTTATTTTATCTTATATGTTCAAAAACATGCAATAACTTACGTTACTACTATGACCTCAGATCTCTGATAAGTCCGGGTTATCGGATGAAAGTGTGAGTGCTGGCTGTGGCTGAGATAACTAAGACTTAGTGATCTTCAACCGACGGCTTAGAGGAGATTACGTCCCAACATTATCGTATGCTTCCTGATGCGCAATATACCCGGCATGAAACCTTAAATGTCCGCTCCGGCGCGCGGGTCGATGGTGAGGTCAGGTTCGATGCCCAAGCGTCAAATATGCAAAGAAAATTGGGCGCTTGTGCCGGGCAGGCTGTACCACAACCCGCCCCGGACAAGATCACTCAGCCGGCTCTGCGGTGACGCTCACGGACATCCCCGGTAGCAATGCCGCGGTCAGGCTCTGGCCGGGGTCGATCTCAATGCGGGCGGGGATGCGCTGGACGACTTTGGTGAAATTGCCCGTCGCATTGGTGCCCGCGACCAGGCTGAACTCGGAGCCGGTTGCCGGAGAAAAGCTGCGGATATGGCCGGTCAGGCTCTGCCCGCCGAGGGCGTCGACGCGGATGGTGACGGGCTGATTGAGGGCCAGATCCTCAAAACGCGTCTCGGTGAAATTGGCGATCACCCATGGCTCGCCTTCGACCAAGCTGCCAAGGGCGGTGGCCGCCGCCACATATTGCCCGACCCGCGCCCCCACCTGGCCCAGCGTGCCGGCCGCAGGCGCGGTGATTTCCACATGATCGAGGTCGATTTTTGCAAGCGCCACGCTGGCTTCGGACTGGGCGATGCTGGCTTCGGCGGCCGCGACCTGCGCGCGCAGCGCGCTCAGTTTCTCCTGCTGGGCGGCGAAACCCGCCTCGGCTTCGGCCAGCTGCGCGCGCGCCCGGCTGAGCGAGAGATCGGCCTGCTCTGCGGCGGAGGTCGAAAGGATCCCGCGGTCCTGCAGCGAGTGCTGGCGGTCATGTCCGGCCAGCGCCGTCTGCAGGGCAAGCTGTGCTGCCTCCACGCCCGCGACATTGGCCTCTGCGGTCAGCTCGGTGGCGCGCAGGGTGTTCACGGCCGCATCGCGGCTTGCCCGCGCCACGGCAAGACCCGCCTCAGCCTGCCGCAGTTTCTGCTCAAAGCTGCGGGCATCAAGGCGGAACAGCACCTGACCGGCGGTCACCGTCTCAAAGTCGCTGACGAGGACTTCAGATACATAGCCCGCCACCTGCGGCGAGAGGCTGGTGACGCGGCCGCGGACATAGGCGTTCTCGGTGGTGGGCAGGCTGGCGGAAAAGGGCGGCAGCTCCCAAGCGAAAGCGACCAGACCCGCACCGGCAAGCCCAAGGGCGGTTGTCAGAGCCAGGGGCAGAAAATGCGATTTGTTCATTGTGTCGGACCGGTTTCAGAAGAGGCAGGGCCCGGCGCGGCTGCGTTCAGCCGCGCCGTGAGCAAAAGATAAACCTGATGGAGCAAAAGCACCGCCAGCGCGCCGAGTGCTGCCAGCGCCGTCAGCAGATAGGCGTCGTTATAGGCCATGACGGTGGCCTGACGGCCCGCCTCCTGGACAAGGGAGGTGACCGCCTGGGCTTTATTCGCGGCCATATCAGCGCTTTGCGCGGCAAGACCGGCCATATTGGCGGCGATCTGGTTTTGCACCACGGTCAGTTCGGGGCGTAGCTGCTCAGTCAGGGTCTGCAGATGGAACGCCTGACGGTGGTTGATGATCGTGCTGAACAGACCTGAGCCCACCACACCGCCAAGGCTTTGCGTTGAGAGAAAGACCACGATGAAGGACATCAGATAGGCCGGCCCGCGCTTCAGAGCCGCCAGCAGCCCCATCACCATGGCCGGCGCCATGAAGAGCATGCCCGCAAAGGCAATCAGCGTCTGGCTGAGGAACATATCCGCCGGCCGCGTCAGCACCGTGCTTGCGCTGTCCATAAAGGCGCCGAGCGCGATCAGCACGAGGGCCACGGCGTGAAACCACGGCTCACGCCCCGGACGCAGCAGCGCAAGGCAAAGCGGTGCCACCACGAGCCCCGCCACAACGATCAGGCTGAAAAGCCCCATAAAGGCATCCTGCCCGAAACCCAGCACCTGAAACATCCGCGGCGCACCGCTGCTCTGCTCGGAAAGCAGAAGCCGGAAGACCAGCATAGCGCCGGTCATCTGCAGCATGGCCGGGCTTGCGAGCCAGCGGAAATCAATGAGCGGCGCCTTGCGGTAAAGCTCTGAGATGACGGCGAGCGTGAAGCCCAGGATCGTAAGGATCAGCAGCCCCCCGATCCAGTCCAGCTCAGTCCACCAGTAGATCGGGCCCAGAATGCTCGCCACCGTGATCGCCCCGAAGGAAAAAGCGATCAGCGTGAAGGTGCGGAGGTCGGCAAATTCGATCACCTTCTGCGTCGGTGCCGGGGCCAGAGGCAGGCGGAAAGCAAGCGCAAGGGTGACGAAGGCCATGCCGAGCGTCAGTAGATGCACCTCAAGAAAGCCGCCATCCCCGATCAGCCCCGGTGAGAGCACCCGCGCAAGGCTCGGCGCGCCCATAATCACCGCCATGGCCATGGGCAGGCCAAAGACGATCTTCAGCTTCTGCGACAGCGGCTCCAGCATATAAAGAAAGGCCAGCGTCGACATCGGCGCCGCCGCGATCCCGGCGACGAACTGCAGCGTCAGCGCCGAACGGAAATCCTGCGCAAAGCAGGCCGCCAATGAGACCAGCGCATAAAACACCAGCGCAGAGCGGGTGAAGGCCCGAAGCCCGTATTGCGTGCGCAGTTTCGTCAGCAGCAGCGGCAGCGCGGCGCGCGGTGCCATATAGGCCGCCATCAGCCAGCTTGCATCAGCGACCGAAACGCCCAGATCCCCTGCAAGCTGCGGCAGGTTATTGGAAACAAACCCCTGTCCTAACCCCTGAGCCAGAGCGATCAGGGTGGCGAGGATCATATAGGGCAGAACCGGACGTTTTTGGGCCTCAGCGGGCTGCGCCGGGGCAGAGGGTGCAGAGGCGCTCACAGGGTTTCCAGCCGGTCGATATTCAGGTGCAGCCGCTGCAGCACGGATTGAAAGACATCAAGCTCCGCGCCGCTCACACCTTCCAGGAGCATCTGCCGGGTTTTGCGGCTGAACTCGGTCATCGCGTGGGTTTGCCCGAAAGGCGTCAGATAAAGCCCCTTTCCCCGCCCGCCGGCGGGCAGGGGGCGGCGCTCCACATAGCCATCACGCACCAGGGCGTCGATCTGACGCTTCAATGTTGGGGCTTCGATCTGCAGCACCTGCGCCAGGTCGAGCTGTGTCAGCCCTTCACGATCGCGCAGCGACAGCAGCACCCGCACGCGCGCCAGAGTGAGCCCATGCTCCCCCGCACGACGGTCATACATGGTGCGCAAACGCCGCGCTGTCGCGCTCATAAGATCCAGAATATCGCCTTCGCGGCTCATTAACGACGGCTCCCGCTCATCCATATTAGCATGCTAATTAAGGATCACGTCAGCTTTTGCCAAGATCGTTTCTGCCTGACCTGCCCAGCCCGTCGCGGAGGGCGGACCCACAGCGCTGTTGGCTGTGGTTCAGAATTGTTGCGGTGGGGGGCGGATCAAAAACCGGGCTGGTTCCTCGTCCGGATCCACTTTCGCGACAGAGCCGGTAGGTACGGTTGATCCCGGACGGCTCAACGCGCGTCTGAGTACGGTGAACAGGCCGAACCAGCGCTGCTTTTGGACTAAATCCCGCAACGGCATTGCCAAGTTATTTTCACCTGGTGTGTTGCAGTCTGTGTGAAGCCGGTCACGCGGT
>NZ_SBLC01000045.1 GCF_004054105.1 Falsigemmobacter intermedius
ACACCCTGTGCAAGAGCCGGCAGAAATGGACCGCCGCAACGGCGTGAGAAATACAGTTGCTAGGCCAGAAGGCTTCGGCAGGATTGACAGGATAACCCTCTCAACCATTGATATGAATCCCGGCAAACGACTTGCGGAGGAAGCCCCGCTTTACCGGATCGGCCTGCGTGGGTCGGTTAACTGTCTCTGGACATAAAGTCAGGACGGTCCCAACATCACCTTCAGCCGCAGAACGCGGATCGTTCATCAGATCCGGTCGTCAGAGGGCAGGCCGGAATTCCTCTCTGAACGAGGCAATGGATTTGTATTATCTTCGGTTGCAGGCGGATAAAGGCAATTTCGCATGGAAGAACTGACGATCCCACCTCCCGCCTGTTCTGTCCCGGAGGGCCCTCTGGTCGTTGACCTCGACGGGACCTTGAGCCTGAGTGACACTTTGCATGAGGGGGTGCTTGGCCTCGTGGCCCGCGAGCCCTCGGCACTTGTGCAACTGCCTCTCTGGCTGGCCCGGGGGAAAGCCGCGCTGAAGCAGCAGGTTGCGGATCGTGCTCTCTCAGATCCTGCGCAGCTGCCCTATAACGGCGATGTGCTTGAGGTGATCGCCCGGGCCCGCGAAGGGGGGCGGCAGGTGGCGCTGGTCTCGGCAGCCGATCATCGGCAGGTTGAGGATGTTGCAGCGCATCTGGGCCTGTTCGATCTGGCGGTGGGCACGGGAAGTCCGGGCGCAGCGGGCAATCTGCGGGGTCAGGGCAAGGCGGCCTTTCTGGTCGAAAAATTTGGGGCCGGGGGGTTTGACTACATCGGAGACAGCGTGACCGATCTGCCGGTCTGGAAGGCGGCACGGCGGGCCTTTGGCGTGCGGATTTCGCCGGGCCTGCAACGTCTTGCAGCGCGCGAGGGCATTGATCTGCATCTCATCAGCAGCGCGGGGGGTCTGCCTCTGCGGGCTTTGGTCAGGGCCTGCCGGCCGCATCAATGGGCGAAGAACCTGCTGATCCTGCTGCCGGTTCTTGCGGCACAGCAAGTGGCCGGACTGCCGGCGGCGCTTCTGGCGATGCTGTGTTTTTCGCTTACGGCCTCGGCGATCTATATCCTGAATGATCTGCTGGATCTGCCCGCCGACCGGGCGCATCCGCGCAAGAAAAATCGCCCCTTTGCCGCAGGTGCGGCCAGTGCCTTACAGGGGGCGGGTGTCTCGGCCGGATTGCTGGCAGCCTCATTTCTGATGGCGGCAGTCTTTCTGCCGCTGCCGTTTTTGTGGGTGCTGCTGCTCTATCTGGTGATGACAACGCTTTATTCGCTGTCACTGAAGCGGCGGATGATGGTGGATGTGATCGGGCTGGCAGCGCTTTATACGCTGCGGATCGTTGCGGGCAGCGCGGCGACGGGGATTGTGCTCTCGCCCTGGCTGCTCGTCTTTTCGATGTTTTTGTTCTTCGCGCTGGCCACCATCAAACGGCAGGCAGAGCTTGAAGATCTGGCGCTGCGGGGCAAAACCTCAACCGAGGGGCGCAATCTGATGACGGGAGATCTGCCGGTCTATCAGGCGATGTCCATCGCCGCCGCCCAGGCCGCCGTGCTCGTCTTTGCGCTTTATTCGCAGGACGATCAGGTGCAGCAGCAGTTTGCCAACCCGGACCTTCTTTTGCTGATCTGCGTGGTTCTGATGCTCTGGATCGGCCGGATGCAGCTGATGACGCGGCGGGGCTTCATGACGGACGACCCGATCGTCTTTACCCTGCGTGACCGGGTCGGGCTGATCTGCGGCCTTCTTATGCTGGCGATCTTTCTGGTGGCGGCCCTGGGAGACTTCGGATGACAGGTTTTCGCGCGGTCCGGGGGGATCAGCGGGCCCTTTTCCGCTGGCTGATGCTGATCGGGATCGGGCTGCGGCTGATCTGGGCGATCGCTGTGCCGGTTTTTCCGGTCTCAGACAGCGAGGCCTATGATCAGTTTGCCCGCACCCTGGCCACCCATGGCGTCTATGGCTGGAGTGCGGAGGAGCCCACAGCCTATTGGGCCGTCGGCACCTCAGCGCTGGTGGCCTTCACCTATCTCTTCACCGAGAGCTATCTTGGCGTGGTGGTCCTGAATTTGATTGCGGGCGTGATGATCCTTGCGCTGACCTTTCATCTGGCCCGCCGCTGGTTCGGGGAAAGCGTAGGAATGCTGGCACTCGGGCTGGTCGCCTTCTGGCCGAACCTGATCTTTTTCACCTCCGTTCTTTCCAGCGAGCTGTTCTTTATAGCCGGTCTTCTGGCCGGGCTGGTGTTCTGGCAGCGCCCGCACGGGCATCCGGTGGCGAACCTGCTGCTGGCCGGGCTGATCTGGGGGCTGACCTCTTACATTCGCCCCGTAGTGCTGCTGGTGCCGGTGGCCCTGGCGCTGGTGGATCTGGTGCAGGGACCGCGCCGGTTTTTGCACAGGGCGGTGCAGGCCGGGGTGATCGTGCTTCTGATCGTGCTGGCAGCCGCCCCCTGGAGTTGGCGAAATCAACGGGTTCTGGGCGCACCGGCGATGATTTCCACCAATTTCGGCGCCAATTTCTGGATGGGCAACAACCCGCAGAGCTCGGGCGGCTATATGGAACTGCCCGCCGAAGTCGCCACCATGTCTGAGATTGAGCGAAACGATTACCTTAAAGATCAGGCAAAGCAGTTTATCCGCGAAGAGCCTGCCGCGGCCCTGCGGCTCCTAGCGCTGAAGCTCGTCAAACTGAACAACCGCGAAACCATCGGTGTCGTCTGGAATGAGCAGAACCTGACGGCTCTGATCGGCGCGCGCGGCGTGATGCTGACCAAGATCGTTGCGACCCTCTACTGGTATCTGCTTCTGGCCGGGGCGCTCGGAGGGATGGTGGTGATCGCAGGGCGCAGCGGGATCGCCGCCGCCCTTTTCAATCAGCCCGTGTCACTCTGGGGGTATTTTACCGCCCTTCACGTCGTGGTGGTGGCAGAGGATCGCTACCACATGCCCTCCTCCCCCTTTATCGCCGTTCTGGCGGCAGTGGCCCTGCATCGGGTGTGGATCAATCAGATCAGAAAGCAGGACAGAGATGAACCATTGGATATTGATCCTGATTGCCGCGGGCGCGAACGTCGCGCTGAATCTCTGTCTGAAAAAGGGCGCGCAGGGGCTTAACCCCTCGGGCCCCTGGAGCCTTGCGCTGTCCGTTCTGACCTCCGGATGGATGTGGCTTTCGGTGATCAGCGCGGCAGTTCTGCTCAGCGCCTTTGTCACGGCGATCCGTCATTATTCGCTAAGCCTGACCTATACGGCCGTGACCGCGCTTGCGATGGTCTCACTCACCATGATCGGCATCGGCCTGCAGCAGGAGACAGCGAGTCTGGCGCGGATCGCGGGGCTGGGGCTGATCATCGCGGGTCTTGCCCTTTCAGCCCTTGCAGGCTGATGCGGCTGAAGACGGGAGGGGTCTCTGTCGGGGGCTGGAAGCCGCGTTTCCGGAGTTGAAGGGTCGTCAGGAACGCTTCCCAGGTTGGATCCTGACGATTCCGACAGCTCACAACGATACCGCCCGGGGGTGGGTACATCCTCACCACCTTCACCCTGATGCAAAAGAAAAGGCACCTCCACAGGAGGTGCCTTTCGGATCGGTTGATAAGAGAGAGCTTAACGACCGCCCTGATGGCTGACGCTTGCGGGGGACTGGGCGCGGGTCACCGTGACGGTGTCGGAACCGCTCAGCCCAAGGGCGCTCAGCTCGCGCTCCAGATAGACCTCAACAGCCTGCACAGAGACTTTTTCGCCGTAGTTTGCAGGACCGGGGATATAGCTGCCCTCAGCGGGGATCGGCATTGCGGAGGCAGCACCGGCGGTCAGCAGGGCGGCGGCGAGAATAGCAAAAACTTTCATTTCATACGTCCTTCATTGCGTGCTGCAGTGCATCTCTGCCTGCGATGAGGCTTAGCTATGCCGACAAAAGGTCTGAGAAAACGGCTGCGTTTCGCCTCTGTCTGTGCGATCATGCACATCACAATCCGGTGCGCCCTGCGTGAGCGCGCAGGGAGGGAAGGGGACAGGACTTTTGGGGATTTCCTGGCGCTTCCAAGCACTGTGGTCGTCCCGCAGATTGCGATGGGCGCTCCGGCCTTTCAGGGCGATGTCATCCGGTCGCAGGTCTTCCGGGCCGGAGCCAGGGCCGGGGCCGGAGATGAGCCTGAGCCACCTGCGGCTCTGCCGGGGGGATCTCTCGCAAACCGGAAGGTCCGGGGCCTGTTTCACCCGGACGAATTGCCTGGTGCGTAAGCGCGCTGCCTCATACCTCTGCCTCAGCCGTCAAAGACATGCCGCCGGCGGGGCCGCTGGCCCAGAGGTGGAGGCCAGGGCCCTTTGCTGTGGCATTCAGGCTGAGAGGCTCGTTGCAAAAAAGCGGACTCAGGCCGCGAAAACGGAAGCTGGTCAGGGGTTTGCCGCAGGTCTCCCGGCCATGAGCGGCCAGCAGGGTTGCGGTCAGCGGGCCATGAACGACCAGATCCCGATAGCCCTCAACTCCGGTGGCCCAGGGTCGGTCATAGTGAATGCGGTGGGCGTTCCAGGTCAGTGCGGAGTAGCGAAAGAGAAAAACCGGATCCGGTGTGAACAGGCGCTGCCGGTCGGCGCGGTGCGGGCCAGGCTGCGGCGGCGCGGGCCTGTCCCCGGGCTGCGCCGCCTCGCGATAGACCAGATCCTGCAGCTCTGTGAGGCAAAGGTGCCCCTCCTGATGCAGGCTGTGACGCAGGCGGATGATGCCGAGGTGACCGCTGCGGGCGGGCTTCAGGTCGATCTTTTCGATCACGCTCTCGCGGGTCACGGGCGCGCCGATATGCAGCGGATGGTGGAAGGTCACCCCGCTGCCTCCCCACATCCGTCGCGGCAGACCAAGGTCGGGCAGGAAGCCGCCCGGCGCCGGATGGCCGTCCGGTCCCAGAAGGCTTTGTCCGGCCTCCGGCGGGAAGAGAAACCAGTGCCACAGCTCAGGCAGGGCGGCGCCAGGCCCGGGCGGGGGCTGGTCAAAAAGGGCGGCGGCTCGGTGAAAGATGCCTGGCTCTACCGCATCCTGTCGCGTCTCACGCCGCCCGATATAGCTTTGCAACTGGTCCGGGTCCTGGAGCATCCGGGTCATTTCAGGATCTCTCTCCGCTTTGTCGTGACCCGTGTTTCTGTCAAAGGGTGCTCTTGCCTGGACGGGAAACGCCCCTTCGGGCCAAGTCTGATTGTCTCGCCCGAGATCGTGTCCCACGGAATGGTGTAGCTTATGACGGGCCTCTGGCTTTGGCGAGGTCTGAGCTGATCAGCTTCTCTGCGCGACTGGCAGGCTGACGATGAGATCATCGCAGATGGGGGCTAAGGTTACTAGTGTCATGTAGCGGCCACGCTGCACGGTCCATTCCTCGGTCTGCTCCATCAGGATGGCGCCCACCAAACGTCGGATGGCTGCCTCGTTGGGGAAGATGTCCACCACGTCGGTGCGGCGCTTGATTTCGCCGTTAAGCCGCTCAATCGAGTTCGTGCTGTGCAATTTGGTGCGGTGCTGGGCAGGGAAGGTCATATAGGCCAAGACATCCTCCTCCGCAGTGTCCATGAGGGCCGCGAGCTTGGGCAGCTTGCCCCGCATCTGATCAGCCACGACACGCCATTGGGTCTTGGCCGCTTGATGGTCCGGCTGGGCGAAAGCGGTCGCGATGAAGGCTGAGACCATCCCGCGACTATTTTTGCCGGCATGGGCCAAGGCATTGCGTTGAAAGTGGACGCGGCATCTCTGCCAAGTCGTTGAAAGCACGCGCGATGTGGCGGCCTTGATGCCCTCATGCGCATCGCTGATCACCAGCTTCACCCCGCGCAATCCCCGCCGCACCAGGCCGCGCAGGAACTCGGTCCAGAACGGCTCGGCCTCGGAGGCACCGATCGCCATGCCCAGTACTTCACGGCGTCCGTCGGTGTTGACGCCCACTGCCAGCGTGACCGCGACGCTGACGATGCGGCCGCCCTGGCGGATCTTCAGATAGGTGGCATCGATCCAAAGATAGGGCCATTCGCCCTCAATCGGCCGTTCAAGGAAGGCATCCACCCGTTCATCTATCTCTTCGCACAGCCTGCTGACATGGCTTTTGGAAATGCCGGTGCCGCCCATGGCCTGAACCAAATCATCCATCGAACGCGTTGAAATGCCATGAATATAAGCCTCTTGGATTACCGCCGTCAGCGCCTTCTCCACCGAGCGGCGCGGCTCCAGGAAAGATGGAAAATACGACCCCGTCCGCAGCCGAGGGATCTTCAGTTCCACTTGGCCCGCGCGTGTCTGCCAATCGCGCTCGCGATAGCCGTTGCGCTGCGCCATGCGCTCGACTGACTTCTCGCCATACTCGGCATTGGTCTTGGCGCCGACCTCAAGCTCCATCAGCCGCTCGGCTGCAAAGCCGATCATCTCGCGCAAAAGGTCGGCGTCTGCGCTCTTCTCAAAAAGCGCGCGAAGGTCCATCATGGGTTTGGTCATCAGGGGCGTCCTCGGTTCATGGGGTGTGCAACCCAAACCTAACGACAAAGCTGATGGCCACCTAACCTACACCGTCAGGCGGGGCATGATCTCGCCCGATCCGGCCGGCGATGGCAAACCTTATTCCGGGCTTTGTGCGAAAAATCGGAAAGGTCAGGTGACAAAGTCACAGGAGGGGGTCCTTCGGCGCGACAGTGCGGTCAGAAAGGGGAGGCCAATCTCAGCCTGTCCGGATGGGAGGGCGGGTGGACCGGGCAGTGAACGCCTATATCTGCGCCTGAGGAAAAGCAGCTCTTTCGCGCTCAGCGATGAGTTGGAAAGGACCGGCTCTCGTTAAGATTTCCGATCGGGTGTCGCGCAGGGGATCGGGCCGTTGCCAGACGCGGCGTGCCCACCGTTTCAGGCGCTTCCGACACGCTGCAGGGCGCGTCCCGCAGGCTGCAGCCCTGGCAATGAAAAACAGCGCCCCCGAACACGGGGGCGCTGTTCCATCGGGCGAGGGCCCGATGACGGCCGGGGGGATCAGCCGGCCAGGTCGTCGTTCCCGTTCGGAGCCGGGCTGTCGTCGAGGAATGTATAGCTTTCCAGCATGGCGTGATCCGAGGAGGCCGATCCGAAGAGACCTCGACCCAGCAGACCCTTGCCGGTGATGCTGCCGATCAGACCATCCGAGCCGGTAACAGGCGCGAGCAGGCCCGCATCACCGACAACCGCTCCCAGCAGACCTTCTGATCCGGTGACTGCGCCCAGCAGGCCCGAGTTTCCGGTCAGATCGCCCAGCAGGCCATCGTCTGCGATGATCGGGTCAAGCAGACCGTCGCCGTTGCCGCCGGTCAGACCACCCAGCAGTCCGCCCAGGAGGCCCTCACCGTCGCCGCCGGTGATCCCGCCGAGCAGGCCACCAACGAGGCCTTCACCGTCGCCGCCGGTGATCCCGCCGAGCAGGCCGCCAACGAGGCCTTCACCGGTGCCACCGGTGACGCCACCAAGAAGACCGCCGACGAGGCCATCTTCCCCGAGCAGACCGCCGAGCAGATTGTCGGCGCCACCCGGAGCGTCATCGCCCTCTGCGCCTTCGCCCAGAAGACCCGTGCCGAGGAGCTCACCCAGAAGCCCCTCATCGCCGGTCAGACCTGCGAGAGCGCCTTCATTCCCCACGAGCGAGCCGACCAGCCCGTCAGAGCCGGTGATATCGCCAAGAAGCCCCGAGTTACCGGTGACCGCACCCAGAAGTCCGCTGTCAGACAGGAGCGGATCGACCAGACCCTGATCCGGGTTCGGGCCGTCGCCCAGCAGCGGTGCGCCGAGCAGCGCGTCCGACAGACCGCCAAGCGGCCCCGCAGCACCGAGCAGCCCGCCCAGAAGGCCAGCCGAGCCGGTGATCGCGCCAAGCGCACCAGCATTGCCGGTGACAACACCCAGCAGACCGCCATCTGCGAGGACTGGATCCAGCACACCCGCCCGCGCCGGTGTGGGAGTCTCACCGCCGGGCGGATCTTCGTCGTCCGTGGGCGGATCTTCGTCGTCCGTGGGCGGATCTTCGTCGTCCGTGGGCGGATCTTCGTCGTCCGTGGGCGGATCTTCGTCGTCCGTGGGTTGATCTTCGTCGTCCGTGGGCGGATCTTCGTCATCCGTTGGCGGGTCCTCGTCGTCGCCCGGTGTCCCGACCGGGGTGCCGCCGCCACCGCCACCGCCACCTGCGGCAACGAGGGCCGCGCCGAGACCGGCCACGCCGAGGGCCACGAGGCCGCCTTCTTCACCAGCGGCACCGGCGCTGCTGACGGTGCCATCGGGGCGCGGGTCGATCAGCGCACCATCGGCGAGTTGAACGAGATGAGGTTTTGCGTCGGGGGTCAGGTTGTAAAATCCGCTGATCCGCACCGTGTTGCCGTCGGTCAGTCGCATGACCAGATCCTGACCGGTCTTGGTATAGGCAGCAATATCTGCCTTGGTCAGGTTGACTGCAACATTCTGTAGCCCGCCCGCAACAATCGTTCTCTCTGCCATCGTACACTCCTACCCTGCGCTGGCGACATAATTAGTATGTTGTAACCCATACTACCATACCATAGTATGTAAATCAATTCCTGACCAGAGGGTTTATAATCCGCTGACAGAGCAGCCCTGAGAGGGGTCTGAGAACCCGCTTGTCCCGCGCGGGTGCGCAGATCACAATAGCCCCGGGCGGCGGCGCGAGAGCCCTGCGCCGCTGTCCAATGCACCGGATATCTAAGGAGAACTGCCCTTGCCAACAGCGCTTCCAGAGGCTCAGGCCGCCCCGAACCGTCAGCGCCAGGCAGAGGCGGCGCGGCCGATTTTGCAGGCGCTGGCACGGGTTATGGTGACCGATCGCCGTGCGGTGACGCTGGCGAGTGCGCGGGGCGAGATCCTTCTGGCCAATCTGTCCTCGCAGCGTCTTGGCATTGATCGTGAGAGCCTGCTGCAGCACCTCGACTGGCAGGCTTTGTGCAATACCGCCCGCCGCTCGGGCAGTGCCGCGGCGCGCTGGCAGCGCGAGACGCACAGCTTTGAGGGCGAGGTGGTGCATGTGCCCCTGGGCAGCGCTGAGGGCTTTCTGCTGCGTCTGGCAGAGAGTGATCAGGAATCGACCTGGCTGCGGAACCGGGCGCGGGCGGCCACTCTGATGCGGGTGGCCCATGACCTGCGCACACCGATTCAGTCGCTCCTGGCCTCGGCAGAGGCCCTGACGCGCCGCGACGGGCCGGGCCTGACCGAAGAGACCGCGCATCGGATGCGCCGGGCTGCGGGGCTCGCGCTTGATCAGGTGTCGAATGTCCTCTCCGTCATCCGGGGGGAGCAGAGCCTGCGGGGCGGGCAGCCGGATGAAGATTTCCGCCTTGCCGATGAGGTCACGGCTCTGGTCGCCCTGGTCGAGCCGATTGCGGCGGCCCGCGCCACCGAGGTTGTGCTGACCCTTGAGACACCGCCGGATCTGACGCTGCACGGGCCTTTGCGTTTTGTGCGCGCGCTGTGTCAGAATCTGATCGACAATTCCGTCAACCACGGCGGCGGGCGGGTCGAACTGCGCCTGACGGCAAAACCGCTCAGCGCGGCTTTGCCGCTCAGTGACGGTGCGGCGGAGCTTTGGCGCGTGCAGATGGAGCTGTCCGACGAAGGCGGCGGCCTGCCGGCAGAGCATCGTGCGCGGCTGGCCGAAGTGCTGGCACGTCCGGGCGATGCGGAAGGGCGCGATATCACCGGCAGCGATCAGCGCCCCTCTGCGGGGCTGAGCGTGCTGGCCCATGCTCTGCGTCAACTGGGTGGGGAAATGACCGTTGCTGACCGCGGGGCCGATTGTCAGGCCCTTCCGGCGCAAAGCGAAGAGCGGGTGATCGGCACCGTCTTTACCGCCACCTTCACGCTGCCGCGCGCCCCGGCTCTGCCGCAGCCTGCGGCAGAGCCGCAGGGCGGGGGTGCGTTGCCGCTGGCCGCGCGACAGATTCTCCTGGTCGAAGACAGCCCCTCCAGCCGCGACTGGATCACCCACATGCTGCGCCACGCCGGGGCTGAGGTGACCTCGGTGGGCTCAGGGCCGGAGGCTCTGGCCCTGCTGGCGCGGGTGGAATATGCGACGCGGATTGAGCTGGTGCTGACCGATGTGACCCTGCCGCGGATGACCGGGATTGAACTGGCGGAGCGGCTCAGCCGGGGGGATCCGGCAGCGTCGCTGGTCTGGCGTGGCCCGGTTGTGGGGCTGACGGCCCATGCTGACGACCGCATCCGCGCCGCCTGTCTGCGGGCGGGCATGGTGACCGTGCTTGAAAAACCGATCCAGGCCGAAGACCTGGCCTCAGGGCTGAACGCGGTGCTCAGCGGTTCCGCGCCTGCGCCGCGGGCGGCTGCGGCAGGGCAGGGCGGCGACAGTCCGATCGATGCTGAAGTTTCGCAAAGTCTGATCAGTCAGATCGGCGTTGAAAAGGCCCGCGACTTCATGCTGCGCGCTCTGCGAGAGGCGCGGCAGGTGCAGACGGAACTGCTTCGCGACGGCATCGGGCCGGATACGGGGCGGCGGCTGCATGCGGCCACGGGGGCCTGTGGCCTGACGGGACTGCGGGCGATTGAGCGGGTGCTTCGGCTGACCGAAGCAGAGGTCGCTGTCACAAATCCCTGCCTTGAGCCCCTGTGCGATCAGCTTGATGATGCGCTCAGCCGGACAGAGCAGGCGATCGGGGAGCTTGGAGCATGATGAAACCACCTGTCACGCCGCGACGGAATGCTATATCTCGTGGATTTGCCCTGTCCCGGGGCGGAGGTGAGGCTTTTCAAGGCTTTGCTTCGGGCCTGCGGGGGAATTCGAATGACTGCCAACGGACTTGCCAGAGGTCACAAGAATGAATGACAACCAGACCGCTGTGATCCGCCTGCTGATCGCTGATGACCACGCCATGATCCTTGAGATGCTTGAGATGTATCTCAACGGGGTCTCAGATATTGAGGTGACCACGGTCCCCGATCTGCCCAGTGCGCTTCAGGCCATTGAACAGACAGGCCCTTTTGACCTTGTGCTCGTCGATCTCGATATGCCGGGTATGGATGGTCTGATTGGTCTGTCCCGCGCGCTGCAGAAAAATGAAGGCCGTCCGGTCGGCATTCTGACCAGCAACCCGAGCGCGCGGGTCGTCGAAGAGGCCATCGCCATGGGCGGCGCGGGCATCGTGCTGAAGACGGCCTCGCTGAAGAATCTTCCCAATGAGATCCGCTTCATGGCGGGCGGTGGTCGCTATCTTCCGGTTGAACTCGTGGGGATGCGGGCTGCGGTGTCCGAAGAGCCTGCGTCGCCGCTGTCGAAACGCGAGTTCAGCGTGCTGAAGCTTCTGGCCGAAGGCATGCCGAACCGTGAAATCGGGGCAGCGCTGTCCCTGGCGGAACCGACGGTGAAGATGCATGTTCAGTCGGTCTGCAAAAAGCTCGGGGTCAGCAACCGGACCCAGGCCGTTATCGCCGCACGCGATCGCAAGCTGATCTGAGACGCCGCCGCATCACCCGGTCATCACGTTCTTTGTTTCTCAAAGGACTTCGCGGGCACAGGCGGATCGGGCCAAACTCTGCGGCGCAGGTTCGGCTTTTGTGAGGGGTGTGCCCTCACAAGGCAATGACGGCCGCTCAGACGGCCGGGCAGGGGGCAGACCCCCCGCTTCCCCGCCCGATACCTTTGGGCGGATCTCATATCCCGCCTGTGGGGGAAAATCTCCCACAGGGCGGTTTTTTCAGCGCCGTCAGGCGGCGCCGCCCCTCAGAACCGCGCCGCGGCGGAGAGGCCGAAGACCTGCCTGCGATCGCCGCTGACCCGTTTGATCGGCGTTGCGATATAAAGCGAGACCGGCACATTGCTGACGTCAAAGCTCAGCGACAGACCGATGCTGGTGCGCAGCCGGGCCTTGTCGTCAATCGCGCCGTTCAGGGTGTCCGAGAGCCGCCAGGCCGCCCCCGCATCGAAAAACACCCCTGCGGTCAGATCTTTTGCGAGCCTGGTCGGCAGGCGGCGCTGCAGTTCAAGGGTCGCGCTCATCCAGCGCTCCCCGCCAAGGCGGCTTCCCAGATGCAGCGGACCCGCGCCGCGGGGCGCAAAGCCGCGCAGCGTTTCCCCGCCGGCGAAGCCGCGATCCAGGGCGGTGGGCCGCGCACCATCGATGCCGCGCACCAGACCGCCGCGCAGCGCAGCGCTCAGGCGGTAGTCTTCTGCGAAGGCATGGCTCAGCCCGGTGTTCACCCGCAGCTCACTTAAGCGCTGACCGGTCCCGAGATTCCAGAGCCAGCTCTCAACCCGCAGGCTGGCCGTGGTGGCCGGCTCTGCCGCGCCTTCCGGCGCTTTGGGGGTGGCATAGTCAAAGGCAAAGCGCAGGAAGGGCGCGTTGACGGCCCCCTCCTCGCTTTGCAGCAGCGGGCTTGCACCGGGCAGCACGTCATAAAGGCGCTGGTCCCGGTAGCCAAGGCCCGCCTCAAAACTGAGATCGTCCCGCGCCTGCCAGAGCGCCCAGACCTCTGCCTGATCGCGGCGGGCGAAGAAATCGAGATCACCATAGCTTTCGCGGGTGCCGCCGATATCGATGGCGAATTTCAGCCCGCCCGCGACCGGCTCCTGGGCGTAGAGGCTGAACTGATAGGCCTTGTAGTCTTCGCTCCAGGTGTTACGGATTGCCAGCCAGGTCCCGGGGATCAGGTTCAGCTGCTCATAATTCAGCGTAGCGTTCAGCCCGTAGTCATTGGCCCAGGACAGGCCCGCATCAACGCGGCCCGGGCGCACCGGGACTTCCTGGACCTCAACGAGCAGCTGATCGCCCTGAGGGGTCAGGCGGACCTTCTCAAAGACGCCGGTATACATCAGGCAGTCTTCAATGGCGGCCAGATCAACGGAATCCAGCGGCACCCCTTCCAGATCGCCGCAGGTTTCGCGGATATCGGCCTCGGGGATATATTTCGCGCCCCGGATCTCAACCTTCGCATAGCTGCGAAATCCGCCCTCCTGGGTGAGTGCGGGACCCGCAGAGGAGAGCGCCGCACAAAGCACGGTGGTGACAAAAGCAGGTCGCAGCATCAGATATTCCGGCAAAACTTCCGCTCCTTAACGCAGTCGGGCGCGCAGGAGCGGGCGGGTGAGATAACTCAGGATGGATTGGGTTCCGCTTTCGATATCAACCTGGGCGACCATGCCCGGACGGATCGGGAACTGCTCGCCGAAGCGCTCAAGATAGCTGCGCTCGGTCTGCACCATCACGCGGTAGAAGTTCTGTTTACCCGAAGGGGTGTCTTCTTCCACCGTGTCTTCCGAGATCTGGGTCACGATGCCGCGCAGATCGCCGTAGACGGCAAAGTCATAGGCGGTGATTTTCACGCTTGCGGGCATTTCCGGCGCGATAAAGGCCACATCGCGCGGCAGAACTTTGGTCTCAATCAGCAGCTGGTCATCAAGCGGGGTGATTTCCATAAAGGCTTCACCGGGCTGAATAACGCCGCCGATGGTGGTGATCTGGATGTTGTTGATCCGCCCCTCTACCGGGCTTTTGACCACGGTGCGTGACAGCTCATCCTCTTTGCGCACGACCTCTTCCTGAAGCGTGGCCAGACGCGCGCGCCGCGCGGCAAGATCGCGGTAGCTGTCCTGTACATAGCCGTTGCGCGCTTCATTGATGCGCCCGTCAATCTCAGCCAGTTTCTGGCGCAGCTGAAGCATCTCCATCTTGCTGACCGCCCCCCGCTCTGCCAGCGGGCTGGTGATGTCGAACTGCTCCTGAAGCGCGCGCCGCTCATCCTCCAGAGAGGCCAGCGAGGCCAGAAGCCGCGTCCGGCGCGCTGCGAAAAGGCGCAGCTCTGTCTGTTGGGCGAGCGTGGGCTCGGGCCCGAAGTCGAGGGTCTCGACCTCCATGACCTCCGCCTCAAGGCGGGTTATCTCAGCCTCAAGCGAGTCGATCTCGCTGCGCGCCGCCAGAAAGGCTGCGCGTGAGCGGGTCGGATCGAGGGTGGCGATGGTCTGGCCTTCGCGGACGATATCCCCTTCGCGCACGTGGATCTCGCGCAGGATACCGCCCTCAAGGCTCTGGATTGTCTGCATGCGGCGCATGGGCACCACACGCCCGTCGCCACGAGTGATCTGGTTGATCTGTGCCAGCGCCGCCCAGACGATGGCAATCACAACCGAGAGAAATACAAGACGGATCGTCCACTTTGCCCGCCGCACGGCTGCGCGGCGATAGCTGCCATCAATATGGCTGCTGCTTACGCTGTCGCTCATGACACAACTTGCACACTCGATTGCGCCACCTTGCCCGAGCGTGCGGCATTGAGGATCTGCAGCAGATCACCGTCTCTTGCGACCTGGCCGTCTTTCATCACGATCGCCCGGCGGGTCAGCCCCAGAACCTCACGCTTGTGGGTCGAGATGATCGCCGTACGGCCATCAAGCCAGCCGCGCAGGAAGGTGATGACCTTCGCTTCGGTCACATGGTCAAAAGCAGAGGTCGGCTCATCGAGCAGCACCACGCGCGGATCCTGCAGGATCACCCGTGCAAGGCCGATGGCCTGTTTCTGGCCGCCCGACACATTGGCATTGCTGTGGATCTGCAGATCAAGGCCACGGGCGTGGCGGCGCACATAGGGGCCAAGGCCCACCGCATCGAGTGCAGCCAGCAGTTCCTCATCGCTGTGCAGTGCATGGTCGAGCAGCAGGTTGTCACGCAGCGTGCCCTGAAAAAGAGCCACGTTCTGCGGCAGATAGCCGATCTGGCGGCGCCGATCGATCGGGTCGATCTGGCTGAGCGCAAGGTTGTCGACCAGAACCGCGCCGTCCTGCGGATCGGTCAGGCCGGCCAGCAGACGCAGAAGGGTCGATTTGCCCGCGCCATTGCCACCCAGAAGGGCCACGCGGTCACCGGCCTGAATGCTGAGATCGCGGATATTGACGACCGGAGCGGCATCGGGATCGTGGCGGAATTCCACCTGTTCCAGACGATAGGCACCCGCCATAGCCGGAGCGCGGACATAATCGCGGTCCGCCGGACGCTCGACCGGCAGTTTCATGATATTGTCGAGGCCTTCCATCGCGGCTTTCACAAGCTGCCAGCGCGACAGAAGTCCGGCCACCTGAGCCATGGGCGCAAGGGTGCGGCTCGACAGCAGGGTACAGGCGATCAGGCCACCGACGGTCAGGCTGCCGCTGTCGATCAGATAGACACCGACGATCACCACAGCCGCATAAGAGAATTTCTGAACCGAGGAGACGATCTGCGTCATCAGATTGCTCAGGCTGCGGCTTTTCACGGCCGTGGTCGCCATGGTGGCGGTCAGCTGGGCATAGGCGCGCTGCAGGCGGCCCTCGGCACGCGAGGCTTTGACGGTCTCAAGGTTCGACACGGTTTCCAGCAGCAGACCGTTCAGAGCCGCAGCTTCACGGGTGCTTTCGCGCGATGCGGCCCCAAGGCGGCGCTGCATGACCAGACCCGGCAGGACGCTGAGCACCACCGCCAGAATGCAGACCGTTGCCATCATCGGGCCGCCGAGCCAAGAGAGAACGCCCACAAAGATCAGCACGAAGGGAATGTCGCAGAGCGCCGTCACCGTGCCGGAGGTGAAGAATTCACGCACGGTGGCAAAATCGCGGACCTGGTTGGCGAAGACGCCCGTGGATTTCGGCTGATGCGCCAGACGCAGGCTCGAGACATGCTCAAAGAGCTGCGAAGAGAGCCGCAGATCCAGATCACGTCCCGAGACATCAATGAGAGAGGCCCGCATGATCCGCAGGGAGATTTCCAGAACGATGGCAATGCCAACGCCGCTGGCCAGAATCCACAGCGTGTCAAACGCCTGGTTCGGCACCACGCGGTCATAGACCTGCATTGAGAAAAGCGCGGTCCCGATGGCAAGAAGGTTCGCCACAAAAGAGGCAATCACCACATCGCGGTAGACCGGCCAGTTGTCGAGAACCGGGCCGATGATCCAGTGCCGTTTGCTTTTGGTGCCGCCGTCCAGACGCCCCGAGACGACGTCGATCGGTTTGGAGATGATGACCCGACCGTCCTGACGGCTCTGCAGATCGGCCAGGGGCCAGATCATGCGACCGCCGCCGGTCTGGGGCAGAATGACATGGGCTTCGGCGCCTGAAATACGCTCCAGCACCACGGCGCTGCCGTCTTTCATGAGCACAAGCGCGGGCAGGCTGTAGTCCGGCAGCGCGGTCAGCGCTTCCTGGCTGACGCGGCAGCTCATATTGACGCGGCGCAGCGCGAGAGCCGCAAATTCCGGCTGAAGCGCATCCCCATGGCCGCGCGGCAGGCCATCGGTCAGCCGTTGCGGCGAGGCCGTGATGCCATGGGCGCGGCAAAGTTCGACGAGGCCAAGAACGACCGGATCGCTTTCGGGGGGCAGGGCGGCGGTTGTGCTTTCCGTTGCGAGGGCCATCGGGTCAGTCTCCTTTGGAGCTTGCAAGGATCAGGGTGCCGAGCACACCCAGATCGAAGGCCGCCTCATATTCGGCACGTTTTCGTTCTTCGTAGGTCGCAATGCGGTCAATCTGGGCGTCGTAGAGGTCGCGCCCGGTGGTCAGCAGATCAATCAGCTGTCGCTGGCCGGCAATGAACTGGGCCTCATAACCCGACAGCACGTCAGAGGCCTGCGCAAGCTGGCGCCCCTGAGAGGCTTCGCGGCTGCGCAGCACGGAAATCCGCTCAAGCGCGCTGCGCACGGCATTGGCCAGATTGCGGCGCACGGCTTCCTGATTGGATTTCGCGGCCTCTGCGTTCAGGCGCGCGGCTTCCAACTGGCGGCCGGTGATGGCCCCGATACCAACATCCAGCCCGGTGGAGAGGCCGACCGAGGTCCGGGTGCGGCCGCGGTCGATATCGCCGCGCACCTGGGCCTGAAGTTTGATGGTGGGAAGACGGGTGGCGCGGGCGAGCTGAATTTCGGCCTCAGCGCGGCCGGCCCCGGCCTGGGCGGCGATGAACTTAGGTGCAAGGCGGATGGCAGAGGCCACGGCATCGCCATTGCTGTAGCGGCTCAGGAAAGCCAGATCCGGTGCGGGGCGCAGTGCACCCGGAGCGCGACCCATCAGAAACTCAAGCTGCGCCAGGGCGAGTTTGCGGTCGCTTTGAAGTTGAACGAGACGCTCTTCGGTGCGCGAGACTTCCAGCCTTGCCCGGGCGACTTCGCCCAGATCACCGCTGCCGCCGGTTGCACGGGCTTCAGCGTGATCGCAAATGCGCGTGGCAAAGGCCAAATAATCCTGTGTTTGTCTTATTTTACGGTCAATAACTTCGACATCAATAAAATAACCTGAGACATCGAGAGAAAGTTCTTCTACGCCGGATTTCAAATCCGCAACGGCGGCAATCCGATCCTGAGAGGCAGCGGCGATATTGCTGCTGACCCGCCCCCAGTCAAAAATCATCTGCGAGACCGTCAGTGTAACGCCCGGACCATCCGTTGACGTGGTCGCCGTATCTGCGGAAAGGCCGATGCGGGGGTAGCGTTCATCGCGCGCGGCCTGAATTTCAACGCCCCGTCGGGCAACTTTGTGACGAAGAGCGGTAATTCCGGGGTCGCGTTCCGAGCTGACAAGGACGGCTTCGCTGAGCGCTGTCTGGCTGTGGCTTTGCGTGGCCGATAGAGAAACAACTAAAGCAATCAGAGCGATACTGCTCTTTTGGACGAATGAGATGGGCTGCGCTCTCTTTGCAGAAAGCGCAAAGGCGTTTGTCATGAGGTTCATCGTTCGGCGCACGACAATTCCTTTGTATTCAGGCAATGCTGCACCGCGCCCCGGCTTTGCCAGGACTTCGGACCGCGGTGCCCGTAATAAAGGTCCGTTACAAATTAATGTTTAGAGATTTTAAACTAAGGAAGGAAGTGTGATTGTGGGTTAGGTCATGTTGACAAATGGCGTATCCATAGACGGATCGAGGTGATGTCGATGAAGCCGAGG
>NZ_SBLC01000046.1 GCF_004054105.1 Falsigemmobacter intermedius
GACATGACCGCCTCCCTAATGGATTGTGACGATCCCACCTTGGCACAAAGATGCCGTCGGGGGCGGTTACAACATCAGAGTCTCCTCAGGCGCTAAAGCTTAGCTCCTGGTCCGAATTCGTGCGACCACCTCTACCCGAAGCGGTAGCGGCCTAAATAAGGCAGAAATACACTTAGAAAATCCGAGAACCTGTTCAGACAAACCGAGCCACTTCAAGACGGCTTAGGCATGACCAACGCCGAATGCGAATGGTGCAGGGGGCAATGCTATGTCTCGACTTAAGTTAAACAGGAGAAATGCCGTGGGGCTGCCGTCTGCTCTCAGTGGCGGCAGCCTGTGCGAATCAGCGTACAATCAGAACCGGCACCGGGGATTGCGACACAACCTGCGAGGCCTGGCTTCCAAGAAGAATCCGTCGGATACCGCGCCTTCCGTGTGACGCCATGCAGATCAGATCGCAGCCAAACTCCTTGGCCGCGCCGATAATTGCGTCGGCAGGCTGCGCATTCGAGATGTGCTGAGTGCGGAGCGTCAGATCGGCGCTTGCAGAAGCTTTGGCGGCCTTGAGCACCGTCTCTGCCTGCTCGCGCTGCGCAGTGTCATAATCCTCCAGAACACGGGCGGGGGTATAGGCACCTTCACCCATCATGCCGGTGATGATTGGATAGGGCGGCGTGACGGTAAGGAGCGTAACCTGAGCCCCGACTGCGGCGGCCAAAGCGAGCCCATGGTCCACGCCCTGCCGTGCCAGCTCCGAGCCATCGGTGGTGATAAGAATATGATGATACATGAAAGTTCTCCTGGTGTTTACAGCTTTCGGGCAAATTCTCTGGCCCGGGAGTATGCAGGATTGCCGGGGGATGCAGATCAGGTCTGTCAGGCTGCGCTGCAAAAGGGGGGCTTGGAGGCAAAAGAGCCGCTGGGCGCAACCCTTCCTAAGCACTTGTGCCATGAAGATGTCAGTATTTGTTGGACTGTCCCCCATCAATTTCGATCACTGTACCATTAATGAACCCGGCTTCGCCTGAGAGCAGGAAGGCGGTGAGGGCCGCGACCTCTTCGGGGCGACCAAAGCGGCGCATAGGATTCGGCTTTACAAATTCACGCCCGACCCGCGCCCAGTCATCCCCGCCCATTTGACGCAGCGAAGCCTCCACCATGGGCGTCATAATCGCACCTGGGGCTATGGCATTGATCTGGATTCCGTATTCGCCATATTCGACCGCACTGTTGCGGGTCAGTCCGACCACGCCATGTTTGCTGGCTGCATAGCCGGACTGGCGGCCGACGCCGCGGATCCCGCCGACAGACGCGCAGTTGACGATCGCGCCGCTGCCCTGTCGGCGCATCACCTTCAGCACCTCCGCCATGCCGTAGAACACACCGTCGAGGTTGACTGACAACACTCGGCGGAACTCATCCGCGCCGAAATCTTCGGTCAGGTCCTGACGGCCCTCAATGCCGGCGTTGTTGAAAAATCCGTCTATCCTTCCGAAACGCTCCAGAGTTCGTGCAACATAGCTCTTTACCTGCGCTTCCTGAGCGATATCCGCCTGGATCAGGAGCAGTTCAGTCTCCCCGGGCAGGGTGTCACGCGCCGCGGCAAGGGCGGGATCGCTCAGATCGACCAGAACAAGCTTTGCGCCTTCCGAGGCCAGCCTTTGCGCCGTGGCAAGACCAAGGCCCGAGGCAGCACCCGTAATGATGATCACTTTCTCTGCAAAACGTTGCATACATGGCCCTCCTGAGGCGGGAAAAGGTTACTGCTGGACCGACTTCATCCAGGCGAGCAGGTCTTCGATCTGCTGCGGTTCCAGAATTTCAAACTCCGGCATGTCGAGGTGACCGACCGCAGCGCCTTCCGCAAAAGCCTCACCAAGGTGATCGATCGGATAAAGTCGCCCGATCAGTCGAAAGGGTGGTGCATCGATGTGAAGACTCTCCCCTTCGGCCTCTGTTGAATGACAACCAGCGCAGTTTTTCAGGACGTACTCATAACCCCTGGCGATCTGCGCGCTTTCTTCAGAAGTTTGAGCGGCTGTATGAAGAGGCGAAATGATGAGGAGGCAGGCCGCAATGAGGCGAAGGGAGAGCAACAGCCTGTGCGGGAACGGATGGATGAGTAACAGGGGCAGTTTCACTTCGGATCCCTTTCTGAACGTACGATGAGTACAGGGATCTCCGCTTGGGAAACGACTTCGGCCGCCTGACTGCCGAGCACGAGCCGTTTCATCCCGCGCCTTCCATGTGAGGCCATGCAGATCAGATCGCATCCCTTCTCACGGGCAGTGCGAAGAATGGCCTCGGCCGGATGGGCATCGGGAATATGCAGCGCAGAGGCGTTGACGCCCAACCGCGCCGCTGTCGCAATACACGTCTGCAGGATCTGTCGCGCGGCCTCCTGCTGACGGTCTTCATAGTCCTGGATCATTTCAGCGGTGGCGTAGCCGCGCACGCTCGTCAGACTGGCCATGATGGGATACGGGGCGGTGACGGAGAGAAATATCACCCTCGCACCCGTAGCGGCGGCGAGGGCGAGACCATGCTCGACTCCATGTGTGGCTATGTCGGACCCGTCCGTTGTAATGAGAATATGCTTATACATTTCCGACCTCCTGTGACTGGCGGGTGAAGAGCGAAGAGAGAACCGGCCGCTTCCTGAGGCTATGATCGCTGCGGATGGGGTCTGCGAGCAGACGAAGCCCGTTCAGGACTACCAGAACCGTGCCGCCTTCATGACCGATCACCGCCAGCGGCAAGGGCAGTTCAAAAAAGAGCGCCGAGATGACCAGAAGCGCCATCATTCCAAGCGCAAATATAAGGTTTTGCCTGATGATGCGCTTTGTGCGCTGCGCAAGTTTTCTTGCGGCGGCAAGGCGGGTCATATCTTCGGCCAGCAAAGCAACATCGGCGGCTTGAAGGGCAACCTCGCTTCCCGCAACTCCCATGGCGATCCCGACATCGGCACGGGCGAGGGCGGCGGCATCATTGACCCCGTCGCCCACAAAGGCAGTACGGCCCTTTTCCGCTAAATCGCCAACGAGGCGCACCTTGTCTTCGGGCAGAAGATCGGAGTGGATCTCAGCTTCGGAAAAGCCAAGCTCCCGCCCGATCCGAAGTGCCACCGCACGTCGATCGCCGGTCATCAGCGCGAGATGGTGCACCCCAGCCGCCCGCAGTTGCGAAAGGCCTGCAGCGGAGCCCGTCCGTGGCCGGTCTGCCACGGTAACGCCGCCAAGGAGCCGATTGCCTCGGCCAATCCAGGTCACGGTCTGTGCGGAATTTTTCAGGCGCAGCGCGCCGGGTGTTGTGGCCGTCGCCCCCATTCGTTCCAACATCCGCTGGTTCCCTGCCCAGACTGCACCGTCCTCATCCACGCCGGTAATTCCCTCGCTGGGGTGGGTGACGACACCGCGCACTTCCGCAGGGGTAAGCCCGTCAGCTGCCGCGCGGCGGCGGATAGCAGCGGCGATGGGATGCTCGGACTGGGCTTCAAGGCCTGCCAGAAGCGAGAGCATGCGGTCCTGCCCGATGGTCGCGTCGATGTCTGTGACTTCCGCCGTTCCGGTGGTCAGTGTGCCTGTCTTATCAAAGGAAAAGCTTTTCACATCGGCCAGGGCCTCAAGAGCGGCGCCACCTTTGAACAGAACGCCTCCCCGCGCGGCCGCGGCCAAAGCCGAAAGGATCGCCGCCGGGACGGAGATCACCACTGCACAGGGGCTTGCCGCTACCAAAAGGACTGCCGAACGGTAAAGAGCCTCGGATAGCGGATAACCGAGAAGCAACTGCGCCAGAAAAGCGAGCAGCGCAGCGGCCAGAACAGCTATGGTATAACGCTGGCCGAACCAGGCACTGAAGGTCTCAGAGGGGGCGCGGGCCGCCTGGGCTTCGGTCACCATGGCAATCATCCGCGCAACTGTGCTGGTTGCGGAGGTGGCGGTCGCCTCCATGATCAGCACGGCGTTGAGATTTACCGTCGCCTCAAAGAGCTTCGTGCCGGGCGCTTTGCTGACAGGCATGGACTCTCCGGTGATCGTCGCCTCATCCACCGCGCCTTCGCCATTGAGTAAAAGTCCGTCCACGGGCACCCGGGCGCCCGGTCGCAGCACAAGCCGGTCCCCGGGGCGCAGATCGGCCACCCGGACCTCTTCGGTTGCCCCGTCCCCTCTCAGTCGCAGCGCCGTCTCTGGCCGAAGCGCCATCAGTGCCTCAATAGCCCGCCTCGCACGGCCCATGGCGCGATGCTCCAGAGTGCCTGAGATGCTGAAGAGTGTCAGAAGCACTGCCCCCTCCAGCGGTGCGCCGACCGCCAGAGCCGCGAGTGCGGCGATAATCATGAGCAGATCAATGTCAAACACCCGCTCACGCCAGAGTGCGCTGAGGGCACGCAGACCGGTGGGCAATCCTGCCGCGAGATAAACCAGCCAAAGCCCAAGGCTACCGCCGGCGCCGGAGATCGCGAAGGCATCAAGTGCAGCCATGGCCATTCCGCAGACGGAAATCATCGTCAACGGCAGCATCAGACGCTCAGTTAGGCTCGTGCCGTCAGGCATAAAAAAGTCCCCCTTCTCGGGTGTAGCACTGCATATCACGAGGTCAGTCTACGCCTCTGCAGAGGCAGGTCTATGATGCGGATCAAATTAGGCATAAAACTCTCAAAACTTTCCGGAGGAGGAAACGGCCGGGACCGATCGCGCATCGCCACCCGCAGGGTAGCAACTCTGCTCTGGTCAAACGTCAGAAGAAGCGTAAGCTCAAGCTTAGCCGCAGAAGGGCTGAGTCATCCTGGTCGGAGCATGGAGTTGAACAGTTATCAGTCTGCGCATGAAGAAGTGCATTTCGTCAATCGCAGTGGCTGGCTGCGGGCGGCCGTACTCGGTGCGAATGACGGTATAATCTCGATTTCTTCGCTGATCGTCGGGGTTGCGATGGCAAATCCGTCCACCTCAGCCGTGTTGATCGCCGGAGCTGCCGGATTGGCTGCCGGAGCCATGTCAATGGCCGCCGGGGAATATGTCTCAGTCAGCTCTCAAGCTGATATTGAGCAGGCTGATATCGCTCGGGAGGCTGTCGCACTGCGCGACATGCCAGATGCCGAGGAAATCGAACTCGCTTCGATCTGGGAAGGCCGGGGGCTTTCTGTGCAGACGGCTGCCTTGGTGGCGAGGGAGTTAACCGAAAATAATGCGCTTGACGCACATGTGCGCGATGAGCTTGGTCTTTCAGAGGTGCACAGCGCCAACCCGCTGCAGGCTGCCCTTGCTTCAGGGTTGACCTTCACTCTGGCAGGTGCAGTTCCGATGGTCGCAGCCGTACTCTCCCCTGCGGAACAGGTCGCACTGGTCGTGACGCTTACCACGCTGCTCGCTCTTGCGGTTCTTGGCATGCTTGGCGCCTGGGCGGGGCGCGCGAAATTTCTGCGCCCGACCCTTCGTGTCGTCTTCTGGGGCGGGGCGGCCATGGCCGTGACGGCCGTCATTGGCAAAATCTTTGGGGTTGAAGTCTGATCGGTATCGGACGCGGTAGCGTGCCTTGAAAGGATCGAGACATGAGCTTGAAACGGTTTGAGATCACCGGCCCGGAGATCGACTGCGTGGTTGCTGAATTTTACCGGGAAATCCGCAAAAATCCCTCGTTGGCTCCAATATTTGCGAAACATGTGAGCGACTGGCCTTCGCATGAGGCTAAGATCGCATCTTTTTGGAAACATGCCATTCTGTTAGAACGGGCCTATGAGGGTAACCCTCTGTCTGTACACAGAGCTGCCGGCGATATCCGGGAGGAGATGTTCCCGGTCTGGCTGGAACTTTTTGACGCCGTCCTGCAGAGAACCCTTCCCGTTGCCACCGCTAAGTCCTGGTCGGCGCTCGCACACCGGATTGGCCGGGGCTTGCGCTATGGGCTTTCCCATAAGCCGGGTCCACCAAAGTTGCGCTTTTAGAACGGTTTCCTCCCAAAGAGATATTTTCAAGACTTATAGAACGAGTTTTCTCCCGACAGAGAACGTAAACGGCAGCACAGTCTTTCAGAATTCATTACGGACCGTATGGCTGCGATTTCTGAAAGAATGACAGCTGTGACAACTGGTCGAATAGTGACCTTACGGGGTTATCCTGAGAAAGATTTTGGTCATGTGCTGAGCGGGAACAGCACGTCTTTAGGGGAGTGGCAAGCGCTGAAGGGCGGGGGATTTATCTTCATTCCGGACGGTAAGAACAAGCCCTCGGTCATGGCAAAATCTCTCCACGGTTTCTATGAAGGTCTGGAGGACTGGTTTCGTGATTTCCAACGAAATTCCAGTCGGACCTGAAATAATTACAAAACTTGCAAAAGAGGCATCGAAGTACCACACCCTTTACAAGGGGAGTGCCGGTGAAGACAATCAGCCTCAGGAATGTCCTGCCTTCGGGAGAATACGAAATATGACGCGGTTGCAAAAAATCTTAGCTCTGTTCAGCGATGATCATGAGATCTTTGTCTGAAAATTGGAGTCAGCCAGATTTCTGAACCGCCCGACAGATCTTAGCAACTGTATCTCTCACGCCGTTGCGGCGGTCCACACACTCGAAATCAATATTCCCGAACGGTATCTTTTTGTCGATTACCACCTTTATCAGAGTATATGTTCCCAATCGGGAATATTTGTGGCGTTCACAGCCGAAACCTGCTACAAGTTCCCGAACGGGAATAAGAGGCTGGACATGTCTGTCACCGGGGCTGCCGAGGCTCAAGCTTTTGGTCGTATGATCCGCGAGCGGCGGCGCGAGTTGGGGCTGCGTCAGGAGGACATTGTGCTCTCGACGGGTGTTGGGCGGCGCTATCTGATTGAGCTAGAGGCTGGCAAGCCAACGGCGCGGATTGGACCGGCGCTGATGATCGCGGGTCTTCTGGGGATCTATCCAACGATCTCAGCCCAGGGCCCTGCGCGGACTCAAGCTGCAGAGGCGCTGCCGCCCTCGCTCGAGCCGTAACATGCAGATCTATTTTGAAACCCGCCCTGTGGCCGAGCTGCTGCCTGGAGATCTGGGGCCTGGCCTTGTTTATCACCGCGAATGGCTAAGCCTGCGGGGTGCCTTTCCGGTTTCCACCCGCATGCCACTGCGGGCCGAACCTTATACTCCGGACGTGGTTCTGCCCTGGATCGTGAATCTGCTGCCTGAGGAAGATAATCTGGAAGCCGTTGCGCGGCTGACCGGTGTGGGCAAAGCAGATGCCCTGGGGATTCTGGCTGAGATTGGCCGCGACACCTCGGGTGCGCTGTCGTTTGCTGAACGTGGCACAGCGAATATGCATTACAGAGCCGTCGACAGCGAGGAGGCGCTTGAGCGCATCATCGAAGAGCTGCCCTCGAAGCCCTTTTTGGCGGGGGATGAGGGTGTTTCCATGTCGCTTGCGGGCGTGCAGACCAAAATTGGTGTGCATCTCGACGCTGAGGGGAAGGTTGCAATCCCGCTTAACGGATCACCCTCAACCTGGATTTTGAAACCCGATACCGACAGGCTCTGGGGAACAGTCGCTAACGAGGCTTTTTGCCTGCGGCTGGCGCGTCATGTGGGTCTCGACGTCCCCGATATACGCATCGGCCAGGCGGGGCGGCGTCGATTTTTGCTGATCGCGCGCTATGATCGGGTCAATGAGGGTGAGAAGTGGCGCCGTCTTCACCAGGAAGACTTCTGTCAGGCACTGGGTCATTTCCCCTCTATGAAATACGAGAAGAACGGCCGAAACAGGCCGGGGCCGCGCATCCGCGATCTGATTTCCGCGACGCGGCAAAGTGTGGGGATTGCCGGTGTGATCCCGATGCTGCGGCACGTGATCTTTAATATCCTCGTCTGCAATACGGATGCACACGCCAAGAATTACTCGCTGTTGATTCAGGGCGGCGGCACTGTTCAGCTCAGCCCGATTTACGATGTGATGTGCGCGCCAGTCTGGCCGCGAATTACCAGGTATCTCGCGATGTCGGTCGCCACCAAACGCGACGGAGATTACCTGCTCGGTCGCCACTGGCAGCGCGAAGCGCTTTTGTGTGGCCTTGGTGCCCCGGCCCTTTTGCGGCTGGTGGGCCGCATGTGTGATGAGGTGGAGGCCGCGCTGGATCGGGCGGTGGCTGATATTGCGGCGATGTATCCTGAAGGCCGCGCTATGGCAGAGCTTTGCCGTGACGAAATCCGGAAGCGGACAGGGCATATCCGTTACGGGCTGAAGACAACCGAGCCCGACCCTGCGGCTTGGGTCTCAGCGCATTTGGGCAAATGAGACACAGATCGAGGTGCGCTGGCATGTTTCGCTTTCGGCCCATACCTGCCGGTCGGCGCGTTCTGGCGCTGCTATGCAGTATTCCCAAAAGCTACCGCTCAGGCTTAACCCACACGGCAGGCGTCGCGAGGGTCGGCTGTGCGGACCAACCGGTCATTCGCTGCAGAAGCATAAGAACCCTTCGCAGGTGCAGAGGTCCGGGAGATAGCGGTCATTCGGCTATTCGACCCGGAACCACTGATTGTCTCTGAGCGCTTCCGAACCAGTCCACTGTGCCAGATTTCACAACTACGTCCGCCCGGCCTTGTTCAGGTCGGGCGGAAACGTCTGATAACTCGCTCTCCCTCAAGAGAGTAGCCTACATGTTGATGGCGCGGACCAGTCGGACTCCCCACTCCGCGTCAGGATTGGTGGTCCCGTCTCCGACACGCTCCTGGATCACGGCGACGCTGAGATCCCGCCGCTTGGGCAAGCGCGCTTTTTCGGCTGCAGAGAGGGCGGCACCGATCTCTTCGAGCGACAGGTCGGTGGTGTAAACCGGTGCGCCCGGCTGCTGACGCCAGGACTCGGCCAGGGTGCCCGCGTCAAAAGCATCAAGCCCCGTATCCTCGACCAGAGCCATCGCCACCTTCCGGTCCCGATCCCGGTCGGCGGCAACTGGGATGGCAATGCGCCCCGGTGCACCCTTGGGCTTGCCTTTGGTTGCGAAGGAAGCAGACCCGATGGCGTTCCATGCCTTCGCGATAGGCCGGCCCAGTTGCTCGACCACCCACAGGCTCTCCACTTGCCCGGCTTCAATTGCCTCGATCCGAGTATCGCGATGAGGGTAATAGTTCGACGTGTCGATCACCACCGTCTCCTCCGGAACAGCCGCGATCAGTGGCGCGATCTCGGGGATGCGGTTGAGGGGAATGGAGAGGATGATCACCTCAACGTCGCGCAATGCCTGCTGCGTGGTCACCGCCTGTGCGCCACCCGACAGCAGGTCCGCCTCGATCGTCTCCGGTCCGCGCGAGTTGGCGACCTTCACGTCGTGGCCAGCCGCACTCAGTTCTTTCACCAGCGTCTTGCCGATGTGACCTGTGCCGAGAATGCCGATTTTCATGTTTGTTTCCTTTCAGGCTTTTGTGTCGGGTGCATTCGTGATGCGGTTCGATGCGACGATGTCGGCATGCGTTGGGCTCGCGCCCAAGGCCGCGTATGTGTGCATCATGCGATCCCGCGTTGCGGGCGCTTTGCCCGGAACTGCGGCTGCCAGTGCATGGCGCATCTCCTCGGCATTCCAGTCGCAGCAATACGCCGGCGTCGAGGGCTGCTGGCGCCATGACTGGGCCAGCTCTCCCGCATCAACGGGATCGAACCCCACCTCGTTGACCAAGACGCAGGCCAGAGACTTTTCCTGCGGATCGTCTCCGGCCACCGCCACGGCGAGGCGATCGCTTGCTCCTTCCGGCCGGCCCAGTTCGGCCAGGGAATGGGCCAGAATATTGTTGAAGGCCTTGATGACCGGGCGGCCGATTTGCCGGGACACCCAGAGGCTTTCGACCATTCCCTCGTCGATCTCCGGGATATTGGGGTCCCGCATACCAGGATAGTAGTTACCCGTATCTATCACCGGCACGCCTGCAGGCAGGCCAGCAAACAGATCCTCGGGCAGCTCAGCAATGGCCGGAAACGGGATCGACAGGATCACCGCGTCCACGCCGTCGACCGCGCCCCTGACGTCAACAGGTTCTGCGCCGATCTCATCTGCCACCGCGCGAACGCCCTCGATGCCTCGCGAGTTGGCAAGGCGGATGTCGTGACCGGCGCTGCGCAGCTTGCGCGCAAGCGTCCCACCGATGTTTCCGGTGCCGATAATGCCGATCTTCATGATCATTCCTTTCTTCTTCATTAGTGCTAATGGGTGCCGCATTAGCGGCTGACGCGGGGATCGAGCCCATATTGGGCCGGAGCGCCAAGATGGTCGCGTAGCGTGGTGCCCTCGTAATCCCGGTGAAAGAGCCCGCGCTCCTGCAGGATAGGGACCACGCCATCCACAAAGGCGTCGATCCCGTCCTCGTAGACATCAGGAGAGATCCAGAAGCCGTCTGCCGCGCCAGCTTCGAACCAGGCCTGCATGTGGTCCGCTGCTTCAATCGCCGGTCCCACGATCACCGGATGATAATCGATCACGCCATGGGCCAGCACGTCACGCAGGCTCCATCCCTCGCGGGCGATCGCCAGAGCATGAGCCGAGCGCGGATCGCGCGGCGACGGACTGGCCGCAGCCAGCTGCTCGCGAGAGAGCGGCCTGTCGAGCCGGGTGGAATCAAGCCGAACTCCCAACATCTGCTGCAGGTAATTCACCCGTTGCGGGAAAAGCCGCTCGGTCATCGCAATACGGCGATCCAGAGCCGCACGCCGGTCGGTGGCGATCGTCGTCATCAGGCCGGGAATATACTTGATTTCGTCGGGATCGCGTCCGGCGCGTTCGGCTGCATTCCGGAAGGCAGTGCGTTGTGCGCGTGCGTCCTCGATCGTGAAGCTCGCGCCAATGACGGCGCTGGCGTAGCGCCCGGCCAGCTCATGGGCGTTAGGGCTGCCTCCGGCATGGAAGATGACTGGCTGGCCCTGCTCAGACGGCGGGATGTAGAGCGGCCCACGCGATGCGACGAAGTCGCCGTGCAGGTTGATCGGCGCGATTTTCTCCCTGTTTGCGAACCGGCCGCTCGTTTGGTCATGCACCCAGGCGTCCTGCCCCCAGCTGCCCCACAGGGCCTGCACCAGCTGGACAGTTTCATGCGCCCGCCCATAGCGTTTGGCGCTTGAGGGAAGCCGTTGACCATAATTTGCGGCAACATCCTCGCCGCTGGACGTGACTGCGTTCCATCCGGCGCGCCCATGGCTCATGAGGTCGAGGGCCTTGAACTGGCGAGCAAGGTTGTAGGGCTCATTGAATGTCGTGGAGCCGGTCGCGACCAGCCCGATCCGGCTGGTCTCGCGGGCAACTGCGGCCAGCGTGAGCATGACGTCGAGGTTGAAGTTCGGGGCTTCCTCGTCAACGTCGACCACCTGGCTGGGGCCATCCGGCAGGAACAGGAACTGGAACTTGCCGCGCTCGGCCGCCTTTGCCTGACGGACCTTTGCATCAAAGCTTGTATAGCTTCGCGGGTCCACGCCAGCCATGCGCCATGCTCCAGGTTGCGAGCCGTAGCCGTTTCCCAGATGCATGCCGATGATCATTTGTCTCTTGCTCATGGTCGAACGGCGACGCCGCCTCTTACAAATCTGCTGCCAGGGAGCTAGTTGAGGAGCAAGAGACCAAAGCACAAGAACCCACCAAAAAGTGGGTAACCCACCACGGAGTAAGTTCATGAAGCGCGACTGGCGGTGCGAAGACCCCAAACAGCAACTTGTCTGGGCTGCGGCCTCAAGCGAGACCCTGCGGGTTCTGGAAGGCAAGTGGAAGATCGTTATCATCGTTCAGCTCTTTGCCGCGAAGGCACCGCTGCGCTTTTCCGAACTGGAGCGTCGCGTCGAAGGCGTGAACCAGAAGATGCTCATCCAGCAACTCAAGGAGCTGGAAAAGGACGGCATCGTCACTCGAAAGGTCTATCCGGAGGTTCCACCTCGAGTGGAGTATGCCCTAAGCGACATGGGCCTTGCGCTTGGCTCGGCGATCGAAGCCCTGGTCGATTGGGCCTTTCTGCGGCGTGAGGCGCAAGGCGAGCCGTTTGCAGGCGAACAGCCCGCAGCCTGACCAAGAGTAGCAGCCAGGGGGGTTACGCACCTTTTGGTGGGTTCTTGTGCTATCAGGTGTTCCGGGTAGCCTTTGTCGCGGAATGAAAAGCTGGGGGCAGTCGGTCGCGTGGCGGCGAGGCTTTGCGAAAGCAACTGTCGCCGTGGCACGGCGACTTGCGATTATCCTGCATCGCATGTGGGTTGATGGAACGGAATATCGCTGGGAACCAGAACAGGCTTCTGCCTGATCCCAGCCATGAGGTCTGCGCCGTAAAGCGCAGATAGCTGTCCCGTGCAGGGACGATGGGCAGGCAATCTCCGTGTGGGCTTTGGAAAACGGCCAGGAGCCTCGCTTCTGAGCCATGAATCCGCAAAAAAGATTGGGATGCCTTACCATCTGACCCGATTATGTAAGCGGCTCAAGGCCGACTTCGGAGAGAAGCAAGACACCTGCCGGGAGCATCGCTTAACTCAAAGAACCGCCCTCCCTATTGGAGAGCGGAACTGGCAGCCATGCGGACAAAGCTGCCCTTCAGTCCTCCGACTTTGGGCCGTGGAATCTGTTCTTCAGTATTCCGGCGATATGATCCCGCACCAACCGCACCCGTGGGAGAGCCAGAGACTGCTCATGGGCGAGCAGCCAGAGATCGGATTCCAGACGGGGCAAGCTGGCCAGCCCGGGCAGGAAACCAGCAGGAACGGCGATGAACTCGGGCAACACAGCCCAGCCGGCATCCATGCCGACCGCTTCCACCTGCGCTGTGAAGGAGGTCAGGCGCAGCGATGGCCGAAGCCCGGGGCAGTTGGCCGCAAGCCAGCCCGCCATGGTGAGGAATGCGAAATCCTCCGTCCAACCGATGACCCGGTGCCGGTGCAAATCCTCGGGCCGGTCCGGGATGCCATGCCGCGCCACATGATCCGCCGAGGCGTAGAGCCCGAAGCGGATCTTGCCCACCCTTCTCAGGCGATAATTGCCCCGGACGGGGCGCACCAGCCGGATGACCAGATCCGCCTCTTCGGCGGCGAGCCGCACGGGCTGGACCGAACTGCGCAATTCGAGGCGGATGGCGGGATAATCCTCCATGAACCGGATCAGCGCGGGCAGCAGCACGTCCCGGCCCAGAAGCTCGGGCGCCTCGATCCGCACCGTTCCGGCCAGATCGTCGCCGGCCTCCAGTGCATTGCGCTCAAAAACCCGCATCCGGGTTCCCGCCTGCTCGGCCTCCGGAACGAGGCTTTGCCCGGCCTCGGTCAGGCTGTAGCCATCGCGATGCGGGCGGAACAGCCGCACCTTCAGCGCCTGTTCAAGCGCCTCGATCCGCCGGGAAACCGTCGAGGGACTGGTGCCTAGCCGAGCGGCGGCAGCCGAAAGCGACTTCGCCTGCGCGAGCGTGAGGAAGTACTTCAGATCGTTCCAGTCCATGGCTTTCCATTTTTGCAAAGCATGGAGCCGGAAACAAGGGTCGACTGAACGCAGGCCATGATGGATTTTGCTGGAAAGCAAAGGAATCCCTTCCATGACCCACACCATCCCCGCCATCCGATTTTCCGAATACGGAGGGCCAGACGTCCTGTCGCTCTCCAATGTCGGCCTGTCCGCCCCCGGCCCGGGCGAGATCCAGATCCGCCATGCCGCCATCGGCGTGAATTATATCGACATCTACCAACGCAAGGGCGTGTTCGGCCCCAAACTGCCGCTGCCGAACGGCCTGGGCGTGGAAGGCGTGGGCGAGATCACAATGGTCGGACCCGAGGTCTCCGGCTTCGCGGTCGGGGATCGGGTGGCCTATGTCGGCGGCCCGCCGGGTGGGTATGCGACGCATCGTAACCTGCCGGCGGCGCGGGCGCTGCATGTGCCCGCCGGCCTGGACAGCGATACGGTCGCGGCAAGCGTGTTCAAGGGACTGACCGCCGAATACCTGACCAATCGCTGCATTAGCCTGCGGCCCGGCGACACGGTATTGCTCCACGCGGCGGCGGGGGGCGTGGGTTCCTTGGCCAGCCAGTGGCTCAAGGCGCTTGGCGTGACCGTGATCGGCACCGTCGGCACCGAGGAAAAGGCACGGATCGCCCGCGCGCAGGGATGCGATCATGCGATCGTCTACAGCCGCGACGATTTCCGCGACGAGGTGATGCGGATCACCGGCGGCAAGGGGGTCCGGGTCGTCTACGATTCGGTCGGCGCGGATACGTTCACGCGCTCGCTCGATTGCCTGCAACCGCGCGGAACGCTGGTCAGCTTCGGGGAAAGCTCGGGGCCGGTCGAACCTTTGGCGGTCGGTATGCTTGGCGCGAAGGGCTCGCTCTTCCTCACGCGCCCCTCGATCGCCCATTACACCGCGGACCGCGCGGAATATGAGGGCGCGGCTGAACGTCTGTTCTCCGCCATGAGAGATGGCACCGTCGTTGCCGGGAAACCGAGTGTCTACCCACTGGCGCAAGCCGCACAGGCCCATGCCGATCTCGAAAGCCGCAGGACGACGGGCGCGGTCGTCTTGTTGCCCTGACACGAGCGACTGGCGGCTTTGGGCTCAAAGCCACAATCTTTTGACCTTGCCGAGGAGAGGTCCCGGACCCCTTCCAGCCGATCGATAGCAGGGATGGGTTCTGGCATGGAGGCAGACGCCGAGCCTTCAGAGTGATATGCTTGCTTTGTCGATGTTACCGAAGAAGGGCGGGTGTGGTGGACAGGAGGAGCTATCATGTCCATCGATCTTCTTCCCGCCCTTACGCCTAACCGCGTAAGTTGGAATAAGGGGCGCATTGTCGGTCAAAAGCGGCCGCTTTTACCCCGGCATGTCTGGTCGATCCGCGTCCGGCTTGAAATGACAGGCTGCGCCCGTGATCTCGCGCTGTTCAACATGGCAATCGACAGCAAGCTACGAGGATGCGACCTGGTGGCCATGCGGGTCCGAGATGTCTTCGTCGCTGGGCACGTTAAAGAGCGTGCCTCGATGACACAGAGCAAGACGGGAAAGCCTGTCCGGTTTGAGATCACTGATACGACGCGCCAATCCTTGGACCGTTGGATCCGGAACCCGGAAATGACCGGGCGCGAATTCTTGTGGCCAAGCCGGGTTCACGACAGTTTGCACCTGTCCACACGGCAGTATGCTCGGATAGTCCGCGGCTGGGTCGCGTCGCTCGGCCTCGAGGCTAGCGCCTACGGAACGCATTCGATGAGGCGCACCAAGGTTGCCCAGATTTACAAGAAAACCGGCAATCTGCGCGCCGTCCAACTGCTGCTCGGCCACACGAAAATGGATAGCACGGTGCGCTATCTCGGGGTCGATATAGAGGACGCACTATCCCTGTCGGAAGCGATCGACCTGTAACCATAATGCCGATCGGCACTAAGCGTGCCGGTCGGCCCTTGCCAGCCGACCGGTGCCTTCACTTGCCGCTAAACAGCATATCCGAAAGCCGCCGTCGGCCCTTACCTGCCATTTGTAGCTGACAGGGAGCGCCGCTTCCCGTCAGCTACAAAACGCAGCAGCATTCCATTATAGAGGTCGGCTATGACCTCATCACGCAGGCTGATTATTTTTCTCATCCCGGGCCAGGGTTTCCGACGCAGATGCGCAGCGAGAACGGCTGATCGTTGCGGGTCTCAGGGCGTTTTGACGACCCGCCTCGGGGTCCTGCGGACAACCTCGACCTTCGCCATCAGTGCCTCAGTCTCCTCCCTGCTGCGCAGGACTTTGGTGGGTTGGTCTGAAGCTTCTTGTGCCGCTAAGGCGGCGCGCGCCTTCTCCACCTTCTTCGTATGCCGCCTCAACCCGTTGGCAATCTTGTCGTTGGACTTGCGGATTTCTTCCTGTTGCAGGCGTTCCTTGTTCCGGAGGCGCTCTCGCGCGGCCTCTCCCTCCGACCGGCCAACAGCATGCACGCGTTCGGTCCTTGGGTCGGGTTCTCCGAACCAGCCCGATCTCGGACCCACCAAGGTTGATCCACCCCAATAGCTGCCCTTGCCCATGTCGAACTCCGTCTCGCCTCAATCTAGATTGCCCGAGGTTCCATGCCTAAGCAAGGCCGCCCTAGCTGCGAGCGGCAGCCTGTGATGCTTGCAAGCGTTCTGGTGTGATCGTCCGCCTGCTCTGATCAAGGACGGAGCAGGCTTGGACGTCAGCTGCACAATGCTCGTCAGAAAATCGAACGCCCGCTTTCCGCCCAAAGCTGTCCTCTGGCCTGCTCAATGCCGCGTTTGCTTCCGCACCAAAGGGTCCGTCATCAGCAGCAATGTCGCCTCCCATAGCGGCGTTTTCACATAGGCGGCCTTCTCCAACTGATACCGAGGCTTACCGCTGATCTTATCGAGAAGCCCAATCCAGACCAGTGGCCGCAGAACGTGGAGCGAGAGCGCATGCGATCCGTCATCAAAAGATGGCCGATCGCGCTCCGTCGGGTCTTCGCAGAAGATCTCCCGTAAACGGGCACCTGTGACCCCGCCCTCGGCTTCGACATTCAGAATATTCAGATAAATCCGCCAGTCGGGACGGGCCTCGGCAGCGTCAAATCGCGACAACGCGCTGTGATTAAATTCTGTGAGCCACCATGGCAGGATCTCAGAGAAGAGCGCGGCGGGACGGCCGGCAAGCGCCTGCCCGGCTTTGGTTAGCCGGAAGCTGCCCTTGTAGTGACGACCGAGCTTCATCTGGAGCAGCAGGTCATGGATGACCATGAGTGGCAGAAAATCCTGCTCATTGAGCACACGGTTGACGGCGTAGAGATCCTCGGGCCGATGGCCGGGCCAGTCGAAGTGATGCGCGGCCCATTCAACGAACACCCGCTTAAAAGCCGTTGAGGGTGTGAGCGGGATGGGTCCGTGCTCTTCGATCCAGGCCATGAGGAGAAGGATGCTCCGGATCAGTGGAGAGCCTTGCAGGGCAGGAAGATCATCAGGGATCGGTTTCAGGGCAATCATAGGGTGTCTCCTCGCTGCGGATCCTGCCGCGGGAGGAGGCGGAGATCCAGCACCCCGGATCAAAGTTTGTGACCGGGGGTGCCGGATTTTAATGTCCCAACCGCCGTGCGCGTTCAGCTATGCGGGCGATTTGCGCGCCGCTGCTCAGGGCTGCTGCCCGCGCCGCTGCAGGCGTGTGAACAATAGCGCGCCCGGCGAGCTCTGCGCCGCTCAGGTCGCCGCTTCGCGCCCGGGCTTGTTTGGCGAGACCGCGCGTCAAGCCTGCCGCCCCCGCAGCCACCGCCGGCCCCGCGACCAGCATGAAGTTGCCGGACAGCCCGCGGACGATGATCGGGGTTGTCGCCACAAATCCCTTCGCCAGAAACACCATGACAAAGAAGGGTACCAGCGCCCCGATATTGGTGGCCGACTCCGGGTCGCCGAGCTCGTCGAGAAGAGCATTCGCCATGCCCACGACCGTTGAGAACATTGCCGCTATCACCACCGGGTAGAAGGCGTAGCTTACGGTGGTCGAGATCCAACGATGGAAATAGTCCTTCGTGGCATCAAAAAGCGAGAGGGTGATCATCAGAGGCGCGAGGCCCAGCATAAGCGACAGCATCATCTTGCCAAAAATCAGCACGATACCGGTGAGAAATCCCAGCATGCTTAGCATGATGAGACCCAGCCCACCCAGAATGGCGCCGGTCATCCAGCTGAGATTATTGCCGATGGCGTTCAGGTACTTGCTGAACTCAGAAATGAGATCGTCAAACTCGTGGGCGAAGTGAGCAGCGTCGCCCCCGGATCCGCCGACTGAGGCGACTAGCAACTGTATCTCTCACGCCGTTGCGGCGGTCCATTTCTGCCGGCTCTTGCACAGGGTG
>NZ_SBLC01000047.1:0-1300 GCF_004054105.1 Falsigemmobacter intermedius
CGGTCTCCGTCAACTTCAAACCGCCGCCTGATCGAGCGTCACCAACTTTCGACCATAGCTCCAGTTGAGCGTCACACTTACATACGGAAATATTATGCGACGTTTAGTCCTCAGCTCTCTCCTGGCAAGCACGATGTGCGTAGGCGCTGCTTCGGCCGATCCTCTCAGAGAGACTGCTTTAACGGTTTTCGCGCCGCTTCCCGCCGCTGCGCCCCAGATTGCGATGAACAGCGCCACGCCCGAGAAAGTTTCTCTCGGTGCCGCTTTGTTCTTTGATCCTCGACTGTCCGCTTCCGGCGTTTTCAGCTGCTACAGCTGTCATAACCTGACAACAGGCGGCGATGACAATATGGAGACCTCGGTGGGGCATGGCTGGCAAAAAGGACCGCGGAATTCGCCGACGGTCTTCAACTCTGTGCTAAACATCGCCCAGTTCTGGGACGGCCGCGCTGCCGATCTTGCTGAACAGGCCAAGGGTCCGGTTCAAGCTGCCGTGGAAATGGCAAATACGCCCGAGAACGTGATCGCGACGCTGAGCTCCATGCCGCAATATGTGGAGTGGTTTTCGGCTGCGTTTCCTGAGCAGAAAGAGCCAGTGAACTTTGAGAACATGGCCAAGGCAATTGAAGTCTTTGAGGCCACCCTTCTTACCCCGGCGCCGTTCGACGCCTGGCTGGCCGGTGATGACAAAGCGATGAACGCAGATCAGCTGGCAGGGTTGCAGTTGTTCATCGATAAGGGCTGCACAAGTTGCCATTCGGGCGTGAACCTTGGCGGGCAAGGGTATTACCCCTTTGGTTTGATTGAAAAGCCCGGTGCTGAGATTTTGCCTCGTGATGACAAGGGCCGCTTCGCCGTAACCGAAACGGTTGACGACGAATATGTCTTCCGCGCCGCCCCCTTGCGTAACGTCGCTGTCACCGCGCCGTATTTCCACTCGGGCAAAGTCTGGGACTTAGGAATTGCCGTGGAGATCATGGCAGAAAGCCAGTTGGGTGAAGAGCTGAAGCCGGAAGAAACCGCCAAGATCGTAGCCTTCCTTGACGCCCTGACCGGCACGGTACCCCAGGTAACTCTGCCGGTGCTCCCTGCCGAGACCAGCTCAACGCCGCGCCCGATTACCGCTATCCTTCCGTAAGCCTAAAGGGCACCTCGATTTTTGACCTTTTCCGGTCGCGGGTCGGGGGCTCGGCGGCTTGAAATGGGCGTGATGCCACCCGTCAGTGCGCTTGTGCGCTACGGGGTCTTTGATGCTTTCCCTGTCGCGCGTGGCGTTTCGTGCCGCACGACGTGATTTCTG
>NZ_SBLC01000047.1:1310-16555 GCF_004054105.1 Falsigemmobacter intermedius
AGCCCGGGCACGGGTTCAGGCGGCTCAACTGGCCGAGGCGGCGCATGTTGTAAGCCAGGTTCTTCATCCCGATCTTTGCCTTCGCCCGCACCATGCCGATCGTGCGCACCAGTGTGCCGCCCATGTCATTGGTTTGTGCGCCGAAGACATGCTCGACGCGCGCGCGCACCGAAGATTTCGTGCGATTGCTGCTCTTGGCCTGTTCGGTCAGCGGCTTGCCGCGCTTGCCCTTGCGATGGATGTGGCTCCTCAGCTTCATGCTGCGCAGCCTGGATTCCATCTCCTCGGACCGATATGCGGGATCAGCCCAGACACCCGCACCGGTGTTGCCCCGCGTCAACAGGTGGTCCACCGCCTGGCTTCTGTGGTTGCCGCCCGTTATGCAAGAAGCTTTAGACTCTGTTGGCGTGTGATCGAGTGCGGTCTGCTGTCAGGCCTCGATGTGCGGCACTTCTGGAAACCGCGGGCCGGTATGGAGATCTGCATACAGCATGCGCTGCTGCTGCGCGCATCCTGCGGGTTGCATAATGGATTTGCAACGGTATGTTACAACCCGTGATCATCGGTAGATGACACCTCAGGTTTGGTCGAATTCCGACGAAGCCCATCGCTGCTCTGCCATCGTCTGCTTTCATGCGGAGCACAAGCAAACTCTCGGCTCAACAGCCTTAGTCCGGTTCTCCGGGCGAAGACGGCTGCACTGCTTCGAGTCAGGAAACAATTGGCAAAAGGTGCTATGCAGATCCAGCAACTAGGAACCCCCCTCACCCTTCTACTTCTGACACTATTTTTCGGCGTGACGTTCTTGATCACGCTCTCCATCGGTCGCAAACAAGAGAACGCCGATCACTACATGACCGCAGGCAATAAAGTTGCCTTTGGTATCTCCGCCGCCTCTATGACGGCGACTTGGATATGGGCCTCCTCGCTGTATGCGTCAGCGACCTCTGGCTACATCTACGGTATCTCCGGCCCAATACATTACGGCCTTTGGGGTGCCTTGATGATCCTCTTCATCTACCCATTCGGGCGAAGGATCCGCAGCCTGGCACCCAATGCTCATACGCTTGCCGAGATCTTGCATGTGCGTCACGGCCGCTCCAGCCAGCTGCTTCTGGCCGGCTCCAACGTGCTCGGTAGCCTTCTGAGCTTGACCTCCAACTTCATTGCAGGCGGCGCGCTCATCGCCATGCTCTCGCCACTCAGCTTTTCGGCGGGGGTTCTGGTGATCGCGACAGGCGTTCTGCTTTATACGCTCTGGTCGGGCATCCGCGCTTCGATCCTGACAGACTTCGTGCAGGTCTGCGCCATGCTAGGTGCCGCGGCGATCATCGTACCTACAGTGTTCTTCACCGCGGGCGGCCCCGAGATCTTCACAACCGGCGCCGTCAACTTGACGCCCCAGCAACAAAGCTTCTTCTCCACCGAGGCCTTCTTAAACCAAGGCGCACCCTACATTGCGGCTGTACTCGCCTATGCGATCGGCAACCAAACCATCGCGCAGCGTCTCTTTGCGGTGCGCGAGGACAAGATTAAGCAGACCTTTATCACCGCCACCGTTGGATACGGCGCGACGGTTATCGGGGTGGGCATGCTCGGGGTGCTTGCGCTTTATCTTGGGATCGAGCCTCTTGACGGTGACGTCAACAACCTCATCCCGCAACTCGCCGCCAGCTATCTCGGAACCGCGATGCTCTGCGTCTTCTTCGTGATGATCATCGGCGCAATGGCCTCGACCGCGGATAGCGACCTTTCCGCCCTCTCTTCGATCATGATGACGGATTTCTACGGCCGAAACATCGCCAAGCCCGGCCGCGCCGACCCCAAGCTGATGCTGTTGGTCGGGCGCTGTACGATGATCACAGCGACGGGAATCGCCGTTTATATCGCGTCAAACCGCTTGAACATCCTTGATCTTTTGGTCCTCGTCGGTGCGATCTGGGGGGCTTTGGTCTTTCCCGTGATCGCAAGCTTCTACTGGAGCCGCGTGACCAACAAGGCCTTCAGCATCGCGGTTGTGGCGGCGCTGGCGGTATTCTTCCCCGTACGCTTCGGCTTGATCGAGCTTGTCGGACCCATCGCCCTTTTTTCTGACCTTCTTTCGGTCGTGGGCGTCGGCGTCATCGCCGGATTGATGGTGTTTGGCTTTCTCGGTCTTAAGGCCAGCCTTATCGCAGGGAGCCTCGTGACGCTAGCCGTCCTGCCCTTCGGCATGGGCTTTCTGCATCTCTATCCGGTGCTGACTGCATCTCTGCTGGCCTACTCAATCAGCACGCTGCTCTGCGTCGGAATCTCCCTACTGGGCGATCAACACTTCGACTTCGAGGTCATCGCCCAACAAACCGGGCGTTTCGATCGCGCCGCAAAACAGGAGTGACACTATGAATGCTGTATTTCTTAGCGCTTATCTGCTTGCTTGGCCGCTGATAGTTGGGGTTGTACTTGCAGTGATCGTAACGGCATTCGGCAAAGAATGGCGTGATGCGCGTAAAGCCGGACGATCCATGATGTAAGGTCTCCCCGGGGTGATGATGCAGGGCCCTTTGCACGGGCTCTGCATCGCTTCCTACCCGTGTCCGCTTAAGCTTCCTCGGCGCCACGATCCCATGCAAACAGCCCCCTACTTTGACTTTCTGTGACGACGTGCTTCCTGCATCTATCGCAATACTCTCGTTCATCGAAGCCCAACTGCGCGCCCTGCACCTTTGCGACATAGTCGATTTCAAGATCGCGCCCACACTCTAGGACGTGTTGACAAAAAGGGATTCCGCTGACCGTTGATCTGTGATTCATACAGCTTCATAGCAGAAATGAAGCTGCACGCCATTTGAAGCCAGCTTCTCGACCAGCTTGCGCACGTGGTCAGGGCGGTTGGGCACAGTACCAAGGCTACGGACTTCTCCGGCTCTTTCCCCGACTGCGACCCCAACCGAGATCGTTGCCTTATGGACATCCAGCCCAATGAATGTGGCTCACTCTGCATTTGGTCTCTCCCCCATTCTTGAGGCTTGGCACCAGCAAGACTGGAGCAACCCTCGAATGCAGAATGCAATGGGAGAGGCCACAGACCCAGTCAGTTCACACAGCGATCATCGGGTCTAAGCCCAGCTCAATATGACTCAAAACGTACGACAAAGCCCTCGTACGTTACACGGGCATAAGCACCTCAATCAAATCCGAGGAAGCCAGGCATTTCCGACACCGGCGGATGACGCGCAAGCTTCGCCGCGTCTATCCGCGGGGCCGAAAGGAAGGGGTCTGCAGAGCAGATCGCCTCGATCTCACGGGCGAAAGAAAGCAGCGCCGCATCCTCGTTGCGCCGTCCGATGATCTGTAGGCCGAAGGGCATGCCCCTCTCGTCTCGCCCAACCGGCAGGGTGATCGACGGATGCCCCGCGAGGGTCGATGCATAGGCCAACGACAACCATTGATAGTAGCTTTCAGACAATTTGCCGTCGATCTCGGTGGGATAGAGCTCATGCCAGTCGCGGGGGCTGATCGTTACAGCGGGGGAGAGGATGAAATCGTGTTCTTCGAAGAAGCTCTGCCAGCGGCGATAGTAGCTTGTCTGATCGGTCAGCGCGCGCGCGACGTCCTCCGCCGAGAATGAAAGCCCCTCCTCGATATTGGCGTGCATGTTAGGGCCGTAGCTCTCGGGAGATCTACGCACTCCGTCGAGATGGGAACTGAGCATCGAAAGCCCGCGTACCACCGAGAAGATCCGGTCGGCACCGGTGCAATCAGGGTGGGCCTCGGCGAGTTTCGGCAGCATAGGCGCCAGCGCCCGAATTCGCTCCGCGAAGGCGCGACGGATGATGGATTCGGTCATGGTGAAACCAAAATCTTCGGTAAAGGCCACGCGCCACCGGCCGGGATCGGTGACGCGCAGCCGCGCGAAGTCATCCGGCGACCAGAAAGTACGGCCCTCAACGACGCAGGTCAGCGGATCAGCGCGGTCGGCGCGCGCCATGACGGAGAGCATCAGGCCGATGTCCTCGGTGCTCCGCGCCATTGGACCCGAGATGGAGAAGTGGAAGAGCCCGACCGAGCGGCCATTACCAGGCACCACGCCCGGCGAAGGTCTAAACCCCACCACACCGCAAAAGGCGGCCGGGTTGCGCAGGCTGCCTCCGGTGTCGGAACCCGTGCAGAGCGGTGCCATTCCACACGCTAGCGCCGCTGCCGATCCCCCAGAGGAGCCGGCAGCGTTCTTTGTCGGATCGTGTGGGTTGCCCGTCGCACCATACACGGCGTTACGTGTGTTACCACCGAGCGAGAACTCGGGGTTATTGGTCTTGCCAAGAACCACGCCCCCCTCGGCACGCATCGCCGCGACGATCGGGTCGTCCATCATGGCGATATTGTCGCGGTAAAGGATCGACCCGAAGGTCGTCGGCAGCCCCGTCACATTGATCATGTCCTTAACGCCGAAGGGCAATCCCTCGACCGCCCCCAAGGGCTCCCCAGCCATGACTCGCTTCTCCGAAAGCCGCGCCTCGGCACGCACCTCGTCCTGCTTCATCGCCACAACGGCGTTGACAACCGGATTGAGGGCCTCGACCCGCGCTAGACAGGCTTCAACCAGCTCGACAGGTGAGATATGGCGGCGTCCGATCAGACGACGGGCTTCAGTTGCGGTCAGCTCGGCAAGATCGCGCATGGCAGGGAATTTCCTCAGTAACTGGCAGGGGGCAGAGCGGAGAGGTCAGGGACTTCCCAGCCCTGACCAGGCATGGCGTCCAGAAGCTGGCGCGTATAGGCGTGCTGTGGGTTGTGGAACACATCCGCAATCGGCCCGCGCTCGACGATGTCGCCCTTGCTCATCACGATGACGTTGTCCGACACCTGCGCCGCGACCCGCAGGTCGTGGGTGATGAAAAGCATGGAAAGCCCCATTCGATCACGAATTTCGGCCAGAAGGCGCAGAACCTCCTTCTGCACCGAGACATCTAGGGCCGAGACCGCCTCGTCGGCGACGAGTATCTTCGGCTCGACCATTAGCGCGCGTGCTATGCACAAACGCTGACGCTGGCCGCCCGAGAACTGGTTCGGATAGCGGTGGAGTGCCTCCTCCTCCAGTTTCACGATGCGGACGAGCTCACGTGCCTTCTCCATCGCCTGCGCGCGCGGCACGCCAAAGTTGACCGGCCCCTCCACGAGTTGGTCGCCGATAGTGCGACGGGGGTTCAGCGAGCCGTAAGGGTCCTGAAAGACGATCTGGATGTCGCGGCGCAGCCTGCGCAGCTCGCCATGTGGCGCGGCGGCGATGTCGCGGCCGTTGACCAAGATTTTGCCAGCCGAAGGCTCAATAAGCCGCAACATGGCGCGCACCAGCGTCGACTTGCCAGAACCGGATTCACCGACGATCCCAAGGGTCTCGCCCTGGCGGAGCTCGAAGGATGCTGGCTTCAGCGCTTGGACCACTCGTCCCGCTCGCCCGAATGAGGCTGCGACGTGATAGGTTTTCTCCAAGTTTTCTACCGCCAGCACCACCGGCTTATCGGTGGAAACGGCAGCGCGGTCAGAGGCGCGGCGCGGCACCGCGTCGATCAGCTGGCGGGTATAGGGATGTTGCGGCCGGTTAAGCACCTCGTCGGCGGTGCCTTGCTCGACGACCTGGCCCTTCTGCATGACGACGACCTTGTCGGCGACTTCCGCCACCACGTCGAAGTCATGAGTTACCAACATTATGCCCGCACCGCGCTTGTCCTTCAGCTCGCGGAACATGGCGAGGATCTGAGCCTGCGTCGTGACATCAAGCGCGGTCGTCGGCTCGTCGGCAATCAGCAGCGAAGGGTTCATGGCCAGCGCCATGGCAATGACAATCCGCTGACGCTGCCCCCCCGAGAGCTGATGTGGGAACGAGGAATAGATGCGCGGCGGATCGGGTAGGCGGACCTCTTCCAGCAACGCTAGGGTCTTGGCCTTTCGTTCCGCGCGCGAGATGCTGCTGTGGGCCTCGTAGACCTCCTCAATCTGATCGCCCACCGTATAGCAGGGGTTCAGCGCGGTCATCGGCTCTTGGAAGATCATACCCATTCGTGCGCCGCGGAGCTTGGCGTGCTCTGCTTCCGAGAGCTTCAGGATATCGCGGCCCTCAAAGAGGATCTCGCCGCCCGAGGCTTTCAGCGCCTTGGGAAGCAGTGCCATGGTGGCAAATGAGGTGATCGACTTGCCCGAGCCGGATTCGCCCACGATGCAGACGATCTCGCCCGCGTTGACGTCGATCGAGAGGTTCGAGACCGCATGGGGTCGGTCGCCGCCCTTGGGCAAATCGATCGTAAGATTGCGGATGGAAAGAACGGTGGCGCTCATCAGTTGCGGCCCTCCGGTGCGGTGATATCTCGGATCGCGTCGCCGAACATGTTGATCGAGAAGACCAAGATGAAAAGAGCGATGCCTGGGATCATGATCATCCAGCTATCGAAGAGCAGAAGCTCTTTGCCTTCAGAGATCATCAGACCCCAGCTCGGGGTCGGTGGCTGCACTCCAAGGCCGAGGAAGGAAAGCCCCGCCTCAAGGATGATCGCGTGGGCCATCTCAAGTGTCAAGATAACGATCAGATGGCTCATGACGTTCGGCAGCACGTCCTTCCAAAGGATGCGCGCGCGCTTGGCCCCCAGCATCTCGGCAGCCGCAATGTATTCCATCGAGCGCACCTGCATAGTCGCAGAGCGCAGCACCACCGCGAAGCGGTCCCACAGCAGCAGCCCCATGACCATGGTCACGATCCAGACCGAGCCGCCGAGCAGCGAGACGGTGGCCAGCGCGACGAGGATCACCGGCATCGCGAGACGCACGTTAATAAGGTAGAGGACAACCTTATCGACCTTGCCGCCGAAATAGCCCGCCGCGATGCCGAGGCAGGTACCGATCACCGCCGAGACGCCCGCTGCAAGAAGGCCGATCATCAGCGAGACACGGGTACCGTAGATCAGACGCGAGAGCATGTCTCGGCCGAGTGCATCGGTACCGAACAGATGCTTCTCGGTGCCGCCCATCCAGACCGGGGGCTTTAGGCGGGTAACGAGGCTCTGCTTGTAGGGATCATGCGGCGCGATCATCGGAGCGAAGATCGCGATCAGCACGATTAGCGCGAGAATAGTGCCAGAGAGAATAAAGCCCTTGTGGCGCTTGGCGCGCGTCAGCATCTGACGCCCAGGTGAAAGGGTAACGGTGGTCATGTGTCAGCCCCTCAGACGCGGATCGAGCCAGGCGTTCAGCACGTCGGCAAGGAAGGTAAAGAAGATGTAGAAGAGAGAGAAGATCAGGATTAGCGCCTGCATGGTCGGCAGGTCGTTACGGGAAATCGACTGCCAGGCGAGATATCCTGCGCCATTGAGCGCAAAGACGCTCTCGGTCACAACGGAGCCGCCAAGCATGAAGCCCATCTGCACCGCAGCGAGACTAACGACGGGGATGACGGCGTTGCGCAAGGCGTGCTTGAAAAGCACCTTGCGCGGTGCCACGCCCTTGGCGCGTGCAGTGCGGATGTAGTCAGCGGAGAGCACCTCAATCATGCCCGCGCGGGTCAGACGCATGATTGCTGGGGTTGCGTAATAGCCCAGCACGATTGTCGGAAGCACATAGCCGCGCCAGTCTGCAACGCCCGACGCAGGAAGCCAGCCCAGATTAACCGCAAAGAGCACGATGAGGATAAGTCCGAACCAGAAAGATGGAATGGCCTGGCCAACAACAGCAATGAAGAGTGCAAAACGGTCAATCAGCGAATTGGGGCGCATGGCGGCGAGGACGCCCATCGGCACGCCCACTATCAGCGCGAAGCTGATAGCAAGCAGACCGAGCACCATAGTGACCTTCAGCCGATCTGCGATCAGCTCGGCTACCGGCACTTTGAAGAAGGGGCTGACACCGAAGTCACCGCGCAAAGCATGAGAAAGCCAGTCGAGATACTGCACAGGCAGCGGACGGTCGTAGCCGTACTGGGCGCGGATCTGCTCGACCACGTCCTGGGTTGCGTTTTCACCTGCGATGGCGATGGCGGGGTCCCCCGACATGAACACCAAGGCGAAGCTTATGATGGAGACCGTCAGCGCCACAAGCGCTGCCATCCCCAACCGTCCAAGCAAATATTTAAACATTATTTCGTCCGCTGCTGCAGGGCGTTTGTCCACTGGACCTTCCGAGGGCGGATAGGGTCACCCGCCCATGGAGGTACCGGAATTACTTCCAGGACATTTCATAGAGGCGGACGTATTCATCCGCGTTCGGCACGTAGTTCAGGTCGCTCGAATAGACATAGTTGGTCGTATATGCCCAGAGCGGCACCCAATACGCTTCGTCAGCGACCAGCTTCAGTGCTTTGGAATAGAGCTCCTTGCGCTTGGCTTGATCGGTAGTGGTGTCGGCTTCCTTCAGAAGTGCGGTCAGCTCGGGGTTGCGCACGTCATCGATGTCCGAGCCGTCGAAGAACTTCGAGGTAGAAGCCGCCACGTCGAGCACCGAGCCCGAGCCCCAGGTCATGAACGAGGCGGGAACTTCGTTCTTCAGAACCTTCTCAGCGATGGCCGAGTATTGCAGGAAGGTGAGGTTCGTCTTGATGCCGACGTCATCGAGCATCTGCGCCATCGCCTCGGCGGCCTGACGGTCGCGGTAGGCGTAGAAGTCGACCGAGAAGCCCTTCTCATAACCGGCTTCCTTCAGAAGCTCCTTGGCTTTCTCGGGGTTGTATTCGTAGGTGGCGACGTCCTGCTCGCAACCGAACTGCAGCGGGTTGCAGATCGAGTTGGTGATGGTTGAGGTCGGCGCGAAGAAGGCGTCGCGCAACGAGACGCGATCCAGTGCGTGGTTGACGGCCTGACGCACGCGCTTGTCCTTGAAGGCCTCGAAGCCAGTGCGGCCCGAGGCGTCCATCGAGACGTAGCCGAAGCGGACCGAAGGCGCTTGCGTCACGGTGTAGCCACCGCGGGCGGCGACGCGCTGCGCTTGGTCTTCCGGCACCTGCCACATGAAGTCGATCGAGCCCGAGAAAAGATCGGCCATCTGGGTGTTGACGTCGGGAATGGTTCGCACTTCGACGTTCTTGATGGTGGCCTTCTTGCGGGCCGGACCGATTTCCTCATAGCCTTCATAGGCTTCAAGCGTGTAGCCGCGGCCCGGATCGATCGACTTCACCTTGTAGCGGCCGGTGCCGATTGGGTTCTTGGCGTAGCCCTCGGGGCCGACTTCTTGATAGTATTTCGCCGGATAGATCGGCATCGAGGAAGCGATGTAGTCGAGCGCCACCGGCATCGGTGCCTTGAGGTTCACGCGGAAGGTCAGATCGTCGATCTTCTCGGCGTTCTTGATCCAGTTGACGGTGTTCGGCATGGCAACGCCGGTCGCCGGGTCAGAGAAGTGGTTGAAGGTCCATACCGCATCATCGGCGGTGACTTTCTCACCGTTGTGGAAGGTGATGCCGTCGCGCAGCTTGAACTCAAGGGTGACGTCGTCGATCCAAGTAAAACTTTCGGCGACGACATTGTCCCATTCGCCGGTCTCGGCATTGCGCTCGATCAGGCGATCGCTAATCGAGAACTGGAAGATCGTCGATTCACGTGCAGAGGAGAAATACGCGTCGGCGGTGTCGAGATCTTTGGAGAAGGCCACGCGGACAGTATCGTCTGCTTTGCCTGCGAAGGCGGTCATCGGCAGAAGGGCCGCGAGCGCGACGCTTCCCAGAATGCGGGTCATGGTGGTCATAAGCTTCTCTCCCATATGGATTTTAACAGTTCAGTCCGCAGCCACGGAGGCGGCCCAGGGCATGGCGATCTCGCTGACGCCGGTGTTCAGCCCCTCCTCGCGCACCACACCCACTGGGCAGGCATATGCGAGGGGGAAGAAGCCACGCTCAACGCCGATGGTATCGAACTCTTGGCCGAGCGCGTCATGAATTTCAGGCGAGAGCGCCACGTCGGCCTGCACCATCGGGCCACCAGAGACGTCGATGCGCGGTGCATGCATCGCTTCATCCGGGCTCAGGTCGTGGTCGGTCATCAGTAACGTCATCTGCGCAACAGCAGGCAGGATCTTACGCCCGCCGGCCGCGCCGAGCGCGATGCGCCGCGCGCCCTTCTCAACATAGACCGGGCAGATGTTCATCAAACAGCGCTTGTTCGGCGCGACAGAGTTCGGATTGCCCTGCTCTGGGTCGAACCACATGATGCCGTTGTTCATCAAAAGGCCCGTCGAGCCCGAGACGACGCCAGAGCCAAAGGCTGAGAGCAACGTTTGTGTCATGCTGAGCATGTTACCATCGGCATCGACCACAGCGAAATGAGTGGTGCAGGAGGGCGCGTTCGGCGCATCCTGCCCAGCCTCAGGTGCATCGTCGCCCGCGCCTGCAAGCCGACGTGTGTAGGCACCTTGCAGGGCCCTAGCCCAGGCAACGTAATCCTGTGCCCCCGGCGCACCGGTCGGCGCCTTTGGGCGAAGTTGACCGAGTTCACCCAAGAGATCGGCGAAGGTTGGCCCCGCGGTCAGGCGCGGGGTCAGATGGAAGGCGGCACCGTTGTGCGGCACTACGAGTGGCTTTTGCCATTCCGGCTGGTAGCTCTCCAGATCGTCGAGCGCCATGCGGCTGCCCTTGGCCTGCAGGTCACCGATCAGACTACGGGCCAGATCACCACGGTAGAAATCATCAGCCCCAACGGCTGCGATGTGGGCGAGCGTATCGGCCATGCGACTCATGTTCAGCCGCTGGTCGGAAAGAGCGGTCCAGCCCGCAGCCCTCGGATAGACGCCCTTATCAAGGAAAAGGGCCGCCGCATCGGAGTCTGAGGCCAGGACTTCCGCGCGGGAGGCGATCATCAGCATCGCATACCAGTCCATCAGCAGGCCTTCGCGGGCCGCTGCGATAGCGGGCTGCAACAGCTCGCCCCAAGGCATAGTACCGTAGCGCCTGTGCAGAGCAGATATCCCCGCCACGGTTCCCGGCACCGCCACTGCAAGCGCGCCATAGACGTTGCGGTCACCCACAACCGCTTTCCAGGGGAAAAGGTCCGAGGCACGGCCCTCGGCCTCAAGCGGATAATCCGCCGGGTCAAGGCGCTTCGGGGCCTTCATGCCATAGTAAAGCGCCTCGACCGGACCATTGGCGGGTGCCACCATCATGCCGCCGCCGCCGAATGGGCCCGACATCCAAGGTTCTAGTACGCCGAGTGCGAAGGAGACCGCCACCGCTGCGTCATAGGCATTTCCACCCGCTCGCATCACCTCGACGCCGATTTCTGAAGCACGGCGATGCTGGCTGGAGACAACGCCGCCTCGGCTTTCGACCGCAGGTTTGCGCAGGATGGTCCCGCGGGCAGTGTTTGTCTGCTTCACCTTATAGGACATGGTTTCGTCACTTTCCCAGTTAGAGGAAACGGCGCGGGCTGAGGCCCTGCGTCAACTCACTTTCAACCCCATCGAAGAGGTCGGCGAAGATCTTTGCGGATGATGGCCCCGCAGTGAAGCCCTGATGGCCGTGGCCAAAATGGAACCAGAGTCCCGAGTGGTTGGGGGCGCTGCCCATGACAGGCAACATGTCGGGAATGACCGGACGGTCGCCGAACCAGGGATCGGTCTCGACGGGGCGGAGCGCGCCGAAGAGTTCGCGGGCTGCGGCCTCGGAGCGCTTCAGCTGCGCGAGGTCAATCAGCCCGTCGCGGCGAGTGAGCTCGGCCCCAGTGGTCAGGCGAAGACCCTGATCCATCCGAGCAAGGAAAGTGCCGCGCTCGGCATCAAGCATCGCTGTGCGCGGCCCTTTATCGAGCTGATAATGGCGGTGGTAACCGCGCTTCCTCAGCAAGGGGATACGATATCCGAAGCGCAGGGCAAGCTGGTCCGACCAAGGACCAAGGGCGAGGACAACATGTTCGGCTTCCTCCAGCCCCTCCTCGGTGCGTACATGCCAGCCCGCGCCCTTCTGCCCGAGGCTCTGGGCGTCGCCATAGGCGAATTTACCCCCCCGCGCGACGAAAAGACGGCCGTAAGCCGCCGTAAGAGCACCCGGGCTACGGCAGGTCCAGACCTGCCCGTAGTGGATGGCGCCCGCAAGTGCGCAGCGGAGATTAGGTTCTGCTGCGGCGAGGGTCGCGCCGTCCTCGGCAGTAAAGTCGACGCCCCAAGCGGCCTTTACCCGCTCAGCTCCAGTGACGGCAGCCTCGAAGAGCGCGGGGGTACGGAAGAGGCAGCGATAGCCGCCGTATTCGATCAGGTGTCTCATGCCGCTCGCCTCGATCAACGGCTGGTGATACAGGTCAGCCTTCTGCACGATCTGAGCGTAGAGCTTAGAGATCCGCGCATGCGAGGTCGGCGCGGAATGGCTCCAATAGCGCAGGAGAGGCGCGGCGAAGTCGCCAAGCGAGCTAAGGTGCCAGTTGACGTCGTTGGTCCGTTTGAGCACGACTTTAAGGATGCTCGGCAAGTCGCGAGGGAAGGCATAAGGCTCGACGGCCTCGGTCTGGATCGCCCCAGCATTGCCGTAGCTCGTCTCGCGGCCAATACCGCGGCGATCCACCAGCGAAACCTGATGACCACGGGACTGCAGCGCGAGGGCGGTCGAAACCCCCACCATGCCTGCCCCCAGAACGATGACCTGGGCCATAGACGCCCTCCCCCTTGGATACGCCGTATCAGGCGACGACGGCGTGAACCTGGATTTCAACCTTGAATTGCGGCAGAGCGAGCTTCGCCTCTACCGTCGCTCGCGCGGGGGCTGCGCCCGGAGCCACCCAAGCGTCCCAGATGCCGTTCATTTCTTGGAACTCCGCCATGTCAGAGAGCCAGATTGTCGCCGATACGACATCAGCTTTGCTCGCCCCAGCCTCGGCCAAAAGCGCGTCGATCTTTGCCAGCACATTAGCGGTCTGCTCGGCGGTGGTGCCGTCGAGATTGTCGGCCACCTGACCAGCAGTCACGATCATCCGGCCTGAGAGCGGCCAGCTGACCGCCCCGCTCATGCGCTGGTTTTGGGCAAAGCGTTCAATCATTTTGGTCCTCAGTCTGTCGTTATAGCGACATAATTCCATTACAGTGGACAGAAATGCCGATGTTTAGTAACACGTCAAGCAAGATATGTGCCCCGAGAGCGGAAAATCTTTAATGATCGGAAAAAGAGCAAATGGAACGGAACGCGCACTAGACCTCATCGAGGCTCTGAGCGACGCCGATGCGCCACTCAGCCGGGCCCAACTTGCGCAGATAACCGGCATGCCGCGTTCGACTGTCTACACGCTGAGCAATCTTTTAATCGGACGTGGCTGGCTGATCGAGCAGCAGGGCGGGCAGATTTTACTGGGACCGAAAGCGGGCTTCGTCAGCAATCGCTACATACATCAGCATGGTCTTGATGCGCTCGCGCGCCAAGTGCTTTCAGAGCTCTCGCGGCGCACGGGCCATCCTTGTGAGATCGACATCCTCGATCGTTGGGAACATGTGGTTGCCATCAGCGAGGGTCGCATTGCCTCAGGTTATCTGCGTCCCGTGGAGGGCGCGCGGCTACCGCTGATGCCGACAGCTGCAGCTCGCGTGATCCTCTCCGACGTGCCCGAAGCTATATTGCGCGCAAGGATCGACCAAGCCCTCCTGCGCGACGCCGCCAACGGCCCCCTCGCTTGGGAGCGTTTCTTCCAAGAGGCACAGGAGGGGCTGCTGCGCGGCTACGTCACTGTCGAGGGCTGGCTCGGGGGTACGGTCTCCACGCTCGCCTGCCCAGTGCATGCGGCCTCGCGTCAGATCGTCGCCTCGGTCTGCATGATCCTGCCTGGATCGAAGGCAGCCCCCTTCCTCGACACCTGCCTGCCGCCCTTGCAGGAAGCAGCCGAGAAGCTGACCGGTATAGTCCAGCGCCTTGGCTGGCCGGACGCAGAGAACGGCAAATCCCTAATGTGCGCGGAGTGACCCCGCGCGCCACCCCACCCCAGATGGAAGGTTTCTTGTCATGACCGCCCCCTTGCGTGAACCGCTCGTGATCGAGTCCGCCGAGCTAAAGCTGATCGAGCTGCCACTTCTCAACCCCTTCAGGATTGCGACTGGCACGATGGTGAAGAAGACGATCCCGATAGTGGTCGTGCGCGCCGGCGGCTATGAGGGCTATGCCGAGGGCGTAGCCGATGTACTGCCTGACTATCTGCCAGAGACTATCGTCTCCTCTATGATGATGATCCGTGACGTTTTCTTGCCGCAGGTGGTGGGCAAACCCCTGACCAATCCGCAAGCAGTCGAGCGTCTATTCCGCCCTTGGCGGGACCACCAGATGGCAAAGGCTTCCGTGGAAATGGCAATCTGGGACCTCTGGGCAAAATCCCAAGGCCTCCCGTTGTGGCAGATACTCGGTGGCACCCGCAGTGAGGTCGAGGTCGGCGTCTCGCTTGGCATTAAGGAGATCGCACGTACGCTGCAGGACGTCGAGATCCATGTTCAGCAGGGCTACCGCCGTATAAAACTGAAGGTAATGCCAGGCCATGATCTGAAGTTGCTGGATGCGGTACGCGCGCGCTTCCCCGACGTGCATCTGACGGTCGACGCGAACTGCTGCTACACGCTCGCCGATCTGCCGATCCTCCGCGCGATGGACAAGTATAACCTTGACTACATCGAGCAACCCCTTGCCTGGAACGACCTGCACGACCACGTCAAGCTGCAGGCCGCGCTCGCCACGCCGATCTGCCTCGACGAATGTATCCGCACGCTGCCCGACGCCCGCAAGGCCTTGGCAAGCGATGCGGGCCGCGTGGTCAACATCAAGGTAGGGCGTCTAGGCGGTCATACGGTAGCCAAGCAGGTCCACGACCTTTGTCTTTCGTATCACGTGCCGGTTTGGTGTGGTGGCATGCTAGAAGCCGGGATCGGGCGCGCACACAATATCCATCTTTGCACGCTGGAGCAGTTCTCCCGACCTGGCGACACCTCGTCGTCGTCGCGCTACTTCGAGCGTGACATCGTGCTTGAAAAGCTGGAGACCGAGAACGGCCTGATGCCAATTCCAGCCAGCGGTGCGGGCATCGGGGTGACGATGGACTGGGACTACGTTGAAGCTATCACGCTCTCGTCTGAAAGCTTCCGAGCCTGATTTAATTTGCGGCGGCAGAGCACGAAACGCTGGCCTCGGTCTAGATCAGCACCGGTAACCGTGTGCTGATCTTTCAGCCGTCCCTATGCCAGATGCCGCACCACCGGTGCTAGGCTCAGGACTTCGATAACGGGGTCATCCCAGTCAAGCGGTTTTGCACATGCGGGATGCGCCGCCGAACTGCGGTCTT
>NZ_SBLC01000048.1 GCF_004054105.1 Falsigemmobacter intermedius
CACCGGATCCGTCGTGGCAGGGCCTTCGCATTCCAGCCAGCCATAGCCCGTCTCGGGCGCGGTGGGGGTGATGCCGAAAGTGACCAGCCGCCCGGCCTCGGCCGCAGGAACCCCGCTGCGCACCGCGGTCTGAAAGGCGGCGGTGTCGGGGATCACATGATCTGAAGGGGCCACAAGGATCAGCGCCTCCGGGTCGCTTTGCGCCAGATGCAGCGCCGCCGCGAGGATCGCAGGTGCTGTGTTGCGTGCCGCAGGCTCCAGCAGGATGCGGCCTTTGCTTCCGGCCGCCTGCATCTGCTCTGCCACCAGGAAACGGAAATCGGGGCCGGTCACCACCAGGGCTTCGGCAAAATCCGGGCCCTGCAGCCGCGAGAGCGTCGCCTCAAAGAGGCTCTTTTGCGGATCGGTCAGCCGCGAGAACTGCTTGGGAAACCCCTTGCGCGACAAAGGCCAAAGGCGGGTCCCCGCCCCGCCGCAAAGTACCACCGGGTAGATCAAGTGTTTCTCCACATCTTGATATAAATATCTCATCAACCTGCCCATGGATGCGCATTCAGCGTCCCGGGTGCCGCAGCAAACCTTTCAAAGGTTTACCATATCTGGTCTTAACCAAAAACACGGCATTTTTGGAAACCTCTTCATCCGACATCCCGCCCTGCAGCCACACAATTTCATCTGAGCTGCGAACCTGCAGACACTGATGTTACTGATGCCTGGCAAAAGGCGTGGGCGAATTCGTCGCCTGCTACAGCAATTACTACAAATTCTGAGACCATGCAGCAGCGCCGATCTTTTTATTTGTCCAGCCAGAAAACTACATATCCGGTGGGTTGGGAAAAAGGTATGAGCCCCAATCCTGATGAGCAGATCATCGCCCATCTCAGGCAGACATCTCTTCATCATCAGGCTCATGCAGGGTGGAATAGGCCAGCCGCCGACCGTCGATGTCCTTCATGGACCATGCCAGCGTAATCGCCTCAACCTTGCGCCCGACTTTCACCGGTTCAAAAGCGACGCTGAAGTCCGCAAGCTTGTTCACCTCATCCACGGCGGGCGTGATCGCGAATTTCAGCAGGTTGGAATAGGTATCGAGCTTACCCGCAGGGACCCCCAGCAGCAGGCGGAACTGCTCCAGCGGGAAGGTCTCGGAGTGGACGTAGGAAAGCCGTGCGCGCTTGGCGATCAGTTCGTAAAGCGCCAGCGCATATTTGCTCGACATCGCCCGGATCACATCAAGCTGCAGCTTTGCGAAGATCTGGCTGTCTGAGAGTATGGCCACCAGCCGGGGGTCGAATTCATAGGTCAGATAGCCGCTCTCTTCATCGCGGCCGATGGTTGAATAGCCTAGGAGCGGTATCAGATCATCTTCGTTGCGATCCAGATGGGTGAAGGAGATGAAGGTACTCATCAGATCAAGCACATGTTTGCGCACGCGCCCTTTCCCTTCATCGGCATATTTCAGCTCTGACAGCGGCACCCGGAATTTATGGTGCGGCTTCGCCATATCCGGGCCATGCGCATGGTGCAGAAGAAGGTTATAGATGCGGCGCGCATTCAGAGGCAGCTTTTCCGCCCCATAGATCTCAATCAGCTCAGAAGCCTTGAGCATTTCCCCACGCTCAGGCCGCTGCTCCAGTGTGAGGATGATGTTTTTCTCGGACACGTCTGAACCGTAGTTTTACCAATACAGGATAGCTACGGAATGAGAGGGGCACAAGCGAAGCGGAACCCGTAGTTTTTGCTCGGAAGTCCGCCCCGAGACTGCTTAAACCCGTAGTTTTTGCTCGGAGAGATGTTGGAAAATCCCTTGTTTTATTGACGAAGCACTGCCCGGCAGACCTCAAAACTACGGTTTTGCCGAGCAAAAACTACGGATAAGAATTTTCACCCCCACTGCCGAGCAAAAACTACGGCTACCCGAGCAAAAACTACGGTTTACCCCCGTTTTTCCGAGCAAAAACTACGGTTTTCCGAGCAAAAACTACGGGTTAGCGTCAAAAAAGCCTTATTTCATTGGCCCAAAACGGGCATGAAGAAAGAAGATAAAAGAAGAAAGAAGAGAGGATCCGGCTTTCTTTATAGGGTGACATATATAGTGTCACCCTAACTACAGATGACAACCGAGAGCCCTCAAGGCTGACGTGGAAAGCCCTGTGAGGCTCGCACCAATCCTGCCGGAACTTCAGCCAAAGATGCTCAAGTTTTGAGCCTTAAGCCGGACAGGTTTCTGAACTAGTCTCACGACACAACAGAAAGTCCTCACCCAAAATCCTGCAAAGAACTGAGAAAATCAGACAACTCGACCCGTAAAACCTTAGCTTTTTGACTGATCTGTCGAACTGGAAAGATCAGGCTGATCCCTCAACCATTGCCTGATCTATGCAAAAAACGGATGAACCATCCGATATTTGCATTAGACGTCTCCCCTATCCTTTCTGAAGCTCAGCAGAACTTCCTTGAGAGGGGCCAGGAATGACGCAAGCCGAATGTGAGACGCTGCGCCTGTCGCGCGACTCCGGCCACGAATTACACATTGAACGTCACGGGCGCAGGGGCGGGGTTCCGACCGTCATTCTCCATGGCGGTCCCGGAGCAGGGCTGGTTCGCAGCGCATTGAATACGCTCGACCCTGAGCGTCATGACGTGGTGCTCTTTGACCAGCGCGGTTGCGGGAAGTCGACGCCGCTTGCTTCACTTGAGGCCAATACGACCGCGCATCTGATTTCTGATCTCGAAGCGATCCGCGAACTAATGGGCTTTGAGCGCTGGTTTGTCATCGGCGGCTCCTGGGGCAGCACCCTCGCGCTGGCCTATGCTCAGGCCTGTCCGGAACGGGTCTCAGCCCTGCGGCTCCATGGGATTTTTCTGGCCGGTGCTCAGGATGTGGACTGGTGGTTTCACGGCGTGCGCCATGTCTTTCCCGACCACTGGGAGGTTTTTGCAGGCCATGTCAGCCCGGAAGAGCGCGATGATCTGCCCGCGGCCTATTTCCGGCGGCTGACCTCTGAGGAACCGGGCGTTGCAGAACGCGCCGCCTGGCATCTGAGGAATTTCTCAGCCCGCACCCAGACCTTTGAGCCGGATGAGGCCCATATCGCCAATCTGCTCTCTTCACCTGAGAAATATCTGCCGGTTGCGCGGCTGTTTACGGCCTACTGCCTGAACAGGGCTTTCCTGCCGGAAGGGGCGCTGCTCGCAGGCGTCGACCGCATCCGGCATATCCCGGCAGAGATCGTGCAGGCGCGCTATGACATGACCACGCCGGTCCGCTCTGCCTGGGAGCTGCATAAAGCCTGGCCTGAGGCGGGCTTTCAGATCGTCACGCTCTCCAATCACACCAGCACGCCGGAGATGGTCGCCGCCCTGCGCGACGCCACAACCCGGCTGGCCGATCAGATAAGCGAAGTCCCCCATGACTGAGTTCACCTCCATCGACGCCTGGATGCTGCGCCCGCACCGCAGCGCCCCGGCCCAGGACCCCAAAGGCCAGGCCATCGCCTATCTCTCAACAGAGAGCGGCCAGCCGCAGATCCATCTGTGGGAGGGAGGCCGCGCGCGGCAGCTGACCGAACATCCTGAGCCGGTGAACAGCTTTGCCTGGTCGCCGCTCGGGGGGCAGATCCTCTTTACCTCCTGCATCGGCGGGGATGAGCGCTGGCAGCTCTTTCTGCTCGATGTGGCGGGGGGCACCGTCCGCCCGCTGACCGAAGATCCGATGACGGTGCATATGTGGGGGGCATGGGCTCCCGCTGCGGACCGCATTGCCTTCACATCTAACAGCGACGCAAAGGATATGCTGGATCTGAAGGTGATGGCCCTTTCAGACGGATCCGTCACGGGGTTGAGCGCAGGTCTGGGCCATCAGGAGGCAATCGCCTTCTCCCCCGATGGCACCGAGGTGCTGACCCGTCTGATGACCGGCGCGGCCAGCGATCATCAGATGGCCATCGTCTCGCTGACAGACGGCAGCTGCCGCCCCGTTCTGCAGGCCGATCACCGGGTGAAGGTTACTTCGGCGCGCTTCCTGAAGGCAGGGGGCGGCCTCGCGCTTTGTGACTATCAGGGCGATCACATGGCGCTCTGGCGCTTTGAGGACGGGGGCTGGGCGGGGGAGTGCCTCCTCTCGGTCCCGGGCCGGGATCTGGATGCCTTCGCCCTGACGCCCGCTCAGGACCGCGCCGTCGTGGCAGTGAATGAGGAGGGCTACAGCCGCCTGCTGCTCCTGGACCTTGCAGATGGTGCAACCCGCCCGCTGGCGCTGCCCTTTGAGGGCGTGGTCTCGGGCCTGAGCCTGCCGGGGGATGGCACAAGGCTGCTCTGCTGTCTCACCTCACCGCGCAGCCCCGGCGCGCTCTGGTGGATCCCGCTCGACGGCTCTGCCCCTGAGATGATCCTGGGCGAAGCGCCAGAGGGTCTGATGCCTGAGACCTGCGCCTTCAGCAGCTTTGATGGCGAGAGGATCCCCTATTTCTTCTACCGCCCCGAAGGGGAGCAGCCCGAAGCCGGCTGGCCGGTGGTCTTTCTGATCCATGGCGGCCCCGAGATGCAGTATCGCCCGGACTACCGGGGCGATGTGCAGTGGATGCTGCAACAGGGCATTGCGGTCGTGGCCCCGAACGTGCGCGGCTCAACCGGATACGGGCGGCGCTTCCATGCCCTTGATGACCGCGAGAAGCGCCATGATGCGCTGGCTGATGTCACCGCGCTGCGCGCGCATCTGGTGCAGGTAGGACAGATCGATCCGGCCCATTGCGCCATCTACGGGCGCTCCTACGGTGGCTGGATGGTGATGGCGGCGCTGACCGAGCGGCCTGAGGACTGGACACTCGGGATCAACTTCTACGGTATTGGCAACTTCTTCACCCATCTGCTCGCCACCGGCCCCTGGGCGCGGCAGCTTCGCGTGGCGGAATATGGCGATCCCATTGCCGACCGCGCGCTTCTGGAGCGCATCTCGCCGATCTTCCAGGCCGCAAACATCCGCGCCCCCCTGCTGCTCGTGCATGCCGACCGCGACCCTCGCGTGCCGCCGGGGGAAAGCGAGACGATCCATTCCGTGCTCTTCGGCCTTGGCCGGCGCTGCGACTTCCTGCGGATCGCGCATGCCGGGCACGGTTTCCTGCGGGCAGACCACATCCGCCAGGTTTTCGGCCGCCTGGCCGAAGTCCTCAGCAAAGATCTTTGAAGGAACAGTTTATGCGCAATGAACCCGATATTTTTGCCCAGGTGGACGAACACGCACCGGATCTGATCGGCCTGTCCGACCGCGTCTGGGGCATGCCTGAGATCTGCTACACCGAATACCGCTCGGTCGCGGAGCACACGGCGATGCTGCGCGAAAAAGGCTTCCGCGTGACCGAGAATGTCGCCGGTATCCCCACCGCAGTGATCGGTGAGGCCGGTGAGGGTGGCCCGATCATCGCCTTTCTTGGCGAATATGACGCCCTGCCGGGTCTGAGCCAGGAAGCCGGTGTGGCAGAGCCGCGTCCGCTGCCCGGAAATGGTCAGGGACATGGCTGCGGCCACAACCTGCTCGGCTCTGCGGCGCTGCTGGCGGCCTGTGCGCTGAAAGACTGGCTGGCAGAGACCGGCACCCCCGGTCGGGTCCGCTATTACGGCTGCCCGGCGGAAGAGGGCGGCGCGGCAAAGAGCTTCATGGCCCGCGACGGGGCCTTTGAGGGGGTAGGGGCCGCGATCACCTGGCACCCCTCCTGCTTCAATGAGGTCGCGCCTGCACTCTCGCTGGCCAATACGCGGATGGATTTTGAATTCACCGGCCGTGCGAGCCATGCCGCCGCCTCGCCGCATCTGGGCCGATCGGCGCTCGATGCGGCGCAGCTGATGTGCACGGGCGTGCAGTATCTGCGCGAGCATATCCCCCAGGAAAGCCGCATTCACTATGCCTTCCTGGATGCCGGCGGCGTGGCCCCCAACGTGGTTCAGGCGAAAGCCAAGCTGCGCTTCGCCATTCGCTCGCCGGACCTGCCGGGCATGTTTGATCTGATCGCCCGGGTGCAGCGCATTGCGCATGGCGCGGCGATGATGACCGACACGGAAGTCTCGATCTCCACCATGAGCGCGGTGTCGAACCTTCTGCCGAACCCGCCGCTGGAAGAGGCCATGCAGGCCAATTTTGAGCGCCTGGGCACGCCGGATTACGATGAGGCGGATCGTGAGTTTGCCGCAAAGATCCAGGCCACGCTGCAGCCCGCCGATATCGCCAATGCCTGGCGCTCGATCGGGATGGCGCCGCAGCCCGGCAAGGCGCTGGCCGACTTCATCGTGCCGCGCGACACCCGCCGCGAGCCGATGATCGGCTCGACCGATGTGGGCGATGTCTCATGGATCGTCCCGACGGTTCAGGCCCATGCTGCCACCATCGCCATCGGCACGCCGGGCCATTCCTGGCAGGTGACGGCCCAGGGCAAGACCCCGGCCGCGCATAAGGCCATGGTCTATGTGGCGAAAGTTATGGCCGCCACTGCACAGGACTGCCTGACCAAGCCCGATCTTCTCAGCCGTGCCCGCGCCGATCTCGATGCAAGGCTCGCGGCCTCGTCCTATCAATGCCCGATCCCGGGCGACGTCAAACCGCCGCTGCAGCCGCGTCCGGCGGACCTCTGAAAATAATAAAAAACATAACAATACCAACAAGGAGACGGATGGAATGAAACTGCGTAACCGCCTTTTGTCCTCCCTCGCTGCCCTGACGGCGGCCAGTGCCCTCAGCGGGGTGGCTCTGGCCGCCACGCCGAAAGATGCTCTGGTCATGGCGTGGAACATCGATGCGATCTCGACCTTTGACCCGGCGCAGATCGGCGAAGTGGTCACCATTGAGCTGATCGCCAATACCTGCGACCGGCTGATGGAATATGACCCGGCAGACCCGGCCAATATCCTGCCGGGCATGGCGGAGAGCTATTCCGTCTCCGAAGACGGCAAGACCCTGACCTTCAAAATCCGCGAAGGTCTGAAGTTCCCCTCCGGCAATGCCGCCACAGCTGCCGAGATGGCCTGGTCGCTGCAGCGTGTGGTGAAAATCGGCCTCGGCGCCTCCGCTGCGCTCACGGAATACGGCTTCACCAAAGAAAACGTCGAAAGCCGCATCACCGCGCCCGATGCCACCACGCTGGTGCTGGAGTTCGATCAGGCTTATCCGACTTCGCTCCTTCTCCAGGCCATCGCGGTCTATCCCATTGCCATCGCGCTCGACCGCCAGGTTCTGGAGGCCAATCAGGTCGACGGCGATCTGGGCAATAAATACCTGGCGACCCGCACCGAATGCGTGGGCCCCTATAAACTCGCCCGCTGGAACCCCGGTGAGGTGGTGATCCTTGAGCGCAATGAGGATTACTGGGGCGAGAAGCCGCCGCTGAAAACCATTGTTGTGCGCCATGTGGCTGAAGCCGCCACCCAGCGTCTGATGCTGGAAAAGGGCGATCTCGACATCGCCCGCGACCTGACCCCCGAAGACATCGAGGCCGTGCGCGCCAATCCCGATATCTCGGTCAAAACCACGCCGAAGCCGCAGATCACCTATCTGGCGCTGAACCACGGCAATCCGCTCTTTGCCGATCCCAAAGTGCGCCTCGCGCTGCGCTATCTGCTCGACTACGACGCTATGATGGGGTCGTTCCTGAAAAACATCGGGATCAAACGTCAGACCCCGGTTCAGGTCGGCGCTTTCGGCGCGCTGGATGAGGCCGAGGGCGCACCCTTCACCCTCGATATCGCCAAGGCAAAGGCGCTGCTGGAAGAGGCCGGTATTCAGCCGGGGACCAAATTCTCGCTGATCCTGGGCACCCATCCCTATTCGATGCCGCTTGCGCAGCACTTCCAGCAGAATGCGGCTCAGGTCGGCCTCGACGTCACCGTCGAGCGCATGGCCAATGCCCAGCTTTTCGCCAAGGTGCGGGGGCGTGAATTCGATATGGGCATCATGAGCTGGCAGACCTCGGTCAATGACGCCCATGGCATGGCCTCGCGCCATTTCTACAACCCCGACAATGCCTTTGAGAAGAAACTGACCCAGTATCCCAGCTGGCGGTCGGCCTATTTCTCGGAAGACTACAACGCCCGCGTTCTGGCTGCCCTGGCCGAGCGTGATCCGGCCAAACGCGAAGAGATGTATCTGCAGATGCAGCGCGACCAGTTCCAGGACGGCCCCCAGGTCTACATCTTCCAGACCACCCAGAACGTCGCCTGGCGCAAGTCCATCAGCGGCTGGACCGACATCGGTCTGCGCGCCTTCTACGGCAATATCTCGAAGTAATCCCGGTCTGCCGGAGTGAACCCGGGTGTCGGCGGAAAATCCGCCGGCACCCCCGCAGAAAGGGCAAGGTCATGCAAACAGCAGGACAGCGCACGGGACTTTCCGTGCGGCACAGGCGGCTGATCCGACGGATCGGCGTCACGGCAATCTCGGTCAGCATCACACTTCTGGGGCTGGTCGCGCTGACATTTTTCATCGGCCGCATGCTGCCGCTTGATCCGGTGATCAAGATCGTCGGCGAGAATGCCACCCAGGAGGCCTATGACAAGGTCTACCGCGAGCTGGGCCTCGACCAGCCGCTGCTCCATCAGTTCATCAGCTATCTGAGCAAAGCCGTGACGCTGGATCTGGGCAATGCCCTGACCTCGGGGCGGCCGGTGATGGAAGATATCGGCCGGGTCTTTCCGGCGACGGTCGAGCTTGCCACGGTGGCGATGATCCTTGGGACCGGGCTTGGGGTGCCGCTGGGCGTGATCTCGGCCATGTATGCCAACAGCTGGATCGACCACACCGTCCGCACGCTCTGCCTGATCGGCTATTCCGCGCCGAACTTCTGGCTCGGGCTGATGGGGCTGATGGTGTTTTACGCGGGCCTTGGCTGGGTATCAGGGCCGGGACGCATCGGCTTTGTCTATGAATACAGCGTCGAGACCCGGACCGGATTTCTGCTGATCGACACGGCGATGACCGGCAACTGGGAGGCCTTCCGCAATGCCGTTTCGCATATCGTGCTGCCGGCCTCGATCCTCGCCTTTGGGGGCATGACCTATATCAGCCGCATGACGCGCAGCTTCATGGCCGCGCAGCTGAGCCAGGAATATGTCATCACCGCCCGCGTCAAAGGCCTGTCCTGGCGGCGCACCGTCTGGCGCCATGCCTTCCGCAATATCGCGGTGCAGGTGCTGACCGTGGTGGCGCTCTCTTACGCCTTCCTTCTGGAGGGTGCTGTTCTGACCGAGACGGTTTTCGCCTGGCCGGGGTTTGGCCGCTATCTCACGACCGCGCTGCTGGCGGGGGATATGAATGCCGTGGTGGGCTGCACGCTGATCGTGGGCATCATCTTTGTGACCATCAACCTGATCTGCGACGTGCTTTACCGCGTCCTTGATCCGCGCACGCGCTGAGGGCAAAGCCATGTCACATCAGCCTCAAACTCAGGGCTTCCGCGCCTGGATCACCGCCCCCGTTCCGACCTCGGGCGCTCAGGCCCGGGCGCAGCAGGCGCTTGCTGGTCTGCGCCGCTTCTGCGCCAATCGCTCGGCCCTGGCGGGGGCCCTCTTTCTTCTGTTTCTCGGGCTGGTCGCCCTGCTGGCTCCGGTAATCGCGCCGCATGATCCCATGCTGCAGGATCTGAGCAAGCGGCTTCAGCCGCCCTCCTCTTTGCATCTTTTCGGCACCGATGAACTCGGTCGCGATATCCTCTCCCGGATCCTCTACGGCACGCGGATCACGCTTTACATTGCCGTGCTGACTGCCGTGATCGTGGGGCCGGTGGGCCTGATCGTCGGCACGGTGGCGGGCTATTTCGGTGGCTGGGTCGATCTGGTGCTGATGCGGGTGGTCGATATCTTCCTGGCCTTCCCCTCGCTTATCCTTGCGCTGGCCTTCGTGACGGCTCTGGGGCCGGGGATTGAGAATGCGGTGGTGGCGCTTTCCCTCTCGGCCTGGCCGCCCATTGCGCGGCTTGCGCGGGCTGAGACGCTGACCATCCGCTCGTCTGACTATGTGGCGGCCATGCGGATGCAGGGGGCCTCGCATCTGCGGATCCTCTGGTCAGATGTGGTGCCGATGTGTCTGCCCTCGGTGGTGGTGCGTCTGACGCTGAATATGGCCATCGTTATTCTGACGGCTGCCGGCCTTGGTTTCTTAGGCCTTGGCGCCCAGCCGCCGAGCCCCGAGTGGGGGGCCATGCTCTCAACGGGGCGCGAGTTCATGATGAACGCCTGGTGGGTCGCCGCCATGCCCGGCTTTGCCATTCTGCTCACAAGCCTTGCCGTAAACCTTGCAGGCGACGGCCTGCGCGATGTGCTGGATCCCCGCCATGACTGAGCCGCTTCTTCAGGTCGAAAATCTGCGCATCCGGTTCCGCGGAAACCGCACCGGCCGCGATGCGGTGCGCGGGGTCTCTTTCAGCGTCGGGCGCGAGAAACTGGGCATCGTGGGCGAAAGCGGCTCGGGGAAATCCCAGACCGGCCGGGCCCTGCTGAAGCTGACTCCCGGCAGCGCCACGGTGACGGCGGACCGCATGAGCTTCCGCGGCGAGGATCTTCTCGCAGCCTCAGAAAAGCGGATGCGTCAAATCCGCGGGCGCTCAATCTCGATGATCCTGCAGGACCCGAAATTCTCGCTGAACCCGCTGATGAAGGTGGGCGATCAGATTGTTGAGGCTTTCCTCGTGCATCACCGGACCGAGAAGGCCGCCGCAAAGATCAAAGCGCTGGAAATGCTGGAGGCGGTGCATATCCGCGATCCCGAACGCGTCTTCGGGCTTTACCCCCATGAGCTGTCAGGCGGCATGGGCCAGCGGGTGATGATCGCCATGATGCTGATCCCGGAGCCCGATATCATCATCGCGGATGAGCCGACCTCAGCCCTCGATGTGACGGTGCGCCGCCAGGTGCTTTCAGTGCTGGATGAACTCGTCAGCGCGCGGGGCACCGGGCTGATCTTCATCAGCCACGACCTGAACCTGGTGGCGAGTTTCTGTGACCGCATTCTGGTGATGTATGCCGGCCGCGTTCTCGAAGAGATTGAGGCAAAGAACCTGCGCAATGCGCGTCACCCCTATACCCGCGCACTGCTGCAAAGCCTGCCGCGGCTTGACCGTGAAACCGAGCGGCTGATCGTGCCGCAGCGCGATCCGGCCTGGCTGGACGGGCCGGTCTTTCGTCAGGAGGCAGGGCAATGACGAACACTCTCATCGGCACCCTGGGGCTGAATGTGATCTTCGGCGAAGAGGGGGATGAGCATCATGTGGTGCGCGATGTCTCCTTCTCGATCCCGCGCGGCGAAAGCTATGGTCTGATCGGCGAGTCCGGCTGCGGGAAATCCACCGTGCTGCGCGCCGTGGCGGGGCTGAACCCGCACTACAGCGGCTCGGTGATCCTTGATGGCAAAGAGCAGCCCAAAGCCGCCCGCGGCCCGGACTTCCTGCGCCGCGTGCAAATGGTGTTCCAGGACCCCTATGCCTCGCTTCATCCGCGCAAGATCATCGACAAGGTCCTGCGCGAGCCTTTGCAGATCCATGGGTTCGACAGTCACGACCAGCGCATCACTCGTGTGCTGGAACAGGTGGGCCTCGGGCCGGGGTTCCGCTTCCGCTATCCGCATGAGCTGTCCGGCGGTCAGCGCCAGCGCGTGGCCATCGCCCGCGCCCTGATCATGGAGCCGGAGGTGTTGCTTCTCGATGAGCCGACCTCGGCGCTGGATGTTTCCGTCCAGGCGGAAATCCTTAATCTTCTCAAGGACGTGCAGCGCGAACGTAATCTGACTTATCTGCTTGTTTCGCATGATATGGCGGTGATCGCCCATATCTGTCAGCGCATCGGCATGATGCAGCGCGGGGTGATCATCGAAGAAATGACCTCGGGCGATGTGCGCGCCGCCCGGGCCGAACACCCCTATACACGTGAATTTCTGGAGGCCAGCGCAGGCTTTGCCGCGGCGCTGGAGGGAGAGACGGCATGACCCCCGAACTGAAAGAGGCGCTGCAAAAGCAGCCCACCGCCGCCTTAAGTCTTTGGCAGCGGGGCAGCCTGCTGCTGGAGCACGGGCCGCAGGACTATAAATTCCTCTGCCATTCGATGCGCAAAAGCTTCCTAGCCGCGCTGATCGGGATTGAGGTGGAGGCCGGGCGGATGGACCTTGGTAAAACCCTCGAAGAGCTTGGGATCGACGACAATGAGGGGCTGAGCCCCGTTGAGCGCCGCGCCACGGTCTATGATCTGCTGACGGCCCGTTCGGGCATCTATCATCCGGCGGGCTATGAGACCGACTGGATGCGGATGATCAAGGAAAAGCGTCACTCCCATGCGCCCGGCACCTTCTGGTGCTACAACAACTGGGACTTCAACGCGCTTGGCACGATCTATGCTCAGGCCACCGGCCATTCGGTGGCGGAAGGCTTCCGGCGCTATCTGGCAGAGCCGCTGGGCATGCAGGATTTCTCTCTCGCCGGAGAGACGCCCGACGCCTGGCTTGAGCCTTTCACCGAGTCCCGCCACCCGGCCTATCCCTTCCGCCTCAGCAGCCGTGATCTGCAACTCTTTCTGCAACTTTGCCTGCAGCAGGGCGAATGGCAGGGCAAATCGCTGCTGCCCAAAGGCTGGGTGCAGCTGATGACGCTGCGCAACAGCGAAGCGGGGCCGCATGGGGCCTATGGCTATATGTGGTGGCTGGAGCGTGAGGGCTGCGGCCTGCCCGGTGTGGTGCTGCCCAAAGGCGCCTATTTCGCCCTTGGGGCCGGAGGGCATTACGGCATGGTGCTGCCCGAACAGCAGGCCATCGTGATCCACCGTGTCGATACCGAGCGCGGCGCCGTGGTCACCCCCTTTGAATTCGGCCGTCTGCTCAACCGGCTGCTGCCGCTTTTGGATTAACCGATCATGACCCAGGTTGAGACTGTTGCAGGGGCCATGGCCCGCTGGTTTTTTCATGCCCATGAGGCCGGGCGCTTTGCAGCCGGTCCCCAGGGACGGCGGGCGGCGGCTGAGGCCATCGCCGATGTTCTGGGCTGTCTTTATGCCGGGCGCGGCGATGTCACGGTGCAGCGCACGGCCTCGGTCGTGCCGCAGGGCAGCGGGTCGGCCGCGTTGATTACCGGTGGCGCGGCTGATGCGGCCTTTGCCGCTATGCTGAATGCCACCGCTGCCCATGTGCTTGATTTCGATGATAACTTCCTGCCGGGCATGTCCCACGCCTCAGCGGTGATCCTGCCTGCGCTTCTGGCGGTGGCGGGGCCAAAGACCCGCGGGCCCGATCTGATTGATGCCTATCTGGTGGCGCTACAGGCCCAGGCCTTTGTTGGCGCGGGTCTGGGCGGCGCTCATTACACCGCCGGCTGGCATGGCACCTCGACCGTGGGCTCGGTCGGCACCGCTGCCGGGGTTGCCTGGCTTCTGGGCGCGGATGAAGAGGCGCTCCGCCGCAGCCTGACGCTGGCCTGCAGCTTTGCCTGCGGCACCAAGGGGCAGTTCGGCACCCCCGCCAAGCCCTTCCACGCAGGCCTGGCCGCCCGTAACGCCGTTGAGGCGGCGCGGCTGGCCATTGCGGGTCTGGATGGCCATGCCCAGGCCTTTGAAGGCCCCCAGGGGCTGGCAGAGATGTTCCGGGGCGAGGGCACGCCGGGCTACGCAGTGGAGCAGATCCGCGACACCCGTCTGCATATCATTGAAAGCGTGGGGCTGGCCCCGAAGCTGCATCCCTGCTGCGGCTCAACGCATCTGATCATTGATGCACTGGGCGATCTGCGCGCGCGCCATGCGATCGATCCTGACCGGATCACCCGGATTGAGACCCATGTCGGCATCGCCAACCGGCGCAATCTGCCCTACAGCCTGCCGGAAAATGAAATGGAGGCTCGGTTCTCCATGCATTACTGCCTCGCGCGGGCGCTGCGGCGCGGACGTACTGAGCTTGCGGATTTCACCCCTGAGGCCGTGTTGCGGCTGCGCGATGACCCGCTGGCGAAATGCCTCGAGCTGACCTCCTACAGCCCGCAGGAAGAGGCGGCCTGTCCGCCGGGGAAGCGCCTGCCGCATATCCTGCGGCTCCATTTCGCAGACGGCACTGTGCTGCAGGCCGAGCGGCGGGCGGCTAACGGCACGCTCGATCACCCCTTCCCGGAGGGCGCGATGCGGGACAAATTCACCGACTGCTGCGCGGGCGCGTCCTGGGCTGGTCCGCTTTATGATGCCCTGGCAGATCTCGACAGCTGGCCGGATCTCACGCCAGCCGCAGTTCTTTTCGGCGGATCTCATAGCCCGCACTGACGCGGTTCCAGAAGGCCATGGCATAGCGGCTGAGGTTATGAGAGCGGTAGAGCCGGATTTCCGAGAGGATGTCGAACTCCGGCCCGCCTGCCCGCACAAGGCCGCCCGTGGCCATGGCTTCCCGGACTTGCAACTCGGGCAGCCAGCCCATGCCATGCCCCTGGCGGACCATGGAATAGAGGACCGCCGCCATGGAGTTATCCCGCACCGGGCGCAGCCGCGCGCCTAAGCGCTCAATCGCCGGGGCGAGAGCCTGCTGAAAGAAGCTGCCTCTCGTATAGGCGCAGTAAGGCACCGGATCTTCCGCCCCAAGCGCCCAGAGCGGCGCGCCGTCCGGCCCGGGGGCGGAGACCGGACAGGCGCGGTCTTCCCCCAGCACGATATAGCGGTGGTGCCGCAGCGCATGGAGATCGGCCACCTGATCTGCCGCGAAGGTCAGCAGAAACTCACTCTGGCCGCGCAGGAAGTTGTTGATGTTCATGATCAGCAGCGGCTCGGTGTTCAGCAGATTGACCCGCCATGGCCGCCCCGGCCGGTCATGGCTGCTGAGCCAGCCGGGGAAGAACTCCATCGCAAGGGTGCTCAGCGCGATCATATTGCAAATCTCCGTGCCGCCCTGACTGCCCGGATGGCCGATCTGGCGGATCAGATCGAGCTGCTCACTCAGATCCTGCGCCATGGGCAGAAGCTTCTCACCCGCTGCGGTCAGAGAGACCGGCTGGATGGAGCGGTCAAACAAAGGCGCACCGACAAAGGCCTCCAGCTGCATGATCCGGCGCGACAGGGTGGACTGCGACATCCCGCGCTCCCGCGCCGTGGTGGAGAAATTGCGGCTCTGCACAAGGTGCAGGAAATCGGCAAAGAGGCTGGTGTTGATCACGCGTCCGACCCGGTTAGGAGTGGGGCAGGTTTGCATGCTGCGCCGGTGCTGTCGAGCGATGCAGAGCCGCGCTCCGCCCTTTGCATGAGACCTGCGGGGAAAGCGGGCAGGGTGATTGACCCGCAGGTCGGTTCGGCTGCGGTATGACCCTCATTCTACCATAAAATCAGAAACTATCGATTAAGGCCATTTTGACCATCTATGCCTGCCGGGACGAAGGGGCAGGGATCTCAATGGGGCCTGCCATGCTTGGCTATGCGCTGGATTATGGCGATACTGAGCTTCTCTGCCGGCTGACTTCGCCTGATGATATGGCCTATCAGATCGGCATGCGGAATTTTCTGCCGCCGGGTCTGATTACACGGCAGATGCGGCTGTCGCTGGCCGCAGTCTGGTCCCCGCGCTGTGACAAACGCCTGGGGGCGGGCATTTTTGTGCATAGCTCCGGCATTGCTGCAGAAATCCTGCGCTGTCCAGATTTCCCCCTAACCCCTTTTTTCTCAGGTCACGCGTTCAATATCGGCGGTGCCGAGTGCATTGAAGCGGTTCATGAGTGCGATGCGGATGTGGACCTCAGCGGTTTGTCTGTCCGGGTCTCGTGAGGGTATCCGCTCACCGAAGGATTTGAGACAGCGCATTCTTGCCTCGATCCGACTTCGCACATGATATCCGGACCAGTGCTTCCAGTTGGCTCGCCCAAGGTGCCTTGTTGCCCGCAGGATGTCGTTGCGCGCAGGGGCGGCAGAGCAGTCCTCCTCCCAGAGACGGCCATTCCTGCGGATCGGGATGACGGCTGTGCCGCCACGCTCCAGGATCGCGGTGTGGCAACGTCGGGTGTCGAAGGCGCCGTCGCCAGTCACGGTGCCGATCTGTTCATCTGGGGGGATCTGATCCAGAAGGTCCGGCAGGACAGGGCTGTCACCGTGACGGCTGGAGGTGAACTCCACAGCCCGGATATCACCCGTGGCCGTGTCCATCGCCAGATGGACCTTGCGGTATTGGCGCCTGCGGTGCGTGCCGTGCTTGCGCGCCAGCCACTCTCCATCGCCCAAAAACTTGATCCCGGTGCTGTCCACCAGCAGATTCAGTGGCCCTGACGCGCGCCGGCCGGATATCTGGACCGCCAAAGTCTTCTGTCTGCGGCTCAGTGTGGAAAAATCCGGCACCGGCCAGTCGGGCCCGGCCATTTCCAGAATGCTGGCTACCATGCCAGTGCTTTGCCGAAG
>NZ_SBLC01000049.1 GCF_004054105.1 Falsigemmobacter intermedius
TTGTCTAGCGCTCGGATACAGGCGATCTTCACCTCAAACGACACGCCACTTGGGGAATGCAGGTTCACATTACTTAGGAAGTTTTCACATGCGCCTTTTTATTTCATCTATCGCTGCAGTGGCAGCAGCCTTGTTTCTATCGTCGTCCTTCGCGAATGCGCATGGCGGCGGTTGCAGAAAATCTTCACCAGCGGGGCAATGCTGCCACATGGACAACAGCACCGGTCGCGTGCATTGCCATTGAGTGGATTGAGTGATCGAAAGAGGCCGCCCATCACAGGCGGCCTCTTTGTTTTCAGTGCTTTGCGGCCCACTCCTTGACCGCTGACAAGACGGACTTCCTGACCTGCGGGCAGTTTTCCCCATCAGCATTCGCGTCCGTCCAGATGAACTTGATCATCGCCGCCGCATCCTCTTGGGTGCGCACTTCCGCGACTTCGATCATGTCCTGAAAGCGGTCCATTTCGCTGATCCAGAATTTGCTCTCGGGGGTGTCAAATTCGCTCGCTCCCGGCTTGAGCGCTGCAGCGCCGAAAGCGTCACGAGCGTGGAGCCAGGCAGTGTCGAGGGCAGAGAGGGGCGCGCTCATGCTGCGTCCTCCACGTTGAAGATCTGCGCCAGCCGGGCCATGCCCTCTCAAAAGTCATGCCCGACGAAAACGATTCCCGTGAAGAAAAGCGATTTAAGTCTGCACCATTACGGCTCAATAATAGTTAAACACGGGAGCGGAGCTGGTTATCAGATGCAAGTCCACCCGGTGCAAATGTCAGGTATAGCACTAGGAGTAGGTTCACGATTGGAACTAGATATAGCAATATCAACCACCTAGTGCGCCCCAAATCTCTCAAGCGGCGGCTCGCTGCACCTAGTACGCAAACGAAAACGAGTGCTGAAATTATTTCGCCGAAAGTGGTCACTCTGCCATAACTATCTACGGTGACCGCGATGAGAATGAGCCCCAAGATCGTGTAAAAGACTTTCTGGGCAAAGTATGATACGCGTCCAATCGGACTGGACCAGTCCATAGGGTTCGGCCAGCTTATTAGGTTCGTGTAGGGGGGGGCCATATTTTAACCTGCCAATCCTCTGCGCAATTCATGAATATGCGTAGATTGTTTGGAGGGGGTAACTAAGTCAAGCGATCCGCGCGCGGGGCGATGCCGATCAAAGAGCTGTCGATCCCTTTCCCCCCTCTCACCGAACAACGCAAGATTGCTGCGTTTTTGATCGGGAGGTGGCGAAGATTGATGACCTTATCGAGGAACAGCGCCGCCTAATCGCGCTTTTGGCCGAGAAACGTCAGGCCACGATCAGCCACGCCGTCACCAAGGGCCTAAACCCAAACGCCAAACTCAAACCCTCCGGCATCGACTGGCTCGGCGATGTGCCTTGACTAAGAGGGCCCCGTTACTGAAATTCTGATCCTAGGCGCAAGACTGCGTACTCTGCGGTGAAGTGCAATATGGAAAAATTCACATTTTGAACGATTAACAGATTGAGTATTCTAGGGATTTCATCTGTGTCGTCAGCCTTCTAAAAAAGCTGGGGAGTCCGTCCTTTGTAGTCTGTGTTAATCTCGCAGGGTGGCAGGGGCCTGCAGGCGGGCATAGACCGAAACGATATGTGTTAACAGTGCTGTGGGCTCATTCTGCTGCATGAGCCCCCTCCGCTCCCGCCCAGCAAAGAAAACACCCACCAAACAATATAGACGGAAATCGGTAGAAGGCACAAAGCGCCAACGAATATCACAACTCCTGCATACCGAGCAGGGAAAAGCTCTGTGACAAGCCCAGACATGGCTGAAAACAAGCCAGCGAACACTAAAAGAACTGCCCCACCGAATATCAGTGCCACGGCACCAAACAAAGCGCCACCAGCGGTAAATATAAAGACGTTAAAGAGTAGATCTAGATCGACGACGCCGAGCCAAAAAACGGAGTAAATGGCGTACATAACTGATCCGACAAAGCCGATCAGGGCGCCTACAAGTGCGAAATTTCCCATCATGAGCGCAATCCCCTAACCGTGCCCTAGAAGAGGCCAAAAAGACGACCGCAGATCGCTGCCAAAAGAGCTGCAACGATAATAAGCATATAGAAGCACATTACCGTTACTTTCCTGGCCCTACTGGCCTCACGGTAAGCGTACCTAGAAAATGACGCGCTTGCAGCAGCATCACGTCGAGTTGCTAGAAGAAGAAGTGCAGATGTTTCGTCCCAATTATTGTTTCGAACATCTATCATGCACCCAAACTCGCCATAGTCGCGCTGCATGATAAGATCAATATTATAATCGAGGAGCCTTTCACGGTCGCGCCATTTGTTAAAATTGGCTCCGAGATTTCGTTCGGCAGTCATCCAACCTGACAACTTCTTATTCAAAACGTCCTCAGGCGTTTCTTCCTCGTAGTATGACATTCCGCCCCCTCATCGTAGGAAAATACGATGCACGGTTATATCCCCCTCGCCAAGCCCGTTGACTAAAACGTCTGTCAAGCAGAAGCACGAAACCCCGTACCGATCACAAATGACGATCCATCCCTGTCCTCTAGGGTACTCCCTAGAACGCTCTACGGACACCCTCAGAAACCTCTATATTTTGGCACCATTTTAACCGCGTTCGGCTATCTATGTGGACAACACCCCAGAGGACCGCATGCAGACCATTTTTTATGCCCGAGTTTCAACGCTAGACCAAACTGTCGATCACCAAGTTACACAAGCCAAGGAAGCAGGCTTCGTTCTAGATCGAGTGGTTGCCGATGAAGGAGTTTCCGGAATTTCCACCCTTCTTCGCGACCGACCCCAAGGGCGTCGACTGTTCGATATGCTTCGGGATGGTGACGTTCTGGTGGTCAGGTGGATCGACCGTCTCGGGCGAAACTATGTCGACATCACACGGAGCATGAGGGATTTCTTGGAAATGGGGGTAACCATCAAGACGGTGATTTCCGGAATGACATTCCCCGCCAAACCGGCAAACCCCATCGAAGCCGCCATGAGGGATGCGACACTAGCAGTCCTGGCCGCACTGGCAGAAGCTGAGGTGACCGCCAAAGCAGAAGCTCAGAAAGCCGGCATTGCACATGCACGGGCATACCGTCCCACGGCATACTTGGGTCGGAAGCCGACTTTCACAAAGTCACAAGTAGATCGAGTGATCGAACTCCACGGCCTAGGTCATGGGCCATCTGAAATAGCGAAAGCTACTGAACTAAAGCGCCAAACAGTCCATAGGATCATCGCAAACCCAACCACTGCAGCAGAAGCAGTTGCTAAGTGGAAGCAGAGCACCAAGCGCCAATAAGAAAGGCATTCAATGGAAGACTGGACCAAGAAAACTGACGAAGATGTCTTCCGTCGACCTGGCGAAGAGCTTGGTTCGCAAGCTTCATACTGGCGCGATATTGAGATCAAGAGGCGAAACTTCCTGCTAGCCAAAGAAGTAGCTGAGGCTCAGATCGCCGCAGCAAAGGCCACAGAGGAGGCAGTCGCCGCCCAAGTCCGCGCTGCCGAGGCGACAGAGAAAACCGCTTTGTGGACGAGAGTTTCAGCAGTCGCAATGGCACTATCAGTCGTCGCGATTGTCGGAGGTTACTTCGTCTCCAAGTGAGACGCGTCCCGAAAAGTCTCTAGGCCGAGTCCAAGTGCATACGCCCAGAACCCAATCTGTGTGACCAGGATCAAGAAATCCTCAAACAAGTTCGAAATCTTTTCCATCATTCCACGAGAATCGCAGCTATCCTAAATCGTCGTCAATCTCCGCCTCTCGCCGCTTTCTGAAGCGGCTGATTGCATCAAGCTCCCAGTACTCTTGAAGCTTCTCTTCTGTCCGTGAGAAGGGAATGCCCCTGCCCTTTTTTTTGATCCAGAGACCATCAGCGTTCTTCTTCCACTCTCGGGAATAGTTGACCCAAGCGAAGGCAATGATTGCGCCGCCTGTGACATACCCGACAAGCGGGGGGAGCCATCCCAGTTCGCGGTATGCCAAGAAGATCACAAGTGCGCCTATGCCGGTCAGCACGAAAGCTTTTGTAGCAACGCCATCTTGTTTTGCGTCATAAACTGCAAGTTCGAGTTCGCTGAGATAGCCTTGAACCTCTTCGGGTAAGTCCTCAACAGCCGCCGCCGGGTGTTTCTCTTCGAGGCGGAAGGAATCGAGGTGCCGCTTCTCTTCTTCGGTTAGGTTGCCTTTGTATTCTTTGCGACGATACCAGGGCGTCCATTCTTGTTCTTTCGCCATTGTGCCTCCGAGAGGTAAAATCGGAACGCTCTTGAAAATCATACTCTTAGATAAGCAAGTGCGGATTTACGTAAATGAGAGGTGCGTCTGGTCGGTTTCAACGGCATGAAGCCTAAGGCGCTTGTAGGTTTCGCCATCGAGCTGTCAACGGCGGGCATCTAGACGTGTTTCTATTAAAATAAGGGCTTAGCAGCGCCCCATGCTGCCAAGAAACAAGGTGTTCTCCTAGCCAACCTAACAGAAACACGTCCATTCAACGTTCGAAAAGGTCTACCTTTCCGAACACGGGTCACTTGGACTGCATGGAGCGATACACTTCCAGCTTCGCCTCGGACTTCGCCAAGCCGATCTCAGCGTTCTTCAGCGCGTCCTGTAGCTGCGCGACTTGCGCTTCGAGCTTCACCTTATCGGCAGCAATCAGATCGCGTTCAGCACGAAGAACAGCCGTGGCTTTCTCGTCTGCCGCAGCTTGAGTATGTGCCGCCGCGATTGCCGCTTCGGCTTCCTGCTTGGCCGCCGCAATGGCCTCCTCAGCAGCCGTGGCCGCACCTTCCGCCGCCGTGTCCCTCTCAAGGATCATGCTGTTTAGGCGCTCGATCTCAGCAGCCATCTCTTCCAACGCTGCGGCTTCATCAGCACGCTCTCCGCGTGCCACACCTACAGCTTCCGACCACAACTGGACGAACAGCTTCTGAGCCGCCTCGGTCGGCTCAACAGCCGCAGCGCGACGCTGCATGACTCGGTCGTAAGCAGGAAAGATTGTGCTGTTCGAGCCGCGAGTGATCTCCTGGACGGCGGTCTTCGTGACCTTCGCGCCCAAGGTCTCAAGCTGCTCAATCGCGGCTTCGACCTTCGCATCAACATCTTCAGACCTGTTACGCGCCATACTCTGAACTCCATTTCGCTTAACTTCCTACACACTACAGTATCAAAATGTAGTAGTCAATACACTTATAGTATTTTGTAGTATTATTTTTGTAGTATTTTGTAGTATGTAGGATATTGTATCATACATACTACTACACTATGCTACGGAAGCAGGCTAAAACAGACCCTCCACCCCAGCCTCAAACGCCACAAAACCCTGCAAAATCAGGGGAAACCGTGGCCCAGAGAGCTGATTGCACTGAAAGAACGGATATGAAGTGATCGTGTCAACATAACCACCCAGCCCACTACACGTGGGCGGCGGCGCGGCCATGCTGGCTCGCGTCGGTGTGTTGGCCTGCCTTCTGAAAGGAGAGATGGGCGCAGATCGGTCGATCTGGTCGCTCGCGGACGGCGTGGTTTTGTATGATCGCAATCACTTAGTCATGTATGATCACAATCACTTACTCAAAAAGCGTGCCCTGCCCACGAACCAGCGCATTGGCGCTGCGGAGGCCCCAGGATCGGGGCCGAAGACGGAAGAAGGGGGCGAGACACACGGCGCGGACGCCGTGTGAAACAGGGGCTCTAGGTTATAGACTATTATTGAGTGGTCATGCGGCAGTATCCGCAGTCGTTCTCACGACATGGAAGATCGCCGCAGAATGGACAGATCGTGTCTGCTTCGCGCTCGTAACGACGGATCAGCTCTTCGTGCTTCTCAGTGCCGCCCGCGAAGCAAATCTGGAGATCAGTGTATTTCTGTTTGACCTCCAACAGACGCGGCGGCGGGGTTCCTGCGGCTGTGAGGTCGGCGCATAGGCGAGCGAGAAGGTCTATCCACGCGGGGCCGACAGCCACATACGGGCGGTTCACAAAGAGTGCAGGATAGCGTTTCTCAAGCTCGTCTAATGTCGGCAATGTCGTCCTCCTGATGGCAGCATATTATGGGGAACACCCCCGGTTCAGCTCGCGCAAGGAACGGATTAGCGCGGAACGGCGGCAGCGGGAACTGCCCTATTCTATGCAAAAAGCAGCCCACAACGCGAGGAACGGCTTGGTGTGTGGCGATGAAATACATATTCCTATATTTACAGGTTTACGTATTTTCGTATTTATGAAAATCAGTCGTCGAGGTATTGACGAACGACACGATCCAAGAAGTCTTGCATTAAGACCTTCTCTTCCAGCAGCTTGAGCTTGAGGCGATGATGCAAGTCTTCGTCGATCTGCACGGTCATCTTCTTCAGGTTCGCCGCTTTCGTGGCTGGTCGGCCCCTGCCCTGCTGCGGAGCATCCACTACAAGTACGGCTGGCTCTCCCCTCTGCGGGATGGGTGCAGAGTTAGGAACGTCTTCCAGCTCAAGCTCGAAGACCGCTTTTGCGGCCTCCATCGGATCGGCCTTTTTCGTAGCCTTTGCCATATCACAACCGCCCTTTCACGAAGTTATACAAATCCACAAGCTCGCCTTTAGGCCCTGCAAAGTGACGCTCAATTGCTGTGACACCAGTATTCATTACCCCGCGATGAACCCTGCGATCATGCACAACAGGCGCAAGCGAACCGTATCCAGATAGCATTTGAGCTGCCTTCACCGTTTCCGCCTCGCCGAGAAGGGCGCGGTTCAGAACGAACGCTAGGTTGTCAGTGTGCTTCCGAACTTCGCCATAGGTTTTTGCAACCGCCGCCAGATCAGCAAGCACCGAGCCAGTGACAATCAGCGTCAGATCAGCTTTGGAAACCACATCCGGCATCCAACTAGACACACTCGGTGGCGTATCAATTACCAGCAAGTCAAAGTGACCATCGAGCTGTTTAAGGATTTGCGGAAGCTGCGCAGGTGTTGGCTCTTGCCAGTTCGGATCATCCTTTTTTGGCACCATGCTAAATGCGCCATCAGCCCGAGTATTGTGCATAAGGCGCAAAGAAGCCTGAGCGTCGAAGTCCAAGACGAACACACGCTTGCCATCTAGGTGTGCTGCCACAGCAAGGTTGATCGTCGTAGTCGTCTTTCCCACGCCGCCTTTTTGAGCCGTTACAACCACTGTCTTCATTCAGAATCCCCTTGTTTTATTGAGTATACCTGACCTCAATCCTTTCAGTCAATACATATTTATAGGAATACATATTTTCATATTTATGTAAATATTAAACGCCGTGAAAGCCGAAATGTTGGATTGCTGAGAATAGGTAAGGCAGGTTGCGGGCTTTTTATTATCTAAGCCACCTTCACTTCACTCCGCGTCCTGCGCGGCGTGTTTCAACCCCTTTATCGGTCTGCGGCCCCAGTCTTGGGGCCTCCGCGCTGCTGATCGCAGCGGGTTAAGAGAAAGTGAGAGGCGTTCGCTCGTGTTGCTGGCGAAATTTCAGCTCTGCATCCACCATTCTGCACCTGGCCATCGCCAACAAAGACGCCCGAAGCTAAGGCGCTTGGACTACAGATCCGAGCCGAAATCGATGCACTGTCTCAACGGAACTAAGAAGATCACTGAAACAGAAAAGGGGAAGTGTGCGCGTGCTCGTTGGAAAGCTTCGCACACTTCCCCTTTTCTTACTGCAAGCGTGGCGTCCCGTGGAAACGGTTCAAACGCGACTGCTGCTCTGCAATCTCAATATTCATTGCATCCACATAAACGCTCGGCAGTTCTTCAGCATCTTGCGCCAGATCTCCCGATGCACGCGCTATACGAATATACTCATGCCGAAGCTTCTCAACACCATCCTCAATCATCCAGGTGTCAATAATGCCAGGCTCTTTGAAGTAAGCAGAAGCGTTCAGCAGCTCTTCTTCGCGCTCTGCATCTTCATAGTCATACCAAGAGTCAGCAGCCTCCGCCGTCCTCTCAATCTCCCCTTTCTCCCCGTCAGCCCTTAATAGTGTGACAACTGGGACAGGGGATGAAACGATGCAAAACGCCGGGTTCTGGCATGGGTTTTGTCCAGTCTGAGATGCCAAGAGACGTCCTGCGACCGATTTTGAGATTCCCAGCTTCTCCGCAATTTCACGTACAGAATGCCCAGACTGACGTAGTTCACCAGCAGCTTCTGTTAGAGTTTGCCGCTTCTCAGCCGCTTCGGATCTCGCCATGCCAGCACCATCCTGGCCCCGCGACTTGCGCTTGCGAAGACGATCATCGTCGCGCTTTTCTTCAAAGGACATGCTCTTCGTCGACTTCTTATGGACCGTCTCCATCTGAGCTTTTTCAGAAGCCGTGATACCGAGGCGCTTCTGTAGAACGTCATTCAGGAGTACGTAGCGCTTGTCTTCTTTACCCTTCTGACTCTCGTCTGCGTACGCAACAGCAGTCTGCATGTAGCTCACTGCTTCTTCTACGTCGAAGCCAGTGTGGGGGATAATCCTATGGATCTGCTTCCACAGAGCTTTGCCTTTGTAGCCGCCTTGAGCAAGGCAGACGGTGAGGCAGAACAGGAACTGATCGCGCCAGCCAGGCATTGAGCGAAGACCGCCACGAATGCGATAAAGACGGTAAATGTCACGTAGAACCAGCCCGTAACGAGGGTTTTTCTCGTAAACTTTGGCGAACTGCTCAGCTTCGACAGCATCGAGCGACATCAGCGCTTCTGGCGCATCGATCTCAGCATAATCGAACAGTGATGCGTTTTCGTCACCCTTCTTGTTGGCCTTCTTTTTCTTAGGTGGATCGATGAGACCTGCCGCCAGTTTCGCTGCTTTCTCGGCTGCCCGCGCTGCAGCACGCTTCGCGGCCGCAGAAGCTTTGCGCTCATCGATCTCTTCTTGTGTCCGCGTCGACAATGGAGAGATCAGCGGATCGACGGCTTCAGCTTCAGCAATCATCTCAGCAAGACAGTCGAAGTCGTAGACTGCTGGCTTGTCATCAGATCCAGCGACGAAGAGCGGGCATACCGGAACACCGGATTTACTGTTAACTGACCCAGCAATGCGGAACAGCCGCGTCATGTCTGTGGCTTGGCCATCCGGGACGAAACGCTTAGCGAACAATCGGAACAGCTTGTCGATTGTCGCTTTCCAGTCTTCAGACGTGCTGCCGACATCATCGACAAGATCAGAGTGCATCTGAACTTCCGTGTGAAGCCACACAACATTCAAGCCAACGCCCGAACGCATTATGTAGCTTGGCGCTGGAATGCTGACGTACTCACAAAAGTTCACGACTGCTGCGGCGACTTCTTCGAGTGTACGCTGATAGAGCCAGACAGGATCGTCCAAGTCGATGAAGATGGAAGAAAGCCCTTTCAGCAGCTCGGTCTTACGCCAGCTTTTGAAGGGATTCATGTTTGCGTAGGCGTCCGAGTGCGTCGCAAGATGCGAGAGCACTTCTTTCAGTAGCGGAGAGCCGCCGTTGAAGACATGCGGAAGCAGCTTGCCCCGAGGTACCTCGGACAAGTCTTTTCGCCGAGGCATCCCGCCCAAGCGCTTTTGACCGCGAGCTTTACGCTCTTCGCGGGCACCCATGCGCTCGGCAAAACGCATGTCCTCAATGCGCTGCCAGAAGCTCAGATCCGCGTCGGTCAGGATCTTGGCGCTTAGGTCAAATGTATAGTTGGGGTCATCAACTTTCGCACCATGAAGGATGCGCAAGTGCTGTTCTGGCGTCCAACGGCGCTCGTAGATTGGGTCGTTTAACGACCAATTTCGCTCATGCTTCAACCATGCCTAGCACTTCCTGGTTTGTGCAGGCGTGCAGATAGGACGCCCCCAAGTTGCGCAAAAGCAGTAAATTTTGAGAGATTAAATCCCATGTTCTATGCCTCTTTTGCGACGCTTCTCGGCACCACCCGTCCACGTACACCATAAGTATTGCGCAAGAACTCGTGAAAATCAAGACCTAGTAGGCAAAGGCCTTGTGATCTTTAAGGATTTTGAAACTGGTATCGAGCTGAGGGTCTTGAAATAGTCAGCGTCTTGGCATAACATATTTATGTGGCGAGGCTGCTCATGCACTCTATGCCGTGCATGTTCTAGCAGCGCACCACCTCGACCACACCTAATTCCTGGCCGCCCTTCGGGGCGGCCTTTAAATTTTCCATCTTGAGAAAATTGATCAACCAAAGCTCGGCGGCTTAGGCATGTTACCCATGCTAATGTCGCCAGTAAGCTGCTTGAGCGCGTCCGCTATGGCTTTTTGCTTAGCTTCGTAGCTCATGCCAGGGCTGAGAACGACGGGCACCCCAGGGCCGCCTGGACGGATGGGAACACCGCCCGCGCCAGCAGGCTTTTTGCTTGTTGGCTTGGTGCCAGCAGGTGCAGGAGCGACAGAAGTAAGCTGATCGTATGTGGTCTTCTGCAAGTTTTCAGAGATCGAGCTGCCCAAAATCAGCATTACACTGTGATACTGATGGTGCTCAACGAACTGCGTGATGGCTGCGACTAGCTTCTCAGCTTGCTCTTGAAGGCCGTCAGCATGGGCGCCATCTCGTTGTACAAGTACAAGATTTCGGCTCGCATCGTCGCTTGCTCTTGCAGCATTCCGTTTTGCGTCTCGATCATCTCTAGAACTGAGCTGTGTAAGTTCGCTATCGCTCCATCTAGGTCCGCTATCTTCTCTGACGTTCTCGACAGTAGCGTTACGAGCTGCATTTGCGGCGTCTTCTCGTCGACTGACTCCGTCCGCATCCCACTGATCAAGGCGATCAACTCCTTCATCGATGCTGAGATTTCTAGCAACGTTGCGCTCGTCAGCGATGCGTCTGAAAGCTGCGATTGCGTCTGCTTTTGTGTCGAGCTTTGCTGTGAACTCGCGCCAGATTTTTGCGCTCGTAGCGTGGTTTTCTTCTCTTCTGACATCGTCAGTCTCCTTCTCAGACAGAGAAGGGATCTGGTCTGGCTTAGCTTCATCCACGTTAACTTTGGACATTATTGAGCTAATGACATCAGCGCGATCTGCGTCATTGGTCTTGAGACCAGCGAACCTTTCTAAGCTGCCAAGGAACTCACTCTGACCGTTTTTCAGAGCACGGTTGATCGTGATGACGCCAGCTTTTGCGCCAATGCCAAGGTGAAGGCCATGCTTGGAAAGCAGGGCCGCAATCGCGTCCTTCTGCTCCATTCCGGAAAGCTGCTTCGTGGTGGCGAAGGCGTCCCTGATCTGCTTGATTGAGAGTTTCGCAGCGTGGCCAGGCGACATCGTTCCGGAAGGGCGGACTGCCTTTCTCTCCTCGCTTCGCGCAGGTTTCCGGAAGGCGGCGGCAGCGATCAGGGCATCGCGCTTTTCGGTCAGCGCAGCATTCAAGCGGACTTTCTGAAGCTCATTGAGCAGTATTTTGGTAGAAGGTAGCGAAGGCCGTTTTGCCTGCACCTGCGAGCGTGGCGCAGCATTAGCGCGGGCATGCACTGGCTCAACCTTATGCTTGCTGAAATAGTCCTGGTGCGGCGCAAAAGCTGTATGCAGGCGAGCCTCTTGGAGTTTACTGATACGCCCTATTTTGGGTGCACCAGATGGTCTCATCCCTGCAATCTCACTGCGTGGACGTGCATCCGCCAGCGGCGTCGATATGGCACTGAATTGAGGGTTCGTCGTGGTCCACGCATTCTGCAAGCGGACCAATTCAAAGAAACTTAGTGCTCTGTGGGTGGCTCTTGGGGCGGACTTATGCCGAGGTGCTGTTCCATCATGTTCAACAGATAGACGGTCTCGGATCGCTGCACGTTCTGCGCTTCGACTATCGAAAGCAGGGTTTGCTGCATCGCGGTCATTGCTTCGGCCATCTTTGCGATCATTTCCGGAAGCTGGTCCAACGGGGACGGATTCGATGGATCGGGGCTCAACGCTTGGTCGAGCTTCTGCTGTATGCTCGTCGTGTCTTCCTTGATTTCTTCCAAGGTCATCATTGCGACGTTCTTCGGCTTCTGCGGTTCTGGCGGTGGTAGAGGTTCGTCCGTCATTTGTGGTCTCCTTATCTATATGGTGAAGGTGCGCGTCAGGGGTTTCCTGCGCGTTCATGCTTGCGATGCGGTTCAGGATTGCGTCGTTCTGATCGCGGTCGATCTTCCCAACTCTGTTCAGGCTGGCGATGAATGTGCCGTCTGGGCCAGTCAGTGCCAGGTGGCCTTTGGCGTCATCAATGGAAACGCGTGCGTTCGGGTGATCACGCAGGACTTGGGCGATCTGCTGCGCGTGGAAGTCCACGCCTTCGCCCTTGCCAGGTTTGAGCGTTTGGGCAATTTTTGGAAGATCTACGCCCAATCTCTTCGCGATCTGATGTGCTTTGGAAGAGAACTGCGATAGAGCAGGCGCACCATGAGTTAGGTGCTCCATCCGTGCGGCCTCAGCTTCTTTGCCATTCGACTTCAAGTGTTCGAAGACGGCTTTGTTGTGCGTGCCTTTGGTCAACTCATGATCGAACTCGATCTCAAGAAGGCGAGCGACCTTTTCGTTGCGAACCTTAAAATGGGCTTTGTCGAGTGCGCGTCCGTTCGCGTCACGCTCAGGCATTACAATGTGATAGTGAGGCGCGGTGTTGCCATCAGCGCGAGGCTTAACGTGCTTAACGACCGCGTATTCGAAGCTCTCAGCACCCATCTCTGAGGTGATCGAGGCGATCATCTTCTGCTCCTGATCTGGCGTCAGAGGCCGATCAGGCGAAATGATGAACTGGCGCATCTCATACTTGAGCGAGGTTCCAGCCACGCGGCTTTCGCTCAGCGCGATGATGTCATCCACATCACCATGGATCTCATGAATCTCTTCGTTCTCCGCGCCTTCAAGAAGATGGCCAGAGAGACCAGCAGCCTTTCCTTTTTGGGATCGAGACTGCTTAACGATCATGTCAGTGAGCGCGTCCTAGCGCCTGCTTGACGGCTGCGAGATGCTGCGCGAGGTGGGCTTTCGTGGTCTCGACCTCGGCCAAGATGGCGGAGAGATGGTCGGCATCGAGGCTGCCCACCTTGTTGGCCGCATGAGCCAACTTCACTGTGCGGTTGAGGTTATCGCTGACGCTCTTAAGCAGATAGCTCTGCTCCTGGATCGCGGACAGGCAAGGCACGCGGCGCAGGTTCACGGGTCCAAGAACCTGAAGGCGGATGTAGTCCGACGGACTGAGCTGGAGCTGCCCCGCACGCTCGAACAGCTCAGAGTGCTGCGCAGGCGTAGCGCGGAAAGTAATCCGACTATCGCGATTACTGGTGGTCTCAGTGTCGTCCATGTGTGCGCTCCTTCTTCAGCTCCATGCAATGGTCGGGTCCATGGGGTGAAACCCCTGGCGGGCTTCCCTATGTCGGCGCAAATCCGAAGGATTTGTCCGACATAGGGACGGCTCGCTAACTAAGTAGGATGCAAAGTTGCAAGACAGATGAGTTTTCAGATTGTCGTGCCGCGAAAATCCGGTAGCCCCAGATCCAGAAACTACAGAGGGCACGAGCATGGCTGCGCACGATGACGACGAAATCGACTTTGACGCTTTCGCACGGATTGCTGGGTTTGAGAGCATCGAAGATTTGAAGAGGAAGCTCATCGAAGCGTCTGAAGAACACGAGCTGACTGAGAAGAAGCCTGCAGCGACGCGTCATTGAAGACGGCAGCACTTATCCATACGGAGCAGGGAGCGCGGATCAAAGCGCTGGCGACTGCGTAGTGTGGGTAAGTGCGGGTTTGTGGAGTTAACCCCCCCCCGCCCACGATAGGTTAACTGAACGTATGATGGGCTGAGGCGCCAAAAATGATGCCTGAACGGGGAAACGACCCTCCAGGATCGTCGTAGGACACGCTTAGGAAGGGTGCATGGATAAACCCTAATTAGAGGGGGTTGGGTGATCTGGAGGCGATTTAAAATGGTTTTCGCCTCATCCCCCACCCATGATAGGTTTAAATGGTGTTTTAACCCTCTTCTGATATATTTAGCCTATCGTGAACGGGGGAAAGGAGACCCAATGGAAGAAGAGAAACTAGATATCAAGATAAAAAAGCTGCTCGGAAACGGCCTTGAAAGCCTGAATCGTCAGATTCTGGACGCCTACAAAGCCATGCGAGACGTGGAGAACGAGCTCGAAACGCTCGCCAAGTGCCGCGTAGTAGCTGCATCGAAAGACGGCCAAGAACTGCCATCCGAAGCGTTTACGCGGTCTGCTCGCGGCTTCCTCGTGCGCCGCCGCCTCTACATTTTTCAGTCAGAAATCCCGTCTGACGATCTGATTTCGCTGCTGTCTGATCGAGAAAAAACGGCCAAGAACTTCTTGGACCTGCTTGCTCAGAAGCATGTTGAAGAAGCGATTGAGCAGAAAAAACCGGAACTTCTTGACCTGAAAACCGGCTTTCGGACGGCTGCGCCTATCGATCTGCTGACGCCCAACGGGATCGTCGAAGCCAGCTATGAAAACCTGGCGAATGTCATCGGAGACATGAACAAGAAGCCGGCAAACCGCATTACTTATCGCGCGGATTCTGCGTGGCGCGGATCTTCGATCACAGAAGAAGAGCTCGCAAAGCTAGTACGAGCGATGCTCGACCGCGAGAAGCAAAGTCTGAAACGCGCGGAGTCGAACTACGATCATCCGCGTGCCGAAGGTCATCGAGATCTGATCGCGAAAATCGAGCAAAACTGGGCAAAGTTTGAGAGTTTCAGGCCTCTGCTGGGCGAGTTTTCTGCACGCGTTCAAAGTGGCGTTGCGCATACATGGCGCTGCTACTTTGGTCCAGAAAACTACCGTTTCCGCCTTCCAAACATAGGCATCATCAGGGGTAAACGAGGGCTCGAAGTGTCCGCAGCGTCAACGCGGGATCGGCCAGCAGCCAGGCCACACTTGGGAACTCTAGAGTTCGGACGACTGCGCATTGGCTTGTTCGTCGACAGCGATAGCTACGCGAGACTGAAGCCGATCTTCGATGAGGTTTTCGGAATTCCTGTAAACCTATCGTGGGAGGGGGCGAGGAGGAATGAGCGCGAGAATCTAACCTATCGTGGATGGGGGGAGCGGGAAAAATCCAAGTATTTTCAATGAGTTTTAAACCTTTCTTGGAGTACATTCTCAAAAAAGAAAGGTTTAAAAAATGCAGAATTTCCCCGAAGAATTTGGCGAACCAGTGGGCACTCGCTTTGTTACTTCTAGCGTCGCTGGGCTTCAGTTTTATGAGTACAACGAGATCGATGAGATCAGCGGAAAGCCCATCCGACCAGAAGTCGGAGATCGCATCGAACTCGTTCGCGAGCCACGAAATCGGTACGACAAGAATGCGATAGAAGTCCGATTTAAGAACGGACAAGTCAAACTAGGCCATGTGCCAGCCGAGCTCGCCGAAGATCTGGCGCCTATTATGGATGCTGGCAAACATCTGCGCGCTTACGCGGTTTCAGGCGGAAACGGCCATGCTTGGTCATCACGGATTATCATCTGCAGCGACGACATACCGGAAAAATTGCATCGCAAGGATCTGCACTACGCCATCCGCGCATATGAGCGACAAATGCAAGATCGCCAAGATATCGGCAGAGATCGAGCGAAAGCTTGGAAAAAAGCTCAGCATGCATGGCGCAAAGAGCAGATACGACAAACTGCAGAGCCATTCGTCAAGCTAGCAGCCAAGGAACACCACGAGTTCTTAACAAACCGAAAAGCACCCGACTTCACAGCCGAAGACAGCATCGGAAAATCATTTTGGAACACCCGAGACATTCCGAAAGACGCTGACGGACTGCCACAGTTCCGGACTAAAGAAGAGTGGGCGCTCGATGGCTTCAAGGTAAAAAAGGGGCAAAAGCGGACTGCTGATTGGGAATATAAAAGCTGGCGCTACACTAAGTACAAAGCCCTCTATGGCGCTCACCAGGTCGAGCCACTGCCGCCTCCAGACTTAGAAGATATCGAGGAAAAGATGATGTCCGCAGTCCTCTTCGACTGGATCTGCGAAAATGAAGATGACGAGGAAGAAGAGCGCTACAACTCTTACTTTTGGCGCTTGGGACAAGATCGCTTCCGCGATGACCTTTAACCCCACATTCTCCAAGTAAGTCACTGATTTCTCTGTCCTCTCTGTGATATTTGATAAATAAATCATGGTGTTGACGACTGATGGGGGCGCGTTTCATGGATCACCCAGAGGGTGCGGGCTTGCAACGGGCAGATCGGGTGGATTTC